>NZ_JACEFC010000056.1 GCF_014180715.1 Nocardioides stalactiti | reverse complement strand
GGCTGCGCCCGATCCCTACTCGCCGTCCGCCGAGACCGAGTGCTCGGTCGAGGTGCCGTCGGTCGTCGAGCCGGGAGACCGCGTGGTCATCCGGGTGTCCGTCGCGTCCAACACGCCGACGCCGCCGACCGGTGAGATCGACGTGGAGATCCTCGCTGTCCCCGGTGGCAAGTCGCTCTTCTCCAAGACCGTCGCCTACAGCGGCGGCGTGAAGAGGATCGTCGGCCCGGCGCTCCCGGACGACGAGAAGTACGAGGTCACCACTCGCTTCCGTCCGAGCGACGACAGCTTCCTGCGGTGCCGGGTCAACGCGCTCTTCGCCGTCGACAACGCCACCGACAACAACGGGCCGGACGACAACGACAACGGCCCCGACGGACTGCTTCCCGACACCGGTGGCCCGGCCATGCTGTGGCTGCTCCTCGGCGTCGGCCTGGTCGGAGGAGGCGCCGGTGCGGTCGTCTACTCCCGCCGCCGTTCGGCCGCCGTCCCGGCCTGAGATCTGCCGATGCCGTCGCTGCGCTGTCCCTGTGCCACCACGATCCGTGGTGAGGACGACGACGACCTGGTCCAGAAGGTGCAGGAGCACCTCGCAGCCGAGCACCCGGGTCGCGAGTACTCGCGCGAAGAGATCCTCTTCATGGCGATGTGAGGGACTCCCTCACACCGCCCCGGTCAGGCAGGTCGTTCAGGCCGGGTAGATCGCCGGCAGGTCCGACGACCGGCCCGTGAACTCGGGCGAGCGCTTGCCCAGGAACGCGGCGACGCCCTCCTTGCCGTCCGCGACGGACGTCCAGTACATCGCCAGCGAGTCCGACAGGTGCGCCTCGAGCGGGTGGTCCGCCGCGCCGTTGCGGTAGAGCATCTGCTTGGCCAGCGCCAGCGCGACCGGGGACCGGTCCTTGACGAACGAGCGCGCCAGGTCGAGCGCCGTCGGCAGCAGGTCGTCGGGCTCGTGCAGGCTGCGGACCAGTCGGCCGGCGAGCGCCTGCTCCGCGGTGAGGATGTCGGCGGAGTAGACCCACTCCAGCGCCTGCTGGATGCCGACGATGCGCGGCAGGAACCAGGTCGAGCACGCCTCCGGGACGATCCCGAGGCGGCCGAACACGAAGCCGATCCGCGCCTTCGACGACGCCAGTCGGATGTCCATCGCGAGCGTCATCGTGGCGCCGATGCCGACCGCCGGTCCGTTGATCGCGGCGATGACCGGCTTGGGGAGCGCGTGGATCGCGAGCGTCACCTTGCCGCCCGTGTCCCGGATCCCGGTGTCGTACGGCGCCTGGTCGTAGGCCGCCCGGAACTCCTCCGGGGTGGGGGAGAGGGTCTCGTCGAGGCCGAAGACGTTGCCGTCGGCGGAGAGGTCCATGCCGGCGCAGAACGCCCGGCCCGAGCCGGTCACCACGACCGCACGGACGGCGTCGTCACGAGCGTCGGTGAGGAACACCTGCTCCAGCTCGCGGGCCATCGTCAGGTCGAACGCGTTGAGCGCGTCCGGCCGGTGCAGCGTGAGGAGGGCGACACCGTCCTCGTCGACGGTCCACTCGAGGGTCTCGTAGGTGCTCAACTGCCTGCCACTCCTGCCTTGGTGCACTGCTTCTTGGTGATGTCGTCGGTGCGATCCTCGATGATCGCGTCGAAGAGGGGGCGCCCGCGCTCCTCGTCGAGGGTGTTCGCCGAGCCGTCGGTGACCGGCATCGTGCACGTCAACCCGTCGCTGCCGACCTTGCCGATGGCCAGTGCCCACTTCGCGATCGCGATCGGGCCGGTGCCCTCGCCGAACGCGAAGAAGGCCGGGACGGCCTGGTTGAGCCGCCAGTAGCGGATCGGGTTGACCACCGACCAGGGCGAGAGGACCTTCGTGCCGATCGCGGCCACCACCTCGCGCTGGCGGCCGACCCGGTCCAGGTCGCCCAGTGTCGTGGCGCGGGTCCGGGCGTAGGCGAGCGCGACCTCGCCGTCCGCCTCCTGACAGCCCTTCTTCTTGATGTTGAGGCCGGCCTTGGGGTCCTTGATCTTCTCCTTGGGGCAGATCTCGATCCCGCCGACGGCGTCGACGACGCCGGCGACCCCGCCGAGGCCGATCTCGACGTACTCGTCGATCCGGATCCCGGTCTGCTCCTCCAGTGCCTTCACCAGCGCGGTGGGGTCGCCCGGGTCCCAGTAGCCGTTGATCTTGCGGCCGTCGACGATCCAGTCCCGCGGGAACGACAGCAGCACGTCGGGGCCACCCGAGCCGGTGTGCAGCATGAGGATCGTGTCGGCGAGGCTGCTGGAGGGGTTGCCCGTGTTGAACTTCTTGCGCTCCTCCTCGCTGAGGTTGGCGCGGGAGTCGTTGCCGACCATCAGGTAGGTGGTGCCGGGCTGGTCGTCGGGCCGGTCACCGTCGGGCTCGAACGCGATCTTGTCGACCCGTGACCAGGTCCACAGCGGGACGGCGACCAGGTAGACCACCCAGAGCAGCACCATCACCAGGACCAGGACGACCCAGGTCTTGGGGCGCGACCAGATCGACCGGCCGGAGCGCCCCGGAGGAGGAGCCGCCGGCGGCTGGTACGGAGGTGGGTAGGGCGCTTGGTAGGGCGCTTGATAGGGCGCCGGCTGGTGTCGTGGCTGGGTCGGGATCCGCCGGGTCGGCTCGGGCCGCTCCGGCGTCGGTCCGCCGGCTCGGTCGCCGTACATCCAGTCGAAGTCGCGGTCGGAATTGCCGCCGGAACCACCCGGCGTGCCGCTGGGGCCCTCTGCCATGAGGAACGACGCTACCGTCTGGTCCGTGGAGAACGTGTTCGAGGCCCGCACCCCCCGCTACTCCCGCATCGAGCTGGCCCAGGTGACCGCACGCTCGCAGGCCAACCTGCTGGGCAACATCCACGGCGGCGAGATCGTGAAGCTGGCCGACTCCGCGGCCGGGGTCGTCGCCCAACGCCACAGCGGCGGCCCGGCGGTGACGGCGGCCCTCGACGAGATGGCGTTCCTCGAGCCGGTGCGGGTCGGCGACATCGTGCGCGTCTTCGCCCAGATCAACTGGGCGGGCCGCTCCTCGATGGAGATCGGCGTGCGGATCGAGACCCAGCCCTGGGACGACGCCACGACCGACGGGCTCCACGTCGGGTCGGCCTACTTCGTCTTCGTCGCGATCGACGGTGCCGGTGCGGCCCGTCAGGTCCCGCCCCTCACCCCCGAGACCCCGGCCGACGAACGCCGGATGCGCGAGGCCGACATCCGGCGTGCCCACCGGCTCGCGAAGCGCGCCGAGATCGAGGCCGGCCGCTCCGGCCACTGAGGACCTGCACTAGGCCCCGTCCGTCGCCACCTCGGTCAGCACCGCGGCGACGGCCGCGACCGTCGCCGGCAGCGGGGGCGCGCCGTAGGTCGTCACCTGGATCCGGCGCGCGGCGCCGGGCACCAGCCGTCGTACGACGTCGGGGTGGCGGTGGGCGCGCAGTGCGAGGCCCGGCAGCACGGTGACGCCGAGTCCACTGGCGACGAGGGATTGGACGGCGACGTAGTCGTCGCTGGCGAAGGCGATCTCGGGGGTGAAGCCGGCCTGGTCGCAGAGCNGCGATCTCGGGGGTGAAGCCGGCCTGGTCGCAGAGCGCCAGCAGCTCGCCACGGCAGCGCTCGCACCCGGTGACCCACCGGGTCCCGGCCAGTCGGCCCAGGTCGAGCGGGCCGTCGCCGAGGTCGAGCCCACGGGCCGCGACCAGGAAGAGCGGGTCCTCGGCGACGGTGACGGCGGTGACGCCGTCGGGCTCGGCCTGGCCGGGATAACCGAACGTCAGCGCGACGTCGGCCCCGCCGTTGCGCAGCAGCGCGAACGCCTCGGGCGGCTCCGCCTCGACCAGGTCCAGGGTGATGCCCGGGTGGCGGGCGCCGAGGAGGCTGACCGCAGCGGGCACCAGGGTCGCCGCCGCCGACGGGAAGGCCGCCAGCCGGACCTGGCCGGACTGGAGGCTCGTCGACGCGGCGAGCTCGGCCTCGGCGCGGGCCAGCAGGGCCAGGACCTCCTCCCCGCGCCGGGCGAGGCGCTCGCCGTCGGGCGTCAGCCGGACCCCGCGTCCGACGCGCTGGAGGAGGACGCTGCCCGTCTCCACCTCCAGTCGGCGCAGGTGGTGGGAGATCGTGGGCTGGCCGTAGTGCAGGGACGCGGCAGCGGCCGACACGGTGCCGGTGCGGTGGAGGGCCACCAGGGCCTCGAGCCGCTTTACATCGATCATGTCGATGATTATGCGTCAAAAGATCTATTGGACCGATATGTCGTCGAGGAGCGACAGTGGGGAGGTGCCCCAGCTGACCTTGTCCGCCATCGAGTCCGCCGGCGCGATCGTGGCCCGTGAGCTCGCCGCGACCCCGCTCGTGCGCCACCCGCTCCTCGACCGCGCGGTCGGCGCGGAGGTCCTCGTCAAGCACGAGCACCTGCTCCCCACGGGCTCGTTCAAGGTGCGCGGCGGCGTCCACCTCGCGGCGCGGCTGACCGCGGCCGAGGAGGCGCGCGGGCTGGTCACCTGCTCGACCGGCAACCACGCTCAGTCGGTCGCCTTCGCCGCCCGACTCGCCGGCACGCACGCCACGATCGTGATGCCGCGGTGCTCGCCGCAGGTCAAGCGCGACGCCGTGGTGGCGCTCGGGGCCGACGTGGTCATCCACGGCGCCACGCTCGGCGAGGCCGCCGCGCACGCCCGCAGCATCGCCGTCGGCCGGGGCGCGCCGTCGTACGTCGACACCACCGACCCGCGGATCATCCTCGGTCACGCGACCGGTGCCCTCGAGCTGTTCCGGGAGGCAGCAGCCCTCGACGCGGTCTACGTCCCCGTCGGCAGCGGCACCGGCGCTGTCGGTGCATGCCTGGTGCGCGACGCCCTGGCGCCGGGGTGCCGGGTCGTGGGGGTCCAGTCCTCCGCGGCCCCCGCGGTCTGGCGGTCGTGGCGCTCCGGGGTGGTCGAGAGCGCGCCGGCGACGACCCGCGCGTCCGGCCTGGCGACCTCCAACGGCTACGCCTCGACGCTTCCCCACCTCCGCGCCGGCCTCGACGACTTCGTGCTCGTCTCCGACGACGACCTCGACCGGGCCGCCGGGCTGCTCGCGTCCTACGCGCAGACCGTCGCCGAGGGCGCCGGCGCCGCCTCGCTCGCCGGTCTCCTCGCGGCTGCCGACCGGCCCCGCCGGGTCGCGGTGATGTGCACGGGCGGCAACGCTTCGGCCGACGAGATCGCACGGCTCGGCGCCGCCTGACCGCGTGTCGCGCGGGTGTGACCCGTGTGACTGGTGATACTTGGCGGGTCACTGCTCCCTTCCCCAGCAGGAGAGACGCCCGCATGGTCGACCTCACGGCCCTCCCCGGCCACGCCCGCTCGGCGAGCGTCGCCGAACGGGCTGCCCGGGTGCGGTTCCGGCGCGCGCTCGCGCTGATGGCGATGACCCTCGTCGCGCCGGGCTCGGCCCAGCTGGTCGCCGGTAACCGGCGGGTCGGCCTCATCGCCCTGCGGATCTGGGTCGGGACCCTCGTCGTGGGCGCGGTGCTGCTCCTCGCGATGCTGCTCGACCGCCGGGTCGGGTTCCGGCTCGCGACCAACATCGACCTGCTGCTCCTGCTGTGGCTCGCGCTCATCGCCGGCGCCGTCGGCTGGGCTGCCCTGTTCGTCGACGCCTGGCGGATCGGTCGCCCGCTCAGCCTGCGCATCCAGCACCGGCGCGCGGTGGTCGGCCTCAACGGCCTGCTCTGCTTCGGTGTCGCCGGCACCCTGCTCTTCGGTGCCCACCTGGTCAGCATCCACCGCGACTTCGTCATCGCCGTCTTCGGCGACGGCGAGGTCACCGACGCCCACGACGGCCGCTACAACGTGCTGCTCCTCGGCGGCGACTCCGGTGCCGGTCGCTGGGGCCTGCGTCCCGACTCGATGACCGTCGCCTCGATCGACGCCGAGACCGGACGGACGATCCTCATCGGGCTGCCCCGCAACATGGCGAACTTCCCGTTCGCGGAGGGCTCGGTGATGGCCGAGGAGTTCCCTGACGGCTTCGACTGCGAGGGCTGCTACCTCAACGGCGTCAGCACCTGGGCCGAGGACCACACCGACCTGTTCGGCGACTCCGACACCCCCGGCATCGACGCCACGGCGATGGCCGTCGAGGGCATCACCGGGCTCCCGATCAACTACTGGGCCATGGTCAACCTGGCCGGCTTCAAGCAGCTCGTCGACGCGGTCGGCGGGGTCACGCTCAACGTGCGGCAGGCGATCCCCGTCGGCGGCCTCGGCGACGACGTGACCGGCTACATCCAGCCGGGGAAGCAGAAGCTCAACGGCTTCGAGGCGCTCTGGTTCGCCCGCGCCCGTCAGGGGTCCGACGACTACTCACGGATGGCCCGGCAGAAGTGCGTCATGAACGCCATGCTCCAGCAGATCAGCCCGCAGTCGGTCCTCACCAACTTCGGTGACCTGGCCCAGGCGTCCTCGGACATGTTCTCGACCAACCTGCCGCCGTCCGAGGCCGACCGCTTCATCGACCTCGCCCTCAAGGCCCGCGGCCAGAAGATGTCGACGCTCTCCCTGGTGCCGCCGTTGGTCAACACCGGCAACCCGGACATCGACCTCATCCACGACAAGGTCGACGAGGCGATCGACCGGGCCGAGGGCGACGGCGACGGGCCGTCGAGGAAGCGCAAGAAGAACGCGTCGGTCACCGGAGGGTCGATCGGCTCCCTCAGCGAGGGCTACGCGGCCAACCAGGCCGACGACCTCGCGGCTGCCTGCTAGCGGCGACCCGTCACGCCGAGAGTGCCGCGACCACGGCGTCGTACGTCGCCCTGTCCGGAGCGCTCACGAGCCCGCCGCCGAGCGCCTGCGCGGCGAACGGCGAGCCGTCGAGGCCGCCGATGACGCCGCCGGCCTCCTGGACCAGCAGCGACCCGGCCAGGTGGTCCCAGGGCTTGCTGTGGTTGTAGACCAGCGCCCGAGCGTCCCCGGCGATCAGGTGCGGGTAGTCGACGCCGCAGCAGGCCCAGGTCAGCTCCAGCGTGCCGAGAGCGGGCAGCTGGCGGCCGACCCACGCCCTGCGTGCCGTGCGGTACGGCGGCCCCGCGCCCTCGCCGAGGCCCGGCCCGGCCATCGTGAGCCGGGTGCCGTTGAGGAACGCGCCTGCGCCGCGTTCGGCGACGTAGGCCGCCTCGTGCTGCGGCTGCCAGATCCAGCCGCGGACGACCTCACCGCCGCGGACCTCGCCGATCATCACGGCGTGGTCGGGCGAGCCGTTGACGAAGTTCTTGGTGCCGTCGACGGGGTCGACGGTGAAGCCGTGGTCGGCCGCGTTGAACCGATCCAGCAGCGCGGGCTCCTGGGCGTGGGCCTCCTCGCCGAGCACGACGGCGTCGGGGAAGGCCGCGGTGAGCGCCGCGGTGAGGAGCTCCTCGGACTCATGGTCGGCGATCGTCACCAGGTCCCCGGGGTTCTTCTCGGTGACCTGGTGGTCGGCCAGCGACCGGAAGCGGGGGTTGATGACCTGCTCCGCGACCTCCTGCATGAGCCTGAGCACGGAATCGGTGTCCACGCCTCCACGCTATCGGGAGCGGCGTACAGCCCGACGGCCGCCAGCCCGTAGGGTGGCCGCCGTGCGGATCATGGCGGTGGTGGTGACCTACAACCGCCTTCCCCTCCTGCAGCGGCTGCTCGGCGCGCTCGAGGCCGAGCCCCTGCTCCGGGACTCGATCCTCGTCGTCGACAACGCCTCGACCGACGGCACCGGGGAGTGGCTGCGGTCCCTCGGCCCGTCCGAGACCTCCGCGGCGAGCACGGCCGTCCGCCACGTCACCCTCGACCACAACAGCGGCGGAGCCGGCGGGTTCCACCGCGGCCTGCGCGAGGCGATCGAGGAGCACGGCGCCGACCTGGTCTGGCTGATGGACGACGACGGGATCCCGGCGCCTGGCTGCCTGGACCGGCTGCTCGCCGAGCCCGACCTCGACTTCTGGGGGCCGCTCGTCGTCGACGAGGCCGACCCGCAGCGGCTGGTGTTCCCGATCCGCCTCCCCGGCGGCACCCGGGTCGTCCACGACGTCGCCGCGGCCTCGGCGGCGGCGACCGGCGGTCGGCTCGACGGGATCGTCATCCCGTTCAACGGGGTGCTGGTGACCCGCGACCTGGTGGAGCGGATCGGCTACCCGCGAGCGGAGTTCTTCATCTGGGGCGACGACCACGAGTACCGGCTGCGCGCCGAGGCCGCCGGCGCCCGGATCGCGACCGTCGTCGACGCCGTCGTGCACCACCCGTCGGTGGGCGACCTCGGGACGCCGATGATGTTCGGGCGGACGACGTACAACCACACACCGAGCGACCTCAAGCACTACTGCATGGCCCGCAACAACACGCTCAACCTGCGCGCCTACCGCGGCTGGGTGCACGTGCTGCTCTTCTGGCTCAAGACGGTGTGGTTCTACCTCCTCACCAAGCCGCAGCCGGGTCGGATCGTCATGAGCGCCCGGGCGGCTGCGGCCGGCCTGCGCGGCGACTTCAGCGGGCACGAGAGGTACCTGTCATGACGCCGCCTCCCCGGGAGTCGACGGCGATCGTCGTCGTCACCTACAACCGCGTCGCTCTGCTCGAGGGCATGCTGGCCGGCCTGGCCCGGCTCGACCCGGCACCCGAGGCTGTCATCGTCGTCGACAACGCGAGCACCGACGGGACGGCCGCTCTGCTCGCCGCCAGCACGCTGCCTGGCCTCCAGGTGGTGACCAGCCCGGACAACCTCGGAGGTGCCGGCGGCTTCCGGGCCGGGGTCAGCGCCGCCTTCGAGCAGGGCTTCGACCGGATCTGGTTGATGGACGACGACGTCGTACCGGCGCCCGAGTGCCTCGGCGTCCTGCTGTCGTACGACGAGGACTGCCTGATGGCCGTCCGGGAGGACCCGCGCGGCGACCTCGCGGAGTACGCCGCGACCCGCTTCGACCTCGACCGGCCCTGGGTGATCAAGCCCAAGACGGCCAGCGTCGTCAGCACCTTCCCCGACCGGGCCTCGATGCCGCCGACCGTCGAGCTCGAGAACGTCGCGTTCGAGGGGTTCCTCGTCCGGCGCCGGGTGGTCGAGGAGATCGGCCTTCCCGACGACAGCTTCTTCATCTTCTACGACGACTGCGACTACGCGATCCGGGCCCGGCGCGCCGGGTTCCGGATCCTCGCCGTCCGCGACGCGGTGCTCGTCCGCCAGCTCGACTTCGACCAGCAGCACGACCTGAGCAGCTGGAAGGGCTACTACATGTACCGCAACCTGTTCGCGGTGCACTTCCGCTACGGGGCGAACGCCGCCGTCCGGCTCAAGCCGTGGCTGATCGCCCTGGTGGTGGTGCTGCTCAGTCCGCTGCGCGGTGGTCGGGCAGAGGCGCGGAACGTGACACGAGCGCTTCGGGATGCGCGGGGGATGAAGGCACCCCCGACTCCGCTTCCCCGGGCTTGAGCCGGACCCGCCAGCCGGTCCGGTTGCCCGTCGCGATGCCGGCCACCCACACGGCGAACGTGCCGAGAGCGATGCCGCCGATCACGTCGACGACGTAGTGCCAGCCGAGGTACACCGTCGCGAGGACGGTGAGGCCGAGGAAGGTCCAGGCGGTGAGCTGGAGCCACCGCGGCCAGCCGATCAGCCGGACGACCAGGCAGATCGTCATCATGATCCCGACGTGCAGCGACGCGAAGGCGGCGATCGTCTGGAGGGTCCCGGCGCCGTCGGGGTCGGACATCACCGCGACCCGGTCGGTCCAGAGGTCCTCCTGGAGCGTGGTGTTGAACGTGTGGGGGAGGTCGGCGAACTGGCCCGGCTCGGCATAGATCGGACCGAGCGTCGGGAGCAGGACGTAGAGCAGGGCGCCCAGGCACCAGTCGACGGCCACTGCCGTGACGTACCAGGAGCCGGCGCTCGTGTGCCGGGTCCACACCAGGGCGATCGCGATCGAGGTGGGGATGAGCACGATCCACACGACGTAGACGGCCGACATCAGGTGCGCCATCAGGCCGGTGCCGAACCACTCGTGCAGCACGGCCGCCGGGTCGTGGCCGGCGAAGAGGAAGCGGTCGATGTCCGCTGCGGTGTCGTCCCAGTCGGCGCCGTTGACGAACGGTGCCATGCTCTTGATGTTCCGGAAGGTCGCGTAGGTGAGGTACCAGGCGATGAGCCCGTTGATCGCGAACCACCAGTGCGAGGCCGGCCACCGCTCCGCCACGACCTCGCGCCACAGCCCGCCGAGCGCCTGCGGCGACCAGGTCGCCCGGAGCCGGGCGCGGTGGACCATCCGCGGGAGGATGTCGAGCAGGATCGTGCCGAAGACGATGAGGGGCATCCGAACGTAGCCGGGGAGGAAGTCGTCGTCGGGATCGCGGATGGGGAGGCCCTCGACACCCGCGAGGACGACCATCGCCACGGCCATGACTCCGCCCAGCGCCCACGCCAGCCAGAACTGACGTGCGGCCGGGAGGAGGGCGCCGCCGTACGGGGAGTTCACGGTGACAGGATAATTCGCCGACGCCGCTGGATGCGGCACCCCCAGCCTGTGGCCGGTAACATGCCCGATCGTGTCTACGCCTGATCTGCTCGTCGTCGGTTCCGGATTCTTCGGCCTCACCATCGCGGAGCGCTGCGCCGTCGAGCTCGACCTCAAGGTCCTGGTCCTCGAGCGCCGCTACCACCTCGGTGGCAACGCCTACAGCGAGTTCGAGCCGGAGACGGGCATCGAGGTGCACAAGTACGGCACGCACCTGTTCCACACCTCCAACGAGCGCGTGTGGGAGTACGTCAACCGGTTCACCGAGTTCACGAACTACCAGCACCGCGTCTTCGGCAAGTTCGAGGGCCAGGTCTACTCGCTGCCGATGAACCTGGCGCTCATCAACACCTTCTTCGGCAAGAGCCACACCCCGGACGAGGCACGTGCGCTCATCGCCGAGCAGGCGAGCGAGATCGACACCAAGGACGCCAAGAACCTCGAGGAGAAGGCGATCAGCCTCATCGGGCGTCCGCTCTACGAGGCGTTCATCAAGGGCTACACCGCCAAGCAGTGGCAGACCGACCCCACGGAGCTCGCCGCGGAGATCATCACGCGCCTCCCGGTCCGCTACAACTTCGACAACCGCTACTTCAACGACAAGTACGAGGGCCTCCCCAAGGACGGCTACACGGCGTGGCTCGAGCGGATGGCCGACCACCCCAACATCGAGGTCCGCGTCGACACCGACTTCTTCGACGTCGCCGACGAGTACAAGGGCAAGGTCCCGATCGTCTACACCGGTCCGGTCGACGAGTACTTCGGCAACAGCGAGGGCCGACTGTCCTGGCGCACGGTCGACCTGAAGACCGAGATCCTCCCCGTCGACGACTACCAGGGCACCGGCGTGGTCAACGCCAACGACCCCGACGTCCCCTTCACCCGCGAGCTGGAGTTCAAGCACCTCCACCCGGAGCGCAACGACTCCTACACCAAGGGCAAGACGGTCGTCGTCCGCGAGTACAGCCGCTTCGCCGAGGAGGGCGACGAGCCGTACTACCCGATCAACACCGCCGAGGACCGCGAGAAGCTGCTCAAGTACCGCGACCTGGCCAAGAAGGAGCCGATGGTGCTCTTCGGCGGGCGCCTCGGCACCTACAAGTACCTCGACATGCACATGGCCATCGGCGCCGCGCTGTCGATGTACGACAACAAGATCAAGCCGCACTTCGCCGAGGGCGCCCCGTTCGCCAGCGGTGGCGTCGACGAGGCCTGAGCCCGAGCCGCGGAGCGGCTACTCGACGTAGGGTGCCTCGCCCGTCAGGGTGACGTCGCTGAAGATCATCGGGTGGTCGCTCGCCCGGTTGACCAGCCCGCCGTCCATCCGGACGTAGCCGGAGAAGGTCACCCCGGGGGTCGAGCCGAAGATCCAGTCGATGCCGTGGTTGGACGGCAGCTGGCACGGGGAGCTCGTGCCGCCGTTGGCGGCCTGGGCGTTGGCGCCCGCGGTCACCCGGCAGAACGCCTCGGCCTTCTCGTTGAAGTCGCCCATGAGGAACGTCGGGATGCCGAGCTGGTTGGGGGACTCCGGCGCCTGGAGGTCGTTCATCAGCGCGATCTCCTTGGCGGTCGCGGCGTCCCGCCAGTGCTGGGCGTTGCCGCGGACGCTGGCCGGGTTGTGGATGTTGATGAACCACGCCAGCCGGCCGGTCTCGCGGTGCTTGAGCAGGATGTACGGCATCGGGACCAGGTTGCCGTGGAAGTACGGGATCGGGATCGTGTGCGCCTCGACCAGCTCGAAGATGCTGGTGTTCCAGGCGATCGAGTTGCGGACCGGGTTGTTGCCCATCGACATGCCCGGATAGGCCGCCCAGCTGCCACCGGTCATCGACATGAACTGGTGGTACTGCTCCTTCTCGAACTCCTGGAGGCCCGCGACACTGATGTTGTTGCCGCGGATCAGCTGGAGGGTCCACGCCGTCCGGGAACCGCTCTGCGCCCACTTGCAGCACTTGTTGCCGCCGGGCTTGGTGTGGGAGTGGCCGAGCACGTTGAAGCTGGCGAGCCGGAACACCGCGTCGTCGGCCGACAGGCCGTCGGCCGCGGCCTGGACCCGCTCGCGCAGCGAGATCCGCCGCTCCTTGCCGGACTTGCCGGGGGAGCCGTCCTTGCCGCCGCCGCCCTTGCCCTTGTCCTTGGGCTTGTCCTTCTTGACCTCGGACTTGTCCTCGCTGGCACCGCCGGTCGCCTTGTCGGTGGCGTCGTCGGAGGCCTTGTCGCCGCTGGTGGCGGCGGGCGCGGTCGGCCGGGTGGCGTCGGTCGCGGTCGTCTCGTTGTTGGCCATCGCGAACCGGCCGACGGCCAGGAGCGCGGCGACGAGGACGATGATCCCGAGGACGGGCAGCAATCGCGCGCGGCGCGGTAGTTCGTGCTTGCCCACTGCTCCCGGTTCCCCTCCGTGACACCTCCAACGGTGTGAGTGACCAATGTTACTCGACGCGGCACCCCGGCGCGGATTCATGGCCAGAACTGAGTCGTGGGTTAGCCTGCTGGGACGTCGATAGACACGAGTCCGAGTCCGTCCATCCGGGGAGATCCGTGCGCCGCGTATCGCTGCTGCTCCTGTTCGTCCTGCCCTTCACCCTCCTGCTGGTCCCTGCCACCGCCGCCGCTCCCGAGCGGCAGCCGGGCGGCCGGGTCGTGGCCAACGTGCCCCGGCCGTTCGGGGACAAGGCCGAGAACTACCGGATCGTGAAGACGGTCGAACGGGCGATCAAGAACATCGAGAGGACGCGGGCGCACCGGCGCCCGGTCATCCACATCTCGACGTACCTGCTCGATCGCAAGACGGCCGTCGACGCCCTCATCGCCGCGTGCCAGCGCGGCGTGGCGGTCCGGGTGATCATCGACGAGGACATCGAGAGCAAGCCGTCGCGCCGCCTCATCACCGCGCTCAACGCCGACAACGTGCCCGACCGCGACGGCGACGGCGTCGCCGACCGCGACCCGCGCGCCGGGAAGTGCAACCGGCCGTTGCGCAGCAGCAAGGGTGGGCTGCGGGTCGACCCGGGCGCGGAGCTCGACCTCACCGAGCTCGAGCTCTTCACCCCGCGGCAGGCGGTGCGCAGCGTCCAGGCGCCGCGCCGTGACGCGGTGACCTGGGGTCGTGACGGCAGCTACGTGAAGGTCTGCGAGGGCAGCTGCCGCGGCAAGGGCGGCAACATGCACAGCAAGTTCTACCTGTTCACCAACACCAAGAAGTCCGAGCGCGTGGTGATGGTGAGCTCGTCCAACATCAACCGCGGCGGTGCCCGGCTGGGCTGGAACGACATGTACGTCGTCCGCAACCGGCCGAAGCTCTACCGCGGGTTCAAGGCGATGCACCGCCTGATGACCGACGACGTCCGCAACAGCGGCGAGAAGGTCCAGATCACCGACGGCCCGTACGTCGCCCGCTTCTTCCCGATGCGCGACGCGAGCCGCCGCAACGACCCGACCCTCCAGGACCTGCGTCGGATCCGCTGCCGCAGCGCGTTGGGCCGGACCCACATCGACATCTCGATGTTCTACTGGAAGGGCAAGCGGGGCGACTACCTGCTCGACGAGGTCGCCAGCCTGGCCCGCGAGGGCTGCAAGGTCCGGATCGTCTACGGCGCGCCCTCGCGGTTGCTGGCCGAGCGGATGCGCGACATGGCGCGGCGCAGGCTGATCTCGCTGTGGGACAGCCGCTGGGACTTCGACGAGGACGGCTGGAACGAGGTGCGCACCCACGCCAAGTACGTCCTCGTCCGGGGCACGGTCGGCAGCGACCGCAGCGCCTTCCGGGTGTGGACGGGCTCCCAGAACTGGGTCACCGGGTCGCTCACCATGAGCGACGAGACGTCGTTCAACATCGCCGGCCGCGCCGCCTACGAGGCCTACCTGGACGACTGGAAGCAGATCCGCAACCACTCCCGTCGGCTGCCGTACGACGTCTACGGTCGGTGACCGGCGTTCGGCCGGTCGGGCACTAGAGTCTGCCCCGACATGAGCATGACCGGTACCTCAGAGGCGACCCAGCGGGTGGTGCTGCACGTCGGCACCCCCAAGAGCGGCACGACCTTCCTGCAGCGGGCGCTGTGGCGCCACCAGGAGGAGCTCGACGCCCTCGGCGTGACCTGTGCGGGGCGCCGGCACTTCGAGATGTTCCACGCGGCGATCGAGCTGCGCCAGTCCTACACGTTCTGGGGCCGCAGCGAGGAGGAGCTCGCGGGGACCTGGCAACGGCTGTGCGACGCGGCCCGGGCCTTCCCCGGCACCACGATCATGAGCCACGAGCTGCTCGGGGCCGCGCGCCGTGAGCAGGTCGAGCAGGGCCTCGCCGCGCTCGAGGGCCTCGACGTCCACCTGGTCGTGACGGCGCGCGACCTCGCCCGCCAGGTGTCCTCGGACTGGCAGGAGCGGGTCAAGAACGGCAACCCGGTCACCTTCGAGGCGTTCTGCGCCAATGTCGGGCTCGAGCGCCAGAACGGGTTCTGGCGCAACCAGCACCTCATCGGCATCTTCGACCGGTGGGCGCGCGACCTGCCGCCCGAGAACGTGCACCTGGTCGTCGGTCCGCCGCCGGGTGCGGCCCCCGACGTGCTCTGGCGCCGCTTCGGCGACGCGGTGGGGTTCGACGCGAGCGCGTTCGACCCGACCTCGACGGAGCCGACGGCCAACCAGACCCTCGGCGCCGTCCAGGTCTCCGTCCTGCGCCGGCTCAACGAGGTGCTCGACGGCCGCATCCAGCAGCCCGCCTACAGCAAGGTCGTGAAACGGCAGTTCGCCCAGTCGGTGCTCGCCGGCCAGCGGTCCGCTCCCGCGCAGTGCCCGCCGGAGCTGGTGGACCGGCTCGCCGAGATCGCGACCCGCCAGAACAGGCGGATCACCAAGCGGGGCTACCAGGTCCACGGCGACCTGACCGAGCTGGTCCCCGTCAGCGACGAGGGCCCGTGGATCGACCCGGACGCCGTCGACGCCGGTGAGGAGACCGCGGCCGCGATCGCCGCGATCGCCGAGCTGCTCGTGGAGAGGGCGGCCCCGGAGCCCGAGCCGGACCCGGGCCTGGTGCCGACCGCTCGTCGCGTCGGCGGGCGGCTGCGGCGCCGCCTCGCCCGGACGTCGGGCGGGGGAGCGAGCTGATGGCCGGCCGTGACCGACCCCGGGTCTTCCTCCACGTGGGCAGCCCCAAGACCGGCACCACGTTCCTCCAGGACGTCCTCTGGGGACAGCGCGCCACCGCCGCGGAGCAGGGTCTGCTGCTGCCCGGCGAGCGCTTCAACGACCACTACCTCGCGACCCTCGACCTGCGCGGGCTCGCTGACGACCCGATCTATCCGCCGCGGGCGAGGGGGATGTGGGACCGGCTCGTCGCCGAGGCGCTCGCCGCCGACGGCACCGTCCTCATCTCCCACGAGCTGTTCGCCGGCGCCAGCGCCGAGCAGGCGCGGCGCGCCGTCGCCTCGCTGGCCGACCGGGCCGAGGTGCACGTCGTCGTCACCGCCCGCGACCACGTCCGACAGATCAGCGCCGAGTGGCAGGAGCACGTCAAGCACCGCTCGTCGGCGTCGTTCGCCGCGTTCGTCGGGGAGGTCCGCGGCGACCAGGCCCGCCGGAGCTGGTTCTGGCAGGTCCAGGACTACGCCGGGGTGCTGGAGCGCTGGGGTGTCGACCTGCCGCCCGAGCGGATCCACATCGTGACGATCCCGCCCTCCGGTGCGGACCCGCTGATCCTGTGGGACCGGTTCGCCCGGCTGCTCGGGCTCGAGCCCCACGCGTTCGACACCGCGCTCGAGCGGTCGAACTCCTCCCTCGGCGCGGAGCAGGCCGAGCTGCTCCGCCGGGTCAACCTCGAGCTGGGGGACCGGTTGCCGCTGCCCGGCCCCTACCCGCTCGTGGTCAAGAACGTGCTCGCCCACCGGATCCTCGAGCCGCGGCCCGGCACCCGCCTCGCGCTCGGTGCCGAGGACCAGGAGTTCGCCGCCACCGCGGCGCGCGACATCGTGGCGCGCCTCGAGGCGCTGGGCGTCGACGTGGTGGGCGACCTCGACGACCTGGTCCCCGCCGTCGTACCGCCGGAGGAGGTGGGCGGGGCGGCCGCCTACAGCGTCCCTCCCGACGCCGTCCTCCTCGAGGAGAGCGTCGCGACCATCGCCGACCTGCTCGTCGTCCTCAACGAGCGGCGCTCGGCCCTCCAGCGGGCTGACGACCTCACCACGACGGCGCGGGAGAAGCCGGTCAGGTTCGCCCTGGTCCAGGCGGCCGAGAACCGTCCGGTGCTGCGCAGGCTGCGGGGGGCCTACCGCCGCGCCAAGGCGCGCCGCAACGCCTGACCCGCGGTCCGATCCGGAGACCGTTCGACCCCTCGAGCATGGCTCGGAGGGGTCAGCAGCGTGCCACGAGGGACCCTTGTGGCAGCAGGGGGCTTGCGTGATGCAAGTAACTGATGTGAAACTCGCACCCTGGCATACCCGCGGTCGCACATCCGGTAGCGACACGCCGATCAGGAGGAAATCTCCCGTGCGGAATCACCGACACCCGTCGCTCGCTCGCTTCGGCGTCCCCCTCCTCATCGGCGCGCTCGCCCTCGGGCTGAGCTCGACAGCCCGTGCCGGCGCGGCCGCCGACCCGACCGACCCCACCCCGGCCCCGGTCGCGAGCGTCGTGAAGATCGCCTCGTTCAACACCGCGGCGTTGTCCTCGACCCGCCAGGCCTTCCGGGACGTCAAGGCGCTGCTCGCCGAGGGCCCGGACATCGTGGCGCTCCAGGAGATGTCGAGCTGGGAGCGTCGCGAGCGGGTCCGGACCCGGCTCCTGGACTGCGAGACCTGTCTGTGGGACGGGTGGATCCCGGTGCCCGCAGTGCCGGGCGGCCAGCCGATCCTGTGGCGCTCGGACAAGTTCACCTTCCTCGGTCGCGACTGGATCGAGGTGGCGCCCGAGACCTACGTCGGTGACCGCGGTGCCGGCCCGTCCACGATGCACGCCAAGTACGTCGTCCGGTTGCGGCTGAGGGACAACCTGACCGGGCGCACGATCTGGATCCTCAACAACCACTTCGTCCCGACCGTCCAGGACTCCGACGGCGGCCGCAACGAGAACCGGCGCCGGACCCGGCTCTACGGCCAGCAGATGGCGGGGCTCCTCGGGGTCGTCGACAAGATCCGGGCCGAGGAGGGCGGCGGTCTGGTGTTCATCACCGGCGACTTCAACGTCAACTACCGCAACGACAAGGTCGCCCAGGACCCGATCTTCCCGTACGCCGCGCTCGGCACCCGCGCCTACCGGGCCAGCTACTACAAGCTGGGGGAGCCGGCCACCGGCACCCATGAGCTCGACAACGGCTTCGACAAGCGGCTCATCGACTACGTGCACTTCAAGCCGACCCGGCGCGTCATCGCGATGAGCCAGCGGATCGTGACCGGCATGGCCTCCGACCACCGCCCGGTCATCGCCGAGTTCAAGGTCACCGGCAAGGGCTGCTGGGTGCGCGGCGAGCTGGTCTGCTGAGCTGCGGCACCTGCTGACCTGCGGCAGCTCCGTGGCTAGCGGTGGGAGTGGTTCCGCACGACCTGCCAGTAGTCGACGTACCGCCGCCAGAGCGAGCGGCTCTCGATGTTGACCGTGTTCTCGTCCCCCCGGGTCAGGGAGCCGTTGGACCAGTTCGCCGTACCGGTCCACACGCCGGCGTAGCGCCGGTCGTCGCCGTAGGTGCCGCGGACCGCGATCGACTTCATGTGGGTGCGGGTGTTGACGTAGCCGTCGTCGTCGGTGTCGATCCGGCTGTCCCAGAAGTCGACGAGACCGGCGCGGCGGGCGTCGCGCATCTTCCGCCCGAGGCGGCGGTCGACCGCGCCGATGATGATGTGGACCTCGCAGCCGTCCCGCGCCAGCCGGCGGATCTTGTCCCAGAGGTAGTTGCCGCGGTGGCCGTTCCACCAGAACTGCTGGATGTGCAGGGTGGTCCGGCCGAGATCGCTCGTGCAACGGATCCTGCGCAGGTCGCGGAGCAGCGGGTCGTTGGCCTTGGCGCCGTCGATGGGGAACACGCGGGTCGTGTACGGCCCGTCGACCAGCTCGAGCAGCTCGCGGCCGGCCGGCCGCTGGGCCGTCATCAGCCGGTGGACGTCGCGGAGGAACCCGAAGGTCGCCGGCCGGTTCTTCATCACGACCAGGTCGTTCCAGCCGAGCTTGGCCCCGCCGCCGTTGAGGTTGGACGAGGACACCATGACCACGTTGCGGGCCGACCCGGTGTTCGACATCGCATAGAACTTCGAGTGCACGTTGGCGTCGCGGGCGCCGCGGCACGACCCTGAGCAGCGCAGGACGTAGCTGCCGTCGCTGCCCCAGGTGACCTCGCGGCCGGTCGGCTCGCTGACGCTGCGCCGGGCCTCCTCGACGCTCATCAGCGGGATCGCGCCCTCGCCACGTCGCAGGCCGTCCTCGTCGAAGGGGAGGGCCCGGTTGCAGCGGCCGGCCCGCGCGTCGTTGTCGGCGACGTCGTTGCGGTCGCGGTCGCGCACGTTGTCGGCGTTGAGGATCGTCACGAGCTCGCGCAACGGGCGGGCGACCACGTCCCGGTCGATGATCACCCGGACCGACACCCCGCGCCGGCAGGCGGCGATGAGGGCGTCGGCGCTCAGCTTGCGGTCGAAGAGGTAGCCGGTGACGAGGATGACCGGGTGCGGGTCGTCGGCGGTCCGCCGTACGTGCCGGAACGCCTCCTCTACCTTGCGCACGATGCGGGTGTTCTCGGCGGCGTTGCCCCACGGGTTCGGCACGTTGAACGTCGGGCCGCCCCCGGGTTCGTAGCGGTCGGCGGAGGCCGGCGCGGGGGCCGGGGCCGAGGCCGGCGCGGCGGTCGGCCGGAGGGTCAGCGGGAGCAGGATCGCGAGCAGGATCGCGAGCGGAGCGGCGACGCGACGCATGGACAGGGAACCCCCAGTCAGGGTGCCGGCGGAGTGGCCGTTCAGGGTGGCAGGGAAGTGCTGCTGGTGGGGAGGTTAACTGGTCCCGCGACCGTTATCGGCCCCTGCTAGGTTGACCGCGTGTCACACGGGAGCGTGAACGAGAAGCAGCCGACCATCCACCTGGTCTCCACCGCCGGCCACCCCAATTTCGGGGACGAGCTGATCGCCGCGTCGTGGCTCCGGTTCCTGGCCCAGCGCCAGCCGGAGAGCGACGTCGTGCTCGACTGCCCGGACCCCGGTCTGGCGTCGTACCTCTTCGAGGGACTGCACCCGCGGGCCAAGTTCACCAACCTGCTGTGGCGGGTGAGCTGGGAGACGATCGATGCCGACCCCGAGGAGGGTGACGCGATCGTCGACCGGCTGATCACCGACCTCGGCTCGCCGCGCTTCGACCTCGGGCTCATCGAGGCCCGCCGGGCGACGACCGTGCACATGGTCGGCGGCGGCCACGTCACCAGCAACTGGATGCACCACGGCCGCCTGGTGCGGGCCGGCCGCCGGCTCGCCGAGGTGGCGGACGCACGGTTCGTCGCCACCGGCCTGGGTCTGGTGCCCGCGATCGACCCGGAGCGGATCCGTGCGGATCTGGCTGCGGCCGACCACGCGACCGTCCGTGACAGCGCCAGCGCCGAGCTCGCGGGCGTGCCGCTGGCCGTCAACGACGCGTTCCTCGGCCTGCCCTCGCTGCCGGGCCACGGCGCCCGCCCCGACCCGACCGGCAAGCCCGGTGACGTCTGGATCAGCCTCCAGTGCGACCTGGCCGAGGACGAGGTGTTCGACCGGATCGTCGCCGCCGTCCGCGAGGCGATCGAGAGCGGCCGCTTCGAGGGCCGCACCCTGCGCTACCTCGAGGCGATCCCCGGCCACGACCGCGACGGCCGCGCTGCCGCGCTGCTCGCCGACCTGATCCCGGCGGAGAACTTCATGTCCTTCGTCCAGCTGTGGCACGAGGGCTTCCCGGGGCGGCCGGGCCAGACCTGGATCACGACGCGCTACCACTTCCACCAGCTCGCGGCAGCGATGGGCGCCGACGGCGTCGCGATCGCGATCGACGAGGGCTACTACGCCAACAAGCACGCGTCGCTCGCCGAGCTCGGCACCGGCTTCGCGATCGCCGGCCCCGACCTGGAGAAGCTCCCCGAGGCGTCGGCCGACCCGGAGTTCCGGATCAAGGCCGGCCGCTTCCACCGCGCCAAGCTCGACGAGGCCGAGGCCCTCTACGCCCGCCAGCGCCGCAGCTAGCTCCAGGCCGCGACGATCCGGCAGACGTGCGGGTCCTCGTCGCGGAACCGGGCGAGGCCGGTGCCAGACTCCTGGTGGATGATCCGGCCGCCGTGGGCCTCGATCTCGGCGACGACCTGGGCGGGCTTGAGGAAGCGGCGACCGGCCTGCTGAAAGGTCTTGGGGCGGCCGCGGTCCTTGTGGGTGCGGAACTCCAGGAACAGCAGGCCGCCGCTGCGCAGTGACATCGACGCCAGCCGCCAGAAGTTGTCGCGGCCCAGGTCCTCCAGCGCGTGCAGGAGGAACCGGCCGTAGAGGTCGGCGGGCTGCTCGGCGCGGCTGAGCCGCACGCCGAGGGCCATCACCTCGCGGGTGTCGTAGAGGTTGACGAGCTGGAACGACAGCGGGATGCCGTCGCCCGTCCGGCGCTGCGCGCGGACCATCGCGCCGACCGTGTAGTCGATCGCGGTGACCGGGCGGCCCGTCTTCTTGGCGAACCAGCGCGCGTCGCGGGCGTTGCCCGCACCGATGTCGAGGAGCGGCCGGTCGCTGGGGTAGTGCTCGGCGACCCAACGCGCGAAGGCCGACGGCTTCGTCGGCAGCGCCGACTTGTGGGCGCCGTAGAACATGTCCCACTGCTTGCGGTGGGTCCGCAGCCCGCCGAACCAGCCGCCGATCCGGCGGGAGAGCCAGCGCGGCGTCTCGTACTTGAACGACGGGTCCGGCATCCGCCAGCCGGGGCCGTACGTCGCCGCCAGCAGCGTCTCGTGGTCCGCCGGCGCGGGGACCTGGCGGCCCAGCAGCTCGACGGTGGTCAGCGGCAGGATCGTCTCCTTGGGGAGCCGGAAGCCGGTGTCCTGCGGGATGTAGAGGACGCCCTCGACCCAGTGGGCCGTGAAGACGTCGACGAACCGCACCGAGTCGTCCGAGAGCCGCATCCGCACGTTGAGGCGGGCGCCGGACCCGCGCCGGACCGACCAGCCGTCGGCGAGCAGCGCCCGCTCGATCCGGTAGGCCTCGCGGATCACGTCGACCGGGTCGTCGTGCTCGCTCACGTAGGCGATGTCGAGGTCGTTGTCGTGGCCGATCAGCTGACCGTTGCGCACCGCGCCGAGCAGCGTGCCGTAGGCGATGAACGTCGGCACGCCGGCCTTCTCGCGCATCGCCGTGATGAGGTCCTCGACCTGGTCCATGAGCTCGTCGAGCGTGTCGGTGCCCTCCGCCGACAGCGGGCGGATCAGCTTGCCGTACTTGTCGATGATGAGCGGGTTGCCCGCCCGGTCGACGACGTCGACGGTCTTGTCGGTCTCGCCGCGGAAGACGTGGTGGGCGCTGACGACGACCGCTCCCGAGAGGTGCTCGCGGATGACGACCTCGGCCTGCCCCACGAGGTGGCGCGTCAACGACGCCGGCCACTTCGCGACCAGCCCGCCCCGCCCCGGCTTGGTGTCGTTCTGGGGCTGGACCGACCAGACGTGGCGGTCGTTGAGGAGCACGTCGTACGTCGACCCCGGCTCGAGGTCGGCCGGCAGCACCAGGCGCGCGTCGTGGACCTTGAGGACCGGCCCGCTCGCCTCGGTCACCTGCCCAGCGCCCGCTTGAGACGTCCCGCCGCGGCCCGGGCGCCGCCCACCGGCTGGTGCCGGGCCTTGCGGCGCAGCTCCTCGCGCAGCTTGTCGCGCTCGGCGGTGACCTCCCGGACGTCGCGGATCATCTGCTCGATCGCCCGCGCGGCCACGTCGACGATCTCGCTGTCGGGGACGTCGCTGGGGTGGGTGCCGTCGGGGGCTGCCGTCGAGAGCAGGTCGTCGAGGTCACCCACGACCCCGAAGCCCTGCGCGATGACCCAGTCCTTCGCCGCGGCCGAGCGGGTCGCGAGCTCCTCGACGTGGTGGGCCCGCGGGCCGAAGCGCTCGCCGCGCTGGGGGACCAGCACCTCGTGACCGAAGTACTTGCGGACCCAGCGGTGCCGCACGGTGCCGACGTCGAGCGGGCCGGAGAGGTGCGGCTTGACCCGCATCAGCAGGGCGGCCTGGGCCGCTCCGAGCGACTCGTTGGCATAGCTGACGTCGAGGTCGAACTCGCTGTCGTCGATCCCGACGGCCTCCTTCCAGCGCTCCCAGAGCAGCCCGCGCGGGGCGCCCGGCGGCGGGACCGTGACCACGGTGATCTTGTCGGCCGGCACGGCCTGCGCCCAGTTGCCGAGCACCTGGGGGATGTCCTGGGACTGCCAGCTCCAGCCGCCCTTGAGCTTGTCCGCCAGTGCCCGGTCCATGAACTCGTCGAACCCCAGGTCGGAGTTCATCTTGAGCGCCTCCTGCCACACGGCAGGGAACTGGAGGACGTAGGAGCGGACGGTGACGACCAGGCGGACGTCGGCGGGGGCGAGGGCCGCGACCGCGGCCTTGGCCTGCTCGGCCGTCGCCATGCTGAGGAACTCGTGGGAGATCAGCCCGTCGCCGTCCCACGCGGCGAGCTTGCCGACGAGGCGCTTCCAGACCCCGGCGTTGCGACCCATCCGCGCCGGCGACGCCCCGCGGACCTCCTGGGAGGCGTGGTAGTGGTCCATCCGGGTGGTGCCGGGGTAGAGGAACCCCTGCTTGCGCAGGGCGCGCTTGTTCTCCCACATGGTGGTCTGCAGGAACGTGGTGCCGGTCTTGGGCAGCCCGATGTGCAGGTAGACGGTCTTGGCCATCAGCGCGGTGCTCCGGTCTCGGTAGGCCTGATCAGGGGGTGAGCGTGTGGGCGTCGAGGAAGGCTTGGACCTTCTCCTCGTCGCGGAGGGTCAGCGGGACGAGGAGCTCCTCGACGATGTCGAGGAGCTCCGCCACCCGGCGGTTGAGCCGCCGAGCCTCCTGCACCTCGGCCTCGAGCTCGGTCACCCGAGCCCGGAGGGACTCGACCTCCTGACGGGTCGAGCCGGGAGCGACCCTCCCGATCTTGCGTCCGGCCTCGCGCAGTCGGTCGTTCATGCCGGGCAGGATAGCCTTGCCCGTCGTCCTCGCAGGCGCGGGGACTGGGGTTTCTCGAAGGGATCGCTTGTGATCGGGATGGTGTTGGCGGCCGGAGCCGGCCGAAGGCTGCGGCCGTACACGGACACGCTGCCGAAGGCTCTCGTGCCGGTGCGCGACGGAGAGGACGGTTCGATCCTCGACATCGCGCTGGCCAACCTGGCCGCCGTCGAGCTGCGCGACGTGGTCATCGTGGTCGGCTACGCCGCCGGGGCCGTCGAGGAGCGCAAGGCCGCGCTGGAGAAGCGGTACGGCGTCGACATCACGCTCGTGCACAACGACAAGGCCGAGATCTGGAACAACGCCTACTCGATGTGGCTCGCGTGCGACCACATGACCGACGGCGTGCTCATGGTCAACGGCGACACCGTGCACCCGGTCGCCGTCGAGGAGACGCTCCTCAAGCACCGCGGCCCCGACGTGCTGCTCGCGATCGACGCCGAGAAGAAGCTGGCCGACGAGGAGATGAAGATCCAGGTCTCCGACGACCTGGGGCTCACCCGGATCACGAAGCTGATGGACCCCGCGACGGCGTACGGCGAGTACATCGGCGCCACGCTCCTCGAGCCGGCCGCGATCCCGCACCTCAAGGACGCGCTGCAGGCCACGTTCGAGCGCGACCCCGACCTCTACTACGAGGACGGCTACCAGGAGATGGTCGACCGCGGCCTCCGCATCGACATAGCCCCGCTGCCCTCGGGCACCGCGTGGGTCGAGGTCGACAACCACGACGACCTGGCCAAGGCCAGGGAGATCGCATGCCGCTACTAGCGCGGATGCTGGCCAGCCCGCTGCACCTGGACATCCGGGCGGGCGCGGTCGACAACCTCGCGCAGCTGCTCCACGAGCGCGCGATCACCAGCGGCGGCACCGTGATGGTCGCCGTCGGCACCGGCCACGGCCAGGAGATCTGGGAGCGGATCCGTCCGTCGCTGCCCAACGCGACGATGTTCGACGTGTGGGAGGCCAACCTGGCCTCGGCCGGCGCGCTCCAGGAGGCCCTCGGCCAGCAGGGGTACGACGCCGTGGTCGCGATCGGTGGCGGCAAGACCATCGACGTCGCGAAGTACGCCGCGACCCGTGCGGCGCTGCCGATGGTCGCGGTCGCGACGAACCTGGCCCACGACGGGATCTGCTCGCCGGTGGCCTCGCTCGAGCACGCCCACGGAAAGGGCTCCTACGGGGTCGCGCTGCCGCTGGCGGTCGTGGTCGACCTCGACTACGTCCGCAACGCCCCGCCGGCGATGGTCCGCGGCGGGATCGGCGACGCGATCAGCAACCTCTCGGCCATCGCCGACTGGCTGCTCGCCCAGCGCGAGCGCGGCGAGTCCGTCGACGGCCTGGCCCTCGCCTTCGCCCGGACCGCGGCCGAGGCGGTGCTCCACCGCACCGACACGATCGCCGACGACGACTTCCTCATCGCGCTCGCCGAGGCGCTCGTGCTCTCGGGGATGGCGATGTCGGTCGCCGGGACCTCCCGGCCGTGCAGCGGCGCCTGCCACGAGATCATCCACGCGATCGACCAGCTCTATCCGGGCGTCTCCAACCACGGCGAGCTCGCCGGGATCGGGGCCCTCTTCGCCACCCACCTGCGCGGTGACGACGCTCGGTTCGACCAGATCGCCCGCTGCCTGGGTCGGCACGGGCTCGCGGTCTCGCCGCGCGAGATCGGCCTCACCGACGACCAGTTCGTCGCCGCCGTGCTCGCCGCGCCGGCCACCCGGCCGGACCGCTACACGATCCTCGAGCACCGTGCGCTCGACGAGGAGCAGGTGCGCGCCGAGGTCGCGGCGTTCATCGGCCGGCTCGAGGCTCGCTAGCCGCTCAGGCGTCCGCGGCGTCCGCGGCGTCCGCCGCGATCCGCGCGCGCAGCGCGGCGAGCTCGACGCCGAGCGGCATCGCCTGTCGGACCAGGCCGATGATCTCGGTGAGGGCCGGGCCGACCTCCGGGGTGCGGTCGCTCAGCTGACGGGCGAGCTGCTCGGACTTGTCGAGGCCGGCGTCCTCGGGGTCGTCGTCCGGCCCGTCGTCCGAACCGTCCGGTCCGTCCGAGTCGTCCTGGTCGTCGTGCGGGACCAGGGGCTCGTCGCCGTACCCGTGCTCCTCGCGCAGGCGCGCGATCCGTTCCTCCAGGGAGACGATCGCCTCCGCGAGCCCGCGGCGTGCCCACGAGGCCGCGAAGAGCAGCTCCTCGTCGGTCGGGACGTCGAGCTCGGCGGGCACGTCCTTGCCGACCTTGGCGGTCGGGAGGTCGTCGAGGCTGCCGACGAGGTCGACGCCGCTCTCGGCGATCGCCTCGCGGATCCGGGCGTTCCACCGGGCCGAGAGGTTCCTGCCGGGACGGTTGAGCGTGACCTTGCGCTCGTCCGCGGCCCGCTCGCCGAGGATGTCGCGGGCCAGCAGGGACTTCATGGTGCGCAGGTACTCGGTGCGGGGGACCTCACCGAGCTCGAGGTTGAGCAGCCGCATCAGCTCGCTGGAGGGGAGCCCCAGCGAGGCGTTGCTCTCGACCGATCGCTCGCGGCACTTGCCGGGATTCATGCCGATGACGCCCGCGAACCGCTTCCACAGCATGTCCGGGTCGGGGCTGTCGACCGGCACGGTGACGACGTGGAAGCGGTCGGCTCCCACGAGCGGGACCCAGGTCTCGATCATCCGGGGGACGCCCATGGCGCGGTCGATCATCCGCTCCGGCCGCGACGAGGGGTGCCCGTCGCCCTCGACGGTGCGGCGCAGCCCCCAGATGAGGCGGCGGAACGGCACCTCGGCGCCGTTGCGGCAGTTGGTCTGCCACTGCGACCGCAGCACGGCGGCGGTGTCGCGCACGGTGAGGACGACGTGCACCTCGGCCCCGGCGAGCGACTCGACGATCTGGGCCGCCGCCTCGGGCTTGGCCCAGCAGAGGAACTCCATCGACAGCACGGTGGCCTTGCCGCGGTGGGCGACCATCTCCTCCGCGAGCACGTCCCAGTGGCCGTCGGCCGCGCGGACCAGGTCGGTCGCGGCCTCCTGGGTCCGGCCGCGGCTGAGCGCGTCGTGCGTGGCCAGGACGACGTCGCGCCAGGTCCGGCCCGGCAGCAGGAAGCCGGCCTTGGCCATGGCGTCCTTGTTGGCGGTCATCAGCCGCTGGAGGTACGTCGTGCCGGTGCTCGGTCCACCGATGTGGAGGTAGATGGGAGCCGGACGGTCACGCCGGTCGCGGTCCAGCCAGCGCGGAGGCATGTCGCGGACCCTAGTCGTTGCGCGGGGACCCGCGCCAAACGGCCGTCAGGAGCGGCCGCGTCCCCGGGCGCGGCGGGCCGCGGTCAGGTCCACCCCGGCGACCTCGCGGACCATCGCCGCCAGCCCCGCGACGGCGTCCTCCACGCTCTCCGGCTCGGACGGGCCCGCGGTCGCGCCGAGCCCGACCAGCCCGGCGCGGGCGGTGCGCGCTGCGGCGAGCAGCTCGTGCGGCTCCGGTCGGTGCATCCGCGGGGCGTCGGGAGCCGGCTGGTCCGGCAGGTCGTCCAGGTCGCCGACGACCCCGACGCCGGCCGCCGTGACCGCGTCCCGGACCCGCTGGTTCCACGCGGCTGCGACCTCGCGGCCGCGGCGGGTGAGGCG
>NZ_JACEFC010000055.1 GCF_014180715.1 Nocardioides stalactiti | reverse complement strand
GCCGGGCCCGCCCGCCAGCTCCAGCGAGGGGATGCTGACGGCCGGCCGGTCGCCGGTGCGGTAGGTGCACCGGAGCTCGGTGAGGGCGAGGGTCACAGCGAGAACGTGATGAACGGGTTCTTGCTGCAGGGGTCGGGGCTCCAGCTCTGGTCCTCGCAGACCTTGGAGTAGACCCGGCCCTTCTCGATGCCGTCGATGTCGGCGTAGTAGTCGGCGTCGTACTGGTCGACCCACGAGCCGCTGTTGTCGCGGGCGCTCTGGTCCATGCCGTAGCGGCCGCTCCACTTGTAGGTGCCGCCCTGGCCTCCGGGCCAGTACGCGTCGTACTCGGTCTCGGTGTAGACCTTGTCGCCGCCGGCGCGCGGGTCCTTGTAGTTGGTGTGGTTCTTCAGGCTGCCCTCCTTGGTGTACGACGTGCCGAACGCGAGGGCCTGGCGTGAACCGTCCTCCCAGGCGATGAGCGGATCGGTCTTGGAGTTCCAGTCCTCCGTGGCGGCCATCGCCGCCGGACTGGACGCCAGGAACAGGGCCGCTCCCGCCGCCGCGAGTGCGACGGGCGTGACCTCTCGGACGCGTTGTGCTCGAACCATCAGTGCATTCCCCCTTGGGTGGTGGTCGACGGACCCGTACCGCCGACCCGATCTATGGGTGCCCCTCGCCGTCGAGGCCGGCCGCGGCTGCGTTGAACAGGTCGGCGGCCGGGACGTCGAGCGCGATGGCGAGCTGCACGAGCTCGGCGACCGTGAGGCCGCTGCGGCCGCCGAGCTTGCTGTGCAGCGTGGACCGGGGGATCCCCGATGCCTCGGCCAGCTCCGTGATGCTCATCCGGCGCTGAGCGACGAGCGCACGCACCTCGGCGACAGCAGCACGGTTGACAGGGCCGTTGCGCTGTTCGTTCTGGGACACGCCCTCGACGCTAGTTCAGCATGAAACAAACTTCAAGGGGAGGGGACAACGTGTTCAGCTTGGAATACTGTTGCCCGATGGGACAGAGAGAGCAGGCCTCGATGCCGATCAACCGTGACGCGGTGCTGATGATCCGCGAGGGCTTCGCCGGCTCGGGCCTGACGCAGGAGGCGCTGGCACAGCTGACGGGGATCCCGCGCAGCACCTTGGCCAACATCCTCTCCCCGACCGCCGACCCCCGCCTGGTCCACATCGACCAGTTCGTCAGGATCGCGATGGCGCTCGACGTCGGGGCCGGGAGCTGGGCAGCCGCCCTCGAGGACCAGGCGCGGGCCCGGGCCAAGGCCGACGAGGTGGCGGCGCGCCGCGCGCGCAAGGCCGCCCCGCCGCCGGTGCAGAAGCGAGCCGCACGAACCCGGACGGGCAAGCCGTCCTCCGGCAAGGGGTAGTGGCGGTCCCCGCGACTACCGTCACGGCGTGATCCATCCGTGGCGCCGCCTGCGTGACCTCCACGGCTGGGAGCTGCGCTGGCACCGCCCCGAGGACGACGCCGATGCCGGCTTCACCCTGTTCGAGGAGCAGGTCATCAGCCTGCGCACCGACCTGACCTGGGAGGAACGGCGGTGCACGGTCCTCCACGAGTGCCTCCACGCCGAGCGCGGCCCCACCCTGGTCGGCGTGCTGGCCGAGCGCGAGGAGCTCCGGGTCCGCCGCGAGACCGCCCGGCTCCTGCTGCCCTCGGTCCAGGACATCGGTGACGTGCTGGTCTGGGCCCACACCGTCGACGAGGCCGCGACCGAGCTGCTCGTCGACGCCCACGTCCTCAGCGACCGGCTCGCGTGGCTGACGGCCAAGGAGCGCGCCTACTTGCGTCGCCGCGCCCTCAACTGCCGCCGCGACGGAGGGCTTCTCTAGACTCGCCCCGAGGCCGGTCCTGGACCGGGTCCTCGAGGAGGGGTGCCGGAGTGGCCGATCGGAACCGCCTTGAAAGCGGTCGTAGGGAGACCTACCGCGGGTTCGAATCCCGCCCCCTCTGCGTGGCTCTCCCCAGCGAAACCGTCGACTACCGGATGGCGCCCCTCGTGGTCGCCCGGTTCGTCGGCGCCTACCTGATCCTGTTCGCCATCGTGGTCCTGACCTGCACGGTCGTGGTCGCGGCCGTCGGGGTCGGTCCGGACGTCCTCGTCGTTCTCCTGGCGGCCGGGCTGCTCGGCCTGATCGCGGTGGCCTGGTGGCTGCGCACGCGGGTCAGCATCGTCCGGCTGAGCGCGACCGGCTACCGGGTGCGGCTGGTGCGCGGCGCCGGCGTCAAGGAGGCCCGGTGGAGCGAGGTCGAGGACGCGGTCGCCACCCAGCCCCAGGAGGTCCCCTGCGTCGTGCTGCGGCTGAAGGACGGTCGCTCGACGACCATCCCGATGGAGCTGCTGGCTGCCGACAAGGACGACTTCGCGNGAGCTGCTGCCTCCCGACAAGCACGCGTTCGCGCGCGCCGCCCGCGACCCCCTGGCCCGCGCGGGCCGCTGAGCCGCCGCTCCACGGGGTGGTCGATTCGGCTGGTCCCGCCGGCGCCTTGTAACCTGTGTCCGCTGACCGGCCCGGCCGGTCAGCGGGGAGGCGTCGCCTAGTCCGGTCTATGGCGCCCGCCTGCTAAGCGGGTTTGGGGCTACAACCCCATCGAGGGTTCAAATCCCTCCGCCTCCGCGTCAGCCCCCGGTGAGCACGCTCGCCGGGGGCTTATCGCTTCCGGAAAGCAAAGGTCCGGCAACAGACATTGCTTCTTTGGCTTGCCCAATGTTTGTGTGGTGAGCGACAGTTGACTGTCTGTCTTGGGACTGCGGCCTTGTCGCCGCGACAATCGGAGGGCAATGAAGATGAGGAACATGGTTCGGAGGGCCGCGATCGTGCTCGCCGCGACGGTCGCGACGGTGGGACTCACCACTGTTGCAGCGCCGTCATCGCACGCGCTGGACTCCAGCTGGGGTTGTGGCGGCGCCTGCCGCACGGTCGCCCGCTGATCTGACGACTTTCTCAGGCAGGACCGCCGGTACGCCGGCGGTCGTGCCCTTTTTCGGGCTGCCCGTTGACGCTCCCGCTCGTCAGCCCCCGTCGTCGGCAGGCTCGGCGTTCTCGTTGCCGGAGATCCCGGTGCTGCCCATCGTGTAGCCGAGCTGGAACCGGGTGTCGGCGTCGTACTCGGTCTTGAGGTCGGCGACGTAGCCGGCGTAGGTGCGCGGGCTGACGCCGAGGCGCTTGGCGCTGACGGCGTCGCTGTGGCCCGCGATGAGCATCCGGATCGTCATCGCCCGCTGCTCGGCGGCGATCTCCTTGACCGCGGACTCCTCGGCGTTGACGAAGGGCCGGCCTCGTGCCCACGCCCGCTCGAACACGTCGATGAGGTAGGCGACGACCGCCGGTTCCCGGACGACGACCGCCGTCGCGAGGGTGTCGGCGGCGGGGATGACCGCCGATCGGCGGTCGACCACGATCATCCGGTTGAAGAACTCGTCGAGCGTCCGGACCTCGGCGCCGCGGGCGGTGACCGCGGCGACGTACTTCTGGGTGATCGCGCTGCGCCGGGCGCTGTGCTGGTAGAGCGTCCGCATCGAGATCCCGCGCTCGAGCGCCTGGGTGTCGCGGAGCGCCGCCGCCGCGATGGACTGGGCGTCGCGCCCGGTCTGGGGCTGCGCGGTGAGGAGCTCTTCCTCGGCATCGCCGATGAGCGCGGTCAGGTAGGGGCTGATCGCCTCGTTGTGGAGGTAGGTGAACGCCCCGGAGGTCTCGGCGACGGGGGACCGGCGCCAGCTGTGGTTGAGCGACTGGAAGGCCTTGGCCCAGCGCGCGGACTCGTCGAGCAGCCGGGCGCCCTCGTTGCTGAGCGGCGTCACCACCCGCGACTGCACGTTGGCCGGTTCGAGGGCCCGCCAGGTGCCGGCGCGCTGGTCGAGCTGGACCAGGTTGAGCTCGGCGAGGAGGTCGAGCGCGATCTTCGCGTCGGTGCCGTCGGCGAGCCGCGCGTCGTCGGGACCGAGCCCGCCCTCCTGGACGATCAGGTCGTAGAGCTCGATGGCCGCACGCTCGAACAGCTCGCGGTCCTCGGGCGCAAAGCCGGACACCACGACCTCCTGCTCTCGCGTGCTCCCGGACTGCCCCGCCGGGCGCGTCGTGTCTGTTCGGATCATGTTCCCACACGGGGCGATTCGGCATCCGGAGCCCGCCTCGGCTATCCTCAACCGGTCGCTCGCAAGGCGGCGAGCGCCCGTAGCTCAACGGATAGAGCATCTGACTACGGATCAGAAGGTTTGGGGTTCGAATCCCTACGGGCGCGCAGGTTGATCTCTCACGGAGATCGCGGACAGGCCGGACCCTCGCTGGGTCCGGCCTTCTGGCTTTCCGGGCCCGGACGTCACGGCGCTCGGTTGCCCCGGGCTTCCTCCTGCGTGACGAGCTCCTCGAGGTCGGTGAGCCGGTCGAGGCCGCGGACCGCCTGTGCCATGCGGTGGTTGCCGGCGAACCGGTCGCGGTGGCGGTCGAGGAACCACCAGTAGCCGGCAGAGAACGGACAAGCGTCTTCCCCGACCCGCTTCCGGGGGTCGAAGCGGCAGGAGCCGCAGTGGTCGGTCATCTTGTTGAGGTAGGCCCCACCCGACGTGTACGGCTTGGTGGCCAGCACGCCGCCGTCGGCGTGCTGGGACATGCCGACCACGTTGGGCACCATGACCCAGTCGTAGCCGTCGACGAAGGCGCGGTGGAACCAGTCGGTGACCTGGGTGGGCGACCAGCCGCGCTGCATCGCGTAGGAGCCGAGCACCATCAGTCGCGGTATGTGGTGCACCCAGCCGTGCTCGGCCACCTGGTCGAGGGTGTGGGACAGGCAGCGCGCGTCCGTGGCCGCGCCGTCGAGCTCGGCGAACCAGCGCGGGATCCGGTCCCGGGCAGCGAGCTCGTTGCGACGTCGGTAGGGCTCGCCCAGGTGCCAGTACAGGTGCCACACGTAGTCGCGCCAACCGATGACCTGGCGCACGAAGCCTTCGACGGAAGCGATCGGCGCGGCTCCGGAAAGGTAGGCCTCCTCCGCCTTGTGCACGACCTCCAGCGGCTCGAGGAGACCGAGGTTCAGCGGCACGGACACCAGTGAGTGCGCCATCCACGGATCGCCCTCCAGTACCGCGTCCTCGTGCGCTCCGAAGGCCGGGAGCCGGTGGGCGATGAAGTGGTCGAGCGCCGCGAGTGCCTGCCGCCGGGTCGCGGGGAAGCGCCGCGGTCCGTCGCGCCCGATGAAAGCGACGGCACCGTCGCGTTCCCACCGGTCGAGGTCGGCTCGGACCTCCTCGTCGACCTCGTCCTCCTCGGGCCACCACGGCTCGGCGAGGCCGAGCCCGGCGGCACCAGCGGGCGGTGGCTCCCGGTTCTCGTGGTCGAAGTTCCAGCGACCCCCGGCCGGACCGTCGCCGTCGAGCAGCACGCCGTGCGCAAGACGCGCGCGCCGATAGAAGTCCTCCATCAGCAGCCGCCCCTTCCGGCCGGCCGCCCACCGGTCGAAGTCGGCGCGCGAGGTCGCGAAGCCGCGGGGATCGTGGATCGTCAGGTCGAGCTGCTCGGCGAGGCGGGTGACCAGCCCCAAGGCGGCGTACGACGTCGGGTGGACCACCTCGAGCGGACCCGCGGCGTGCTGCCGCACCACGTCGGCGTACCCGCCGTCGGCGCGCACGTAGGTGAGCCGGTCGCCGAGCTCGCGCGCCCGGTGGCGCATCGCGGAGAGCAGGAGATGGGCCTTGGCGCGGTGGAAGCGACGACGGGCGAGGACGGCCCGCGACTCGACCATCAGCACGGGGCCACGATGGTCGTCGAGGAAGTGCGGACCGAGCTGGTCCCCGAAGAGCCACCGCACCGGCGGCCCCGCGCTCTTCGCCATGGGAGCGACACTAACGACCGCAGGGCAGGATGGACGCGTGCCCGTCCTGGTCTCCGCCTCGGGGCCCGCCTCCGTCGACGAGGCCTGGGCCCGCTACTCCCGGCCGTCGGCCTGGCCGACGTGGGCTCCGCAGATCACGCGGGTCGCCACGGACCGGGCGGTGCTGGAGCCGGGCCTGCGCGGCGTCGTGCACGGACCGCTGTTCGTGCGGGTGCCGTTCCGCGTGGGCGAGGTCGACCACGGGGCGCACCGCTGGTCATGGCGGGTCGGCGTGGGCGCGGCGGCCGTGCACATGGAGCACGGCGTCGACCCCGAGGGCAGCGGTAGCACCGCATGGGTCCGGATCCACCTGCCGTGGCTGGTCTGCTTCCCCTACCTGCCCGTCGCCCGGTGGGCGCTGCGGGGGCTGGTGACCAGCACGGCGGAGTGCCGTCCGGGGTCCGCGCTCTAGGTTGGAGCCATGTCGCTCCTCCTGTCGCGCCGTGACCTTGAGTTCCTCCTCTACGAGTGGATCGACGTCGAGCGGCTGACCGCGCGCGAGAGGTTCGCCGAGCACTCGCGGGAGACGTTCGACGCGGCGCTGGAGCTCGCCGAGACGATCGCCACCGAGCACTTCGCACCGCACAACAAGCTCGCCGACGCCCACGAGCCGACCTTCGACGGGGAGCGCGTCCACCTCGTGCCCGAGGTCGCGAGAGCCCTGGAGGTCTACTTCGGGTCGGGGCTGATGACGGCGTCGATGGACGAGGCGGTCGGGGGTGGGCAGCTGCCGCACACCGTGGCCAGTGCAGCGATGGCGTGGTTCCAGGCGGCCAACGCCGGGACGTCGGGCTACCCGTTCCTGACCCTGGCCAACGCGAACCTGCTGCTCGCGCACGGCTCGCCCGAGCAGGTCGAGAGGTGGGTGCGGCCGATGCTGGAGGGCCGGTTCCTCGGCACCATGTGCCTCTCGGAGCCGGGCGCGGGTTCGTCGCTCGCGGACGTGACCACTCGGGCCGAGCCCCAGGCCGACGGGTCGTACCGGCTGTTCGGCAACAAGATGTGGATCTCCGCCGGCGAGCACGAGCTGTCGGAGAACATCGTCCACCTCGTCCTGGCGCGGGTCGTCGGGGCGCCGGCGGGCGTGAAGGGGTTGAGCCTGTTCGTCGTACCGAAGGTGCTCCCCGACGGCACCCGCAACGACGTCACGCTGGCCGGGCTCAACCACAAGATGGGCTTCCGCGGCACCACCAACACGTTGCTCAACTTCGGCGAGCGCGGCGGTGCGGTCGGCGACCTCGTGGGCGAGGAGGGCCGCGGCCTCGCGGCCATGTTCCACATGATGAACGAGGCCCGGATCGGGGTCGGCCTCGGCGCGACCGCGCTGGGCTACACCGGCTACCTCAAGTCACTGCGCTACGCCAAGGAGCGTCTCCAGGGCCGGCCGGTCGGCACGGGAGGCGCCCCGGTGCCGATCGCCGAGCACGCCGACGTGAAGCGGATGCTGCTCGCCCAGAAGTCGTACGTCGAGGGCGCGCTCGCCCTCCTCCTCTACTGCAGCCGCCTCGTCGACGAGGAGAAGACGGCTGCCGACCCGGCCGCCCGGGCAGCCGCTCACCTGCTGCTCGAGGTCCTCACGCCCATCGCGAAGAGCTGGCCGTCCCAGTGGTGCCTCGCCGCCAACGACCTGGCGATCCAGGTGCACGGCGGCTACGGCTACACGCGCGACTACGACGTCGAGCAGCACTACCGCGACAACCGCCTCAACCCGATCCACGAGGGCACCCACGGGATCCAGGCGCAGGACCTCCTCGGGCGCAAGGTCGTCATGGACGGCGGGGCGGGTCTGCTCGCCCTGGTGGGCGCGATCCGGAGCACGATCGAGCGGGCCGGCGACAGCGAGCAGGCGGCGGCGCTGTCGGCCGTCGTCGACCGCGTCGTCGAGGTGACCCGAACGATCTGGGCCCCGGGTGATCCCGAGCTCGGCCTGGCGAACGCGTCGCTCTACCTGGAGGCGGTGGGGCACACCGTGGTCGCCTGGATGTGGCTCGAGCAGGTGCTGGCGGCGGGCGACGCCGTCGGTGACTTCTACGACGGCAAGCGTGCGGCAGCGGCGTACTTCTTCCGCTACGAGCTCCCGCGCACCGCTCCGCAGCTGGACCTGCTGGCGACCCTCGACCGGACCACGATCGATACGCCGACGGCCTGGCTCTGAGGCTCGATCACTGCCCCGACGCGGCGCTCTCGTCGGTGGCCGGGCCGCGGGGAGTCGCGCCGCCCTCGGTCGTCCAGTCGTGGCCCTCGTCGTCGGATCGGGCCGGGTCCGAGGTGTCGTCGTCGGCGGTGCCGGGATCCTCGTGCTGCCCGTCGTCGGGGACGTCGTCCGCGTCGCGGGGGGCGTTCTCGTGCTCGGTCATGGTGGCTCCTCTCGTCCGTTGCGCGGGCGGTACCCAGGGTGCCGCCGGGCAGCCCGGGGTCACTGCCGTCGAGTGACGGGCTCACGAGGGAGCTCTCGATTTGATGGTACGGAATGCCCAAGATATGGTACTCAGTACCATCCGGTCCGCACAGGTCCGGAGCGACGCAGGAGACGCGCGTGTCCGACTTCCCCCTGTACGGCCTGTCCGAGGAGCACCTGGCGATCCGTCACGCGGTCCGGGAGCTGACCGCGTCCAAGATCGCGCCGTTCGCGGCGGCCGTCGACGAGGAGGCCCGCTTCCCGCACGAGGCTGCAGCGGCCCTGGTCGAGACCGACTTCCACGCACCGCACGTCCCCGAGCAGTACGGCGGCGCGGGCGCTGATGCGCTGGCCACGGTGATCGTGATCGAGGAGATCGCGCGTGCGTGCATGTCCTCCTCGCTGATCCCGACCGTCAACAAGCTGGGCTCGATGCCGGTGATCCTCGGCGGCTCGGAGGAGCTCAAGGCCACGTACCTCGGCGCGCTCGCTCGGGGTGAGGGCGGCTTCTCCTACGCCCTCTCCGAGCCCGAGGCCGGCTCCGATGCCGCCAACCAGCGCACGACCGCCGTGCGCGACGGCGACCACTGGGTGCTCAACGGCGTGAAGCGGTGGATCTCCAACGCCGGCGTCTCGGAGTACTACACGGTCCTGGCGCGGACCGACGCCGGCGAGCGGACCAAGGGGATCTCGGCGTTCGTGGTCGAGAAGTCCGACGAGGGCGTCTCCTTCGGGGCGCCGGAGAAGAAGCTCGGCATCAAGGGCAGCCCGACCTGCGAGGTCTACCTCGACAACGTGCGGATCCCGGCCGACCGGATGATCGGCGCCGAGGGCGAGGGCTTCGAGATCGCGATGCGCACCCTCGACCACACCCGGGTCACCATCGCCGCCCAGGCCGTCGGTGTCGCTCAGGGTGCCCTGGACTACGCGCTGGCCTACGCCCAGGAGCGCGAGCAGTTCGGTCGTCCGATCAGCTCCAACCAGGGCCTGCAGTTCCTGCTGGCCGACATGGGCATGAAGGTCGAGGCCGCCCGGCAGCTGACGTATGCCGCCGCCGGCCGGTCCGAGCGCGGCGACGCGGACCTCACCTTCTTCGGCGCCGCGGCCAAGTGCTTCGCCTCCGACGCGGCCATGGAGGTCACGACCGACGCGGTCCAGGTGCTCGGTGGCTACGGCTACACCCGCGACTACCCCGTCGAGCGGATGATGCGCGACGCCAAGATCACCCAGATCTACGAGGGCACCAACCAGGTCCAGCGCATCGTGATGGCCCGCCAGCTGCTCGCTGGGATCCAGTCCCAGATCTGATCGTGTTCTCGCAGGTCACACGGACAACGTAGCCCCGCCGTGCGACTTGCTCGGTCTTGTTCCCGGCTGTCCGCCTTGAGTGAGACGAACCGGGCGAAACGTCGGCCCCGACCCTGATGGCTCGGGGCCGATGTCAGGTTCGCGCGGGTCGTCAGGACAAGAGTGCCTGGTCCGGGGTGATGATGAAGTTGGAGAAGCCGCCGTGGCGGGCGGGGAGGCCGTCGTCGAGGGCTTCGTTGATCTTCTCCAGCGGGAACACGTGGTGCTCGAGGACGGAGAGGTCGAGGGCGCCGGAGCCGGCGAGGTCAGACATCTCCTGACACTCGCCGTTGGTGAACCAGAGGCTGCCGATGACAGAGTTCTGGCTGCACATCATGTGAAACAGGTCGAGCTCGGGATGCTCCATCATTCCGCCGATGTCGACGAGGACTCCGCCGCGGGCGAGGGTGGAGAGCGCTTCGAGGAGGGTCTCCTTCGGGGAGCCCGGGCCGAGGGTCGAGATCACGGCGTCGACGCCTTCGCCGCCGTTGTGCTCGAGGACGAAGTCCTTCAGAGAGCCGTCGCCGACGGCGTGGACCTCGATGCGGTCCGGCGCGAGCGCCTTCACGTCCTGGAGGAGCTCGGCGTTGCGGCCGGTGCCGAAGATCTTGGTGGCGCCCATGGCGAGGGCGTTGAGGACCCCGCCGATGCCGAGGGTGCCGGACGCGCCGTCGATGAGGACGGTCTTGCCGGGGCCGACCTGCGCCTTCTTCAGTGCGGAGTAGGCGGTGCCGAGGTAGCCGAACCGGGCACCCTGCTCGTACGAGACGGAGTCGGGGAGCTTGATGCAGTTCTCCTGCGGGGCCGTCATGTACTCGCCGAGTCCACCGTAGGGGTAGGCGTCGAAGAGCTCCTGTCCGTCCTTGCCGAAGGAGAAGTAGCCCATGAACGTGTACTTGTCGCAGTTCGGCGCTTGTCCGCGCTTGCAGGCGCGGCAGCCGCCACAGGAGATGCCGGGGTTGATGTAGACGCGGTCGCCGACCTTGACATTGGTGACCCGTTCGCCGACCTGGGAGACGACGCCGGCGGTGTCGAGGCCGAAGATGGCGGGGAGCTGCGGGAGCGGGAGGTAGGGGAACCACTCGGCGTAGATGGCGAGGACGTTCTTGAGGTTCGGGACGATGTTGCAGGCGGTGACCTGGACAACAACGTCGGTCGGGCGTGGCTCAGGGGCGGGGACCCGCTCGAGCATCATGGGGTCGCCGATCTTGTGCAGGCGGGCGGCGAGCATGTCGGACATGGGTGTCTCCTGTTCGGGTGGTGCGGAGGGTGCGCTGATCTAGCCCGCGGGTGTCGGACCCCGGGATGCGATGTGTTTGTGGATTTGGCCTGATTCAGGACCCGTGTGACGTCAGGCCAGAGCGGCGATGACGTCGTCGGCGGATACGACCTCGCCGAGCAGCCCGAAGGACGCGATGGTGGCGTCGTGGGTGGCCTGGTCGGCGGCGGAGCAGGCGTCCTCGACGACGACGACGCGGTAGCCGAGGTCGCCGGCGGAGCGGCCGGTGGACTCGACCGAGATGTTGGTGGCGACGCCGAAGATGACGACCGTGTCGATGCCGGAGGCGCGCAGGCGCTCGTCGAGGTTGCTGGACGCGAACGCGGAGACCTTCGGGTTCGCAAGGTTCCAGTCGCCGGCCTCGGGCTTGAGCTCGTCGATGATCTCGGTCGCCGGGGTGTTGTCGAGCAGGCTGCCCTGCTGGGCGACGACGCCGAGGAGCGGGATGTTGGTGACGAGGTCGGCGTGGCCTTCCTTGAAGGCGACGCGGGTGTAGACGACCTGGGCGCCGGCGCTGTGGGCGGCGTCGATGACGCGCTTGGCGACGTCGATGACGCCGCGGCGCTCGATCTCGGCGCGGAAGAACGGCGCGAACGCGCCGTCCGCTCCGACGACGTCGTTCTCCCAGTGGCAGGCGAGAAAGGCGGTGGTGGCCTTGTCGAGGTCCATGGATTCTCCTGAGCGGGTGGTGTGACCTACTAGCGTTCTAGTTGGACGATGACACACGTGTGACCGCCACCACAACCCTTGCTCGCAAATTTGCACGAATGGAGCAGTTTCGCGTCTGTTGAACCGGATGCCAGCTGCGCCCAAGAGGCCAATTCGTCCGCAAGGGTTGACTTCCAAGCGAGCCAACTAGCATGCTAGTGGAGGTGACGCCGATCACTCGGGCGTCGCTGGAGCCTCAGCATCGGGCTCTTCCCGACCAGCGCATCGCACGCTGCCGACTTTCGAGGTCCCCATGAGCACTCCAGTCCAGGATGCGTATCCAGAGCCGATGTTCGAGCCGTTCCACACGGACGCGGACGGCTTCGACACCGAGGTCGTGGTTGTCGGCCTCGGCCCCGCCGGGGGCATCGCCGCAACCGCGCTCGCCACGTACGGGGTGCGTGTGCACGCCGCGACCGTGTTCCCGTGGGTCGCGAACGGCCCGCGTGCGCACATCACCAACCAGCGGGCAGTGGAGGTGTTGCGCGACCTCGGCATCGAGGACACCGCCCGGCAGCAGGCCACGCCGTGGGACCAGATGGGCGACACGCTCTTCACCACCAGCCTGGCCGGTGAGGAGATCTTGCGGCTGCAGACGTGGGGTACCGGGGACCTGCGCCACGGCGACTACCTCAAGGGCAGCCCGTGCACGATGCTCGACCTCCCACAGCCGCTGATGGAGCCCATCCTGCTGAATGCAGCAGCATCGCGCGGCGCCGTGCTGAGCTTCAATACCGAGTACCTCGACCACACCCAGGACGCCGACGGCGTCACCGTCACGTTCCGCGACGGCCGCACCGGTGAGGTGTTCACCCAGCGCGCCCGCTACCTGCTCGGCTTCGACGGCGCCCGCTCACGCATCGTCGACCAGCTCGGCCTCCCCCTCGAGGGCGAGCTGGCCCGCGCAGGCACGGCGTACATCCGCTTCCGCGCCAACCTGACCCAGTACGTCGAGCACCGGCCGAGCATCTTGTACTGGATCTTCAACTCCCACGCTGGGTTCGGCGAGATCGGCATGGGCCTGCTGCGCGCCATCCGCCCGTGGGAGGAGTGGATCGCCGGCTGGGGCTTCGACATGGCCGCGGGCGAGCCCGACCTGTCGGACGAGAAGGTCATCGACCAGATCCGCACCCTGGTCGGCGACCCGAGCCTCGAACCCGAAGTCATGACCAAGTCGGTCTGGTACGTGAACCAGCAGTACGCCAAGAGCTACTCCAAGGGCCGTGTCCTGTGTGGCGGTGACGCCGTCCACCGTCACCCGCCGTCGAGCGGCCTGGGGTCGAACACTTCCATGCAGGACGCGTTCAACCTCGCCTGGAAGGTCGCGTTCGCGGTCAAGGGCTACGCCGGCCCCGGCCTGCTCGAGTCGTACTCGGACGAGCGGGTGCCGGTCGGGAAGCAGATCGTCGCGAGGGCGAACCAGTCCCGCAAGGACTACGCCGGCCTGCGTGAGTGGTTCGACCACGACTCCGAGGATCCGGTCACCGCCGGCCTGACCCAGCTCAAGGCTCCCACCCCCGAAGGTGAAGCACTTCGCGCACGCCTGTACGAGGCGCTCGAGCTGAAGAACACTGAGTTCAACGCCCAGGGCATCGAGCTCAACCAGCGCTACACCTCCTCCGCGGTCATCCCTGACGACACTGTTGGTGAGGAGGAGTGGCCGCGCCACCCCGAGTTGTACCTGCAAGCGACCACCCGTCCCGGCGCGAAGCTCCCGCACGTCTGGCTCGTCGACACCAACGGTCGACGCACCTCCACCCTCGACGTCACCGGCAAGGGACAGATGACGCTGCTGACCGGCATCGCGGGCGCTGCATGGAAGGACGCCGCCGCGAAGCTCGAGCTGCCCTTCCTCAAGACCGTCGTCGTCGGCGAACCCGGCGCACTCGACCCCTACGGCTACTGGCAGCAGATTCGTGAAATCCCCGAGGCCGGCGCCCTTCTGGTCCGCCCTGACGGCTACATCGGCTGGCGACACAACGCCGAGGTCTGGGACATCGACGAGGCCACCACCCTCCTCGAGGCCGCCCTCGACGCCGTGCTGGACCGACCCGAGCACGGCCCCGAGCGTCGCCCGGGTGGCCAGCAGGATCACCAGCAGTACTCCACCCGCTCGGTCGACATCACTGTCCCCTCCCACGCCCCCGAGAGTGCCGCGGGAAGCACGCAGTCCTGACCCGAGCGCTCGACCGCACACGACCGAAGAACCAGGAGCACCTCCATGTCCTCCCCGCAGACTTCCGAACAGTCCCGCCCGTACGCGAGCGTCTGGAACGACCTGAACCAGGTCGAGTTCGCCCAGGGCTTTCTCCAGGCCGGCCCTTACCGCACCCGCTACCTGCACGCAGGAGATGAGTCCAAGCCCGTCCTGCTGTTCCTGCACGGCATCACCGGCCACGCCGAGGCGTACGTCCGCAATCTCGCCGCGCACGCCCAGCACTTCTCCGTGTGGGCGATCGACTTCATCGGCCACGGCTACTCCGCCAAGCCCGACCACCCCCTCGAGATCAAGCACTACGTCGATCAGGTCACCGCCGTGCTTGACACCCTCGGCGCTGAGAAGGCCCACTTCTCCGGGGAGTCCCTGGGTGGCTGGGTGACTGCCCGCTACGCCGCCGATCACGCCGAGCGGGTTGACCGCATCGTTCTGAACACGATGGGCGGCACCATGGCCAACCCACAGGTCATGGAGCGGCTCTACACGCTCTCGATGGAGGCGGCGAAGGAACCGTCGTGGGAGCGTGTCAAGGCACGTCTGGAGTGGCTGATGGCCGACCCGACCATGGTCACCGACGACCTCATCCGCACCCGCCAAGCCATCTTCGAGCAGCCCGACTGGCTCAAGGCGTGCGAGATGAACATGGCGCTGCAGGACCTCGAGACCCGCAAGCGGAACATGATCACCGACGACGACCTGCGCTCGATCCAGGCCGAAGCCATGGTCGTGTGGACGACCAAGGACCCCTCCGGCCCGGTCGACGAAGGCCGGCGCATCGCCTCCCTCATCCCCAACGGCTACCTCGAGGTCATCGAGGAGGCCGGCCACTGGCCGCAGTACGAGAAGCCGGAGACGTTCAACCGCATCCACCTCGATCATCTCCTCGGCCGCGTGTCCGCCGCACGCCACCCCTCCGACGCAGCTGAGAGCGCTGAGGAGGCCGCGTCGTGACTCTCGCGCTCCTGGCCATGAGCCACAGCCCGCTGCTGGAGTTCGCCGACCTCGACGCCGACGTGACGGCCGAGCTCGACCAGACCTTCGCCGCCGCGAAGGACTTCGTCCACGACTATGACCCCGACATCGTCGTCAACCTCGCCCCGGACCACTACAACGGGTTCTTCTACAACCTCATGCCCGCCTTCTGCGTCGGGTACGCCGCCACCAGCATCGGCGACTACGGCTCCCAGGCCGGCCGCCTCGACGTACCGGAGTCGAAGGCGCGCAGCCTGGCCGAGGCCGTGATCGGCGAGGGCATCGACCTCGCGGTGTCGCTGGAGATGGAGGTCGACCACGGAACCGTCCAGCCGATCGAGATCGTGTACGGCGACATCACCGCCAAGCCGTTCATCCCCATCTTCGTCAACTCCGTCGCTCCGCCCTTCACCCCGGTCAAGCGGGTCCGGCAGCTGGGCGAGGCACTCGGCAGGCACCTGGCCGCGTGGGACGAAAAGGTCCTTCTCATCTCCTCGGGCGGCCTCTCCCACGACCCACCCGTGCCGCGCCTTGCGACCGCGACCCAGGCGCAGCGGGCGATGTTGATGGGCGAAGGGCAACCACTGCCGGAGGAGGCCCGAGCGGCCCGGCAGCAGCGCGTCATCGACGCCGCCCGCGACTTCGCCGCCGGTACCGCCGACATCCAGGACCTCGCCCCGGAGTGGGACCGCGAGCTGCTGCGCATCCTCGCCTCCGGAGACCTGTCGCCGGTCGACTCGTTCGACCCCGACGAGATGACCCGCATCGCGGGCAACTCCTCCCACGAGGTCCGCACCTGGATCGCCGGGTACGCCGCCATGGCCGCCGCCGGCACCTACGAAGTCACCCACTCCTACTACAGACCGATCCGCGAGCTCATTGCCGGCTTCGCCATGACCACCGTCGTCCAGACCTGATCGAGTCATCCAGCTCTTCTGTTCCTGCGACTGTCCGCGCACCCACTTGTCGCACCGTAGGAGCGGGCGTTCCAACGCCTAGAGTGAGTCACATCGAGGTCGAAGGAGTCACAACGTGGTCGAGCCACCGGTCCGCCGCACGGGTCAGCGCCTGGGAACCGTCGTCCTCGACGATCTCAAGGAGCGCCTCCTGTCGGGCCAGTACCCAGCCGGGTCGCGCATCTCCATCGAGGAGGTCAAGGCCGAGTTCGGCGTCTCCAAGCAACCTGTCATGGACGCTATGCGTCGTCTGGAGGCCATCGGCATCGTCCAGATCGTGCCCCAGAGCGGGTGCCGGGTCGCGGCCTACACGTCCCAGGAGATCCTGGACTTCTTCAACCTGTTCGGTCGGTTCGAGGGCGAGATCGCCGCCGCTGCGGCGACGCGTCGCACCGAGGCACAGCTCGCCGAGCTCGACGCCACCTGGCAGCGCATCGCCGACCTCGAGCACACCGCCGATGCCACGGCCCGTTCGCGCGGTTACCGGTTCTTGAACCGCGAGTTCCACCTCGTCATCCACCACATGGCCCACAGTCGCGTCATGGCCGAGCTGAGCGAACGCATGTGGGACATGAGCGACTTCTTCATCAACACCATCGGCGGCGCCCAGCACCTCTCGGACGCTCTTTCCCACCGCAACCACGATCACGACGTCATCCGCAGTGCCATCCGCTCCCGCAACGGCGAGGTGGCGCGCGTCGCCATGCAGTCCCACATCGTCGAGACCGTCGCGCTGTTCCGCGACGATCTCGACGAGCCCGCCTGACCGGAACCAGGTCATGACCGCTTCTGGAGCTGACCCGCAAACCTCGGCTCCCGCTGCGCCGCCGTCGGTGCTGGGCAAGACCATGCAGGTACTTCTCGCCTTCACCGTCGAGGAGAACCAGCTGAGCTTCACCGAGCTCCGCATCCGCACCGGCCTGGCAAAGTCGACGTTGCACCGTCTCCTAGCAGACCTCGTGGGAGCGCGGCTACTGGAGAAGACGGTCGGCGGCTACCGGCTGTCACGGCTCGTGTTCGAGCTCGGCATGCGCGCGTCGGTCGAGCGGACCCTGCTCGAGGTGGCCACGCCGTTCCTCGAGGACCTTTACGAGCGCACGCACGAGACTGTTCACCTGGGAGTGCGAGAAGGGCACGAGGTCGTCTACGTCGCCAAGATGGGAGGCCACCGCCAGGCCGACGCGCCCTCGCGCGTCGGGGGTCGGATGCCCATGCACGCCACGGCCATCGGTAAGGCTCTCCTGGCGTGGTCGCCGCCAGACGTCCAGGCAGAGGCTCTGGCCGAGCGGCTCAAGCGCTGCTCGCCCCGCACCGTCGTCAACCGAACGGTGCTGCGCCGCCAGCTCGACGAGGTCGTCGAACGCGGCTACGCCTTCGAGTTCGAAGAGTCAGCAGTCGGCATCACCTGCGTCGCCGCACCGGTCCTCGGTGCTGACGACCTCGCTCTGGCCGGCATCAGTGTCGCCGGCCCCGTCGGACGCTTCCAACCGGCGAAGCATGCCAGCGCCGTTCACGCCGCGGCGGCCGGTGTGGCCGCCACGATGGCACGCCGCGACAGCCTCATCTGAGCCGGCACGCGGGCCAGGAGCAGCTCCGACGGTAGTTCCGGTGACCAGAACCAGACCGTAGGTTTCTGCGGGGGATGGCCTCCACGATTGACCACATGACCCAGCTCGGAACCACCCTCGATGGCGTCGCCGAGGCAGCGACCCGTCTGCACGACGCAGCTGCCTCGCACGTGCCGTGTCCGCCCGTACGTGACCTCATCGGTCCTGACTGCCTCCAGGCCGCGTATGCCGTCCAACGCCGCAACTCCGACGTACGCCTGGCTGCGGGTGCCGTGGTGGTGGGTCGCAAGATCGGGCTCACGTCGCCCGCCGTGCAGGCGCAGCTCGGCGTCGACCAGCCGGACTTCGGCATCTTGTTCTCGGACATGGCCTACGCCGACGGCGAGGAGCTGCCGGCCGATGCGGTCCTCCAGCCGCGGGTCGAGGCGGAGGTCGCTTTCGTCCTCAAGGGCGACCTCGTTGACGGCCCGCTGGACGCCGGCCAGGTACGCGCAGCCGTTGACTACGCGGTGGCCGCGCTCGAGGTGTGCGGTAGCCGCATCGCGGGGTGGGACATCTCCTTCGGCGACACCGTCGCCGACAACGCCTCCGCCGGAGCATTCGTCCTCGGTACGGAGAAGAAGTCGCTTGAGGAGTTCGTCCCGAAGGAGGTCGAGATGAGGATGAGCATCGACGGCGAGGAGGTCTCCACCGGGAATGGCGTCGCTTGCCTCGGTGACCCCATCAACGCACTCGTCTGGCTCGCCCAGCAGGCCCGCGACCTCGGCGAGCCACTTCGCGCCGGCCAAGTCATTCTCTCCGGGGCGCTCGGCCCCATGAAGCCCATCGAGCCCGGCGCTCAGGTCCACGCGGACATCACCGGACTCGGGACGGTGTCGTTGGCGCTCGGCCCCTCCGCTCCGGGCTCGAAGGAGAAAGGACGAACCTCATGACGTCAACGAGCAAGACGAAGGTTGCCATCATCGGCTCCGGCAACATCGGCACCGACCTGATGATCAAGGTTCTGCGCGGCAGCAAGCACCTCGAGATGGGAGCCATGGTCGGCATCGACCCGGACTCCGACGGCCTCGCCCGCGCCAAGCGGATGGGCGTCCAGACGACCCACGAGGGCGTGGAGGGGCTCATGTCGCTGCCGGACTTCGGTGACATCGACATCATCTTCGATGCCACGTCCGCAAAAGGCCATGAGGCCAACGCGGCGAAGCTTGGCCCGCTCGGCAAGCGGCTCATCGACCTGACTCCGGCCGCGATCGGCCCCTACGTCATCCCGGCGGTCAACATCCGTGACCACCTCGACGCTCCGAACGTCAACATGGTCACCTGCGGCGGCCAGGCCACGATTCCCGTCGTCGCCGCAGTCTCGCGCGTCGTGCCTGTCGCGTACGCGGAGATCGTCGCGAGCATCGCGTCGAAGAGCGCGGGCCCTGGCACCCGGGCGAACATCGACGAGTTCACCGAGACCACGTCCGCTGCCATCACGCAGGTCGGCGGCGCGCAGCGCGGCAAGGCCATCATCATCCTCAACCCCGCGGAGCCGCCGTTGATGATGCGCGACACCGTCTTCGCACTCGTCATCGCGCCCGACGAGACCGCTCACCCGCAGATCGTCGACTCGGTGGAGAAGATGGTCGCCGACGTCGCCGCCTACGTCCCTGGCTATCGACTGAAGCAGAAGGTGCAGATCGCGCCCATCCCAGACGACCAGCCCGTCCACACTCTCCTCGAGAGGGGAGCCATTCGGCCGACGCACCAGGTCTCGGTGTTCCTCGAGGTCGAGGGCGCCGCGCACTACCTGCCCGCGTACGCCGGCAACCTCGACATCATGACGTCGGCAGCCGTCCAGATGGCCGAGCGCATCGCCGCCGCGGACGCGACTCGGGAGGTCCTCGCATGAGCACCCCGATCTACGTCCAGGACGTCACCCTGCGCGACGGCATGCACGCCGTCCGGCACCGCATCACCCCCGAGGACGTCAAGCGCATCGTCATCGCGCTCGACGACGCCGGCGTGGACGCCATCGAGGTCGCCCACGGCGATGGCCTGGCCGGCTCCTCGCTCAACTACGGCCCCGGGAGCCACACCGACTGGGAGTGGATCGAGGCCGCCGCCTCCGTGCTCCAGAAGGCACGCCTCACGACCTTGCTGCTGCCGGGGGTGGGGACGATCCACGAGCTCAAGAAGGCGTACGACCTTGGCGTTCGGTCGGTGCGGGTCGCCACGCATTGCACCGAGGCTGACGTGTCTGCTCAGCACATCGCCGCTGCACGCGAGCTCGGCATGGACGTCTCCGGATTCCTGATGCTGTCCCACATGGCTCCGCCCGAGGAGCTGGCGTCGCAGGCCAAGCAGATGGAGTCGTACGGCGCCCAGGCCGTCTATGTCACAGATTCAGGCGGCCGGCTCACCATGAGCGACGTGGTGGCGCGGGTGAAGGCCTACCGTGACATCCTCGAGCCGGAGACCGAGATCGGCATTCACGCCCACGAGAACCTCTCCCTCGCGGTCGCGAACTCTGTGGTGGCTGTCGAGAACGGCGTGTACCGCGTCGACGCGTCCCTGGCCGGTCACGGGGCCGGTGCTGGGAACTGCCCCATCGAGCCGTTCATCGCCGTCGCCGATCTCATGGACTTCAAGCATGGCTGCGACCTGTTCAAGCTTCAGGACGCCGCTGACGACATCGTCAGGCCTCTGCAGGACCGTCCCGTACGTGTCGACCGCGAGACCCTCACGCTGGGCTACGCCGGTGTGTACTCGTCGTTCCTGCGGCATGCCGAGCTCGCCTCGCAGCGCCACGGCGTTGACGTGCGTGACCTGCTCCTCGAATGCGGGAAGCGGAGCCTGGTGGGCGGCCAGGAGGACATGATCTACGACATCGCTCTCACCCTCAGTGGCGGGGAGACAACTGCTTGAATGAAATGGGCCTGTACCTGCCACGATCACCCAGATCTACGAGGGCACCAACCAGGTCCAGCGCATCGTGATGGCCCGCCAGCTCCTCGCCGGGATCCAGCAGGCCGTCTGACGCTCGGCCGCCCCGGTCGGCTCGGCCCGCTCAGTCGGGGGAGTCGCTCAGCGCGGACCGTAGCCGGGGGAGCAGGGTCTCGATGCCCTGCCCGGACCGGAGGACGACCACGGTCGTCCCCTCGTCCTCACTGGACGTGCCGCCGAAGGCCTCCGTGACCGCGCCGAGCGCGGTGGTGAGGTCCTTCTGCGGGGTGCTGGTCTCGCCGCGCAGCCACCGCAGCAGCACGTGGTTGTGGGCCGTGACGATGGCGGCCGCGATCAGGTCGGCGCGCAGCGCGTCGCGGGGGGTGTCGCCCAGCAGGTCGCGCAGGAAGCGCTTGAACACCAGTCGGTAGCGCTGGGCGCTCGCGATCTCGCGCTCGCGCAGCGCGGGGACGACGCTGGTCAGGCCGTAGCGAAGGCGGGCGACCTCGCCCTCGCCCAGGTACTGCTCGAGCACGATCGCCGCGGCGTCGCCCAGGGCCACCCAGGTCGAGTCCGGCCCGGAGGCCGCGAGCCGCGCCTCGATGCGGGCGAGCAGGTCCTCGTGGTCGGGGAAGACCACGTCCTCCTTGGAGCCGAACGTGCGGAAGAACGTCGTACGGCCCACGCCGGCGAGGCGCGTGATGTCCTCGATCGTCGTCGAGTCGAAGCCCCGCTCCGCGAACAGGGAGAAGGCGGCCGCGGTCATTCGGTCCCGCGCGCTGCGCCCCGTCGTCTCGCCGTCCTCCACGCCCCGCACGGTAGCGGAGCCCGCCTGGTCAGGCGGTGTCGGCGACCCGGACGACCGTGCGGCCGACGGACCGGCGGTGCTGGTGGTCGTCGAGGGCGGCGGGAGCGTCGGCGAGGTCGACGACGCGCCCGACATGGGGGCGCACCGTGCCGTCGGCGACCCAGGCGAGCAGGGCGGTGTGGACCTCGTCGCCGGTCGCCCGCTCGAAGGGGTGCAGGCCGAACCGGCGCAGCATCGGGTCGACGTGCTCGACCCACGCGGACAGCACGCCGACGACGGAGAAGTTGCCGATCCCGACCATCCGCAGCGGGTGGCCGGACATCCCGGCCTCCGGGTCGCCGGTGAAGCCGAGCGGCAGGTAGCGGCCCTCGCGGGCGGTGCAGGTCCACAGCCGGCCGGTGAGCTCCCCGCCGACCAGGTCGGCGACGACGTCGGCGCCAGCGTCGACGGTCGCGCCGAGGACCGCCTCCGGCAGCGACGCCGGGTCCGGGTCGAGGACGGTCTCCGCGCCGAGGGACCGGCACAGGTCCGCCTTCTCCGGGGTGCTCGCGGTCGCGAGGACCCGCGCCCCCAGGGCCGAGCCGACCTGGATCAGCGCCGAGCCGATGCCGCTCGCGCCCGACGTCACCAGCAGGGTCTCGCCCGATCGCAGGCCTGCTCGGAGGGCGAGCGCGAGGTACGCCGTGTGGAACGGCAGCAGGAAGCCGCCCGCAGCCACGTCGTCGAGCTCCGGCGGTGCGGCGAAGACGCCCGCGGCCGGCGCCACGGCCAGCTCGGCGAGACCCCCGAACGCGTCCTTGCACACCGCGACGACGCGCTGCCCGACCCACCGCTCCGCGCCGTCGCCCGCGGCCTCGACGGTGCCGCACACATCCATTCCCAGGGTGTACGGCGGCTCCTTGCCCATCGTCACCAGCCCGCCCAGGCAACGCTGGACGTCGCCGTTGTTGAGCGCGCCGGTCGCGACCCGGACGAGCACCTCGCCGGGGCCGGGCCGCGGGGGTTCGATGTCGGTCACGGCGAGCACGTCGATCGGGTCGCCGTGCCGGGTCACCTGCAGCGCACGCATCGGGATCCTCCGGATCGATGGACAACAGAAGTTGATACTCCGTATCATTTTCTACCATCATGGATGCAGTCGCACCAGCCTTCCCCGAGGCGCCGGGACGCCGGGAGCTGAACCGGGTCCGCACCCGCCAGGCCATCGCCGACGCAGCGGCCCGGCTGGTGGCCGAGCGCGGGATCGACGCGACCACCGCCGACGACATCGCCGCCGCGGCGGGGATCGGCCGCGCGACCTTCTTCCGGCACTTCGAGTCCAAGGAGCTCGCGATCGCCACGGGCCTGTCCGGCGCGGCGCTCTTCGTGCTGGTCGGGATCCTCGACGAGGTCCCGGCCGACGTCGGCGCGATGGACGCCGTACGGCGCGCGTCGGCCCGGTTGGGGGAGGACTACGACGCGCAGCGGGCCATGTTCCTCGAGCAGGCGCGCTTGAGCTGGTCCTCGCCGAGCATGTTCGCCTGGACGCTCCACCTCTACGTCGAGTGGGAGGCGGCCATCGCCGCGGCCGTCGCGCCGCGGTTCGCCGACCTGCGGCCCGGTGATCCTCGCCCGCGTCTCGTCGGAGCGCTGGTCATGGCCGCCTGGCGACTGGCTGTCGACACCTGGGTCGCCGGCGACGGTGCCGACCACCTGCCGCGGCTCATCCAGGCCCACCTCGCCGCCGTCGCCCTGACCGACCCCACCTGACCGACCCCACCTGACCGCCGCCCCGACCCAGGAGTGCCCATGCCCGAGACCGTCGCCGCCCGTGCCGAGCGGCTCGTCGCCGCCGCCATCGAGACCGCCGGAGCCGAGGACTTCGGCGCCGACACCTGGCGCGAGGGGCTGGACCTCTACCTCGCCGACCTCGAGGAGCACGCGCGACTCAACGAGATCGGCGTCGGCGTCGCCGAGGACGGGGTCGTCGCCGACCTCACCACCCGGCTGCGGATCGAGGCCTGGCGCAAGGAGCACCCGGTCGTCGCCGAGCAGGAGATCCGCCGGCCGATCATCATCGTCGGCCAGCCCCGGACCGGTACGACGATCCTGCTCGACCTGATGGCGCAGGACCCGGCCAACCGGGCGCCCCTGAGCTGGGAGGTCGAGCGGCCGGTGCCGGCCCCGCGGACCGCGTCGTACGACGACGACCCGCGGATCGCCGAGTGCCAGGCCCAGTTCGACCTGGTGGACTCCTTCATCCCCGGGTTCGCGGCGTTCCACGAGCTCGGCGCGACGTTGGCGCAGGAGGACGTGCGGATCTTCACCGGCGACTTCAAGTCGATGCAGCACTCGCTCCAGTTCGAGGTGCCGACCTACAACCACTGGCTGCTCCACGAGGCCGACATGAGCGCGGCGTACGCCTATCACCGACGCTTCCTCCAGCACCTCCAGTCCGAGCACCACGGCGAGCGCTGGCTCCTGAAGTCGCCGGCGCACCTGTGGTGCCTGCCGGACCTGATGAAGGAGTACCCCGACGCGATCGTGATCCAGAACCACCGCGACCCGCTCAAGGTGATCGCCTCGATCAGCGCGCTCGGCGCGAGCCTGCGGGAGATGACGACCGACCACTTCGAGGTGACCGACCTGGCCCGGCAGTACGGCGAGGACATCGTGCTGGGCCTGGACCGTGCCCTGGCGGCGCGCGCCGACGGCGTCTTCGCCACCGGCCGGGTCATCGACGTGCGCTACCAGGACATCCGGCACGACCTGATCGGGGCGGTGGCGCGGATCTACGACGAGATCGGGATCGAGCTCACGGCCGAGGCGGAGGCGCGGATGAGGGCGTTCCTCGCCGCACACCCGGGCGACCAGGGCGGCAGCCTCAAGCGCTACACGTTCGCCGACACCGGCCTGGTCGAGGGCGAGCTGCGCGAGCGGGTCCGGGCCTACCAGGACCATTTCGACGTGGAGTCCGAGCCGCTCGACTGAGCAACGCTGCGGGCGCGCCGGGGGTGGGGGCGGTCAGCGGGTCGCGAGCGCCAGCCACGAGGTGAAGACGACGCCGCCGACGGCGACCTCGACCCGGCGCGACCAGCGGCGTGGATAGACCCGGCCCTCGAAGTAGTGAGCCACGAAGCCCTCCTCGTGGAGCAGCGGTCGGCCGGCGCCGGCCCGGCCCCAGTCCTCGAGCCGGGACAGCGGGCAGGCCGCGCGGGTGACGGCCATCCGTCCACCCCAGGCGGCGGCGGCGATGTGGGGCATGAGCAACCACGGGATGACGAGCGAGAGCAGTCCGCCGACGATCGTGAAGCCGACGAACAGCAGATGGGCCCCGAGGGCGATCCGGGCGACGAACCGGTGCACCTCCCCAGCGTAGGCGGTTGCCCATCGGGGACTCCGTGCTACCTTAAAAAGAGTAAGTTACTAGACAAACAAATCTTAAGGGGAGCAGAGATGACTGAGACCACTGCGACGATCGACAACGGCGTCAACGTCGAGGCGCTGCTGGGCGCGCGCGGCGCGATCACCGAGGACCCGGCGTTCGGCCAGTTCACCTGGCGGGCCACCAACTCCTGGGTCAACGGGACCCACAGTCGCGGCGAGGTGGAGCGCTTCTACGGCTTCTCCGACGAGCAGGCGCACTCGAAGAAGTTCACCTTCGACGCCGACCACCCGCTCCAGTTCGCAGCCGAGGACCACGGCGCGACGCCGGTCGAGATCGTCCTCGTCGCGCTCGGCGGCTGCCTCACCGGCGGTGTCGCCTCGATCGCCCAGCAGCGCGGCATCCAGCTCCGTTCGGTGACGGCGACCATCGAGGCCGACCACGACCTGCGCGGCATCCTCGGCGCGGACCCCGACGTCCCCAACCGCTTCAGCGCCGTGCGGGTCGACTACACGATCGACGCCGACGCCTCTCCGGAGGACGTGCAGGCCCTGGTCGCGCAGTCCCAGAAGCGGTCCGCGGTCTTCGACCTGCTGACCAACCCGACCGCCGTCACGGTGAAGGTGGCCAGCATCTGATGCAGTCCGTCACGACCGTGGTGATCGGTGCGGGCCACAGCGGTCTCGCCGCGAGCCGGCTCCTTGCCGAGCAGGCGATCGACCACGTGGTCCTCGAGCGCGGGGAGGTCGCAACCTCCTGGCGCACGCAACGGTGGGACTCCCTGCGTCTGCTCACGCCCAACTGGATGAACCAGCTGCCGGGTCTGTCGTACGACGGCCCGGACCCCGACGGATTCCTCACTGCCCCCGAGGTCGTCGAGCTGGTCAGCGGGTATGCAGCGCTCTCGCCGGTGCTGACCGGCACCACGGTCACGTCAGTCCAGCCCGACGGTGTCGGGTTCCGGGTCGCCACCGATGGTGGTGCGTGGAGTGCCCGGACCGTCGTGGTCGCGGCGGGACTGACACGAGGGGTGGTGCCGCCGGTGGCGAGTGCGCTTCCCGGCGGCATCACCTCTCTGCACGCGATCGACTACAAGCGCCCCGACCAGCTGCCCGAGGGCGGCGTCCTCGTCGTGGGAGCCTCGTCCAGCGGCGTCCAGATCGCCGAGGAGCTCCAGGCGTCGGGCCGGCCGGTGACGCTCGCGACGGGCGAGCACGTCCGCCTGCCGCGGCGCTACCGCGACCGCGACATCCTCGGGTGGATGGACACCGTCGGCATCCTCGGTGAGCGCTGGGACGAGGTCGACGACCTGGTCCGGGCGCGGAGCCTGCCGTCGCTCCAGCTCATCGGCGGCGACCGGACGATCGACCTCAACAGCCTGCAGGACCAGGGCGTCCGGCTGGCCGGCCGCCTCGGCGGCATCCAGGGCGACGTCCTCCAGCTCGCCGGCTCGCTGCCCAACGTCTGCACCCTCGCGGACCTCAAGCTCAACCGGCTCCTCGCCACCATCGACGCCTTCGCGGGCGGCACGGGCGAGCGGTCCGAGCCGACCCGCGTCCCGGACGCGCCGCTGACCCTGGACCTGCGCTCGGGCGAGATCCGGTCGGTGGTGTGGGCGACCGGCATCAAGCCGGACCTGTCCTGGCTCGACGTCCCGACGTACGACGCCAGCGGCCGGGTCAAGCACGACGGCGGTGTCAGTCCCTGGCCGGGCCTCTACTTCCTGGGGCTGCCGGTCCTGCGCCGGCGGCGCTCGACCTACCTCGCAGGGGCGGCCGCCGACGCGATCGACATCGTCGCCGAGCTGCGCGGGCACCTCGCCCGTCGTGCCACGGAGCGTTGGTCCGTCGCACAGCGGAGCGCCTGATGCGGACCGATCGTCGCGCGGCCGCGATCGGCGTGCTGGTGGCGACCCGCGACCTCGACGGACTCGGGCGCCACCTCACCGAGGACGTCCGGCTCCGTGCCCTGCTGCCGGGCGGCCCGGTCGAGCACCACGGCCGCGACGAGGCGCTCAAGCGGTTCGACGAGTGGTTCGGCGACCGGGAGTCGGTGGCGCTGGAGGAGGCCGACGGCGAGCTCGTCGGCGACCGGCTGCTCGTCCACTACCGGCTGCGGTTCGAGCCGAGCCCGGACCAGGCCCAGGACCAGGGCCCGGCCCGGGTGCTCACGCAGACCTGGGTCGCGTCGATCGACGAAGCCGGGCTGATCTTCCGGGTGGACCTGGTGTGCTCCGGATTCCGGGAGGTCGTGTGAGCCAGCAGGTCCACGACCCCCTCCAGCGCTGGGGCGACTACGACCGCGACAACCCGTTCCCGCTGTTCGCGCGCGTGCTCGACGCAGGTCCCGTCCACGACGTGACGTTGGCGGACGGTCATCGCGCGTTCCTGGTGGTCGGCCACGCCGCAGCCCGCGAAGCGCTGAACCATCCCGACCTGTCCAAGGACATGGAGGCGGCGATGGACGCCGCGGGCTCGGTCGTCGCCGAGGGCCTGCCCGGGCGCGACTTCGCCCGCCACATGCTCAGCGTCGACCCGCCCGACCACAAGCGGCTGCGGGACCTCGCGAGCCCGGCGTTCACGCGGACCCGGCTGACCACCCTGGAGCCGCGCATCGAGGAGACGGTCGCCCGGCTGCTCGACCGGCTCGAGGAGCACGCCGGACCGGTCGACCTCGTCGCCGGCTTCGCCCTGCCGCTGCCGTTCTCGGTCATCGGCGAGCTGCTCGGGATCGACGCCGACGGCCAGACCCGGCTGGCCGGCTGGTTCGCGACCCTGATGGCGCCGTACGCCGGCAGCCTCCAGACGGCCGAGGCGGTGGCCGCGTCGGGGGCCATCGTCGGCTACCTCAACGAGCTGGTGGACAAGCGCCTGGTCCAGCCGACCG
>NZ_JACEFC010000054.1 GCF_014180715.1 Nocardioides stalactiti | reverse complement strand
CGCCGCGACCGCGGCCGACCTGGAGCCGCCGGTCGACCGCGGCGCCGATGGTGCGGACGGCTTCCTCGATGAGCTGTTGCCGGCCGCCGGGGAAGTGGTGGTACGTCGACCCGATCGGGACGCCGGCCTCCTTGGCGAGGTCACGCAGGCTCAACGCGGCGGCGCCCCGCGCACCGAGCATCAGCGCGGCGCCGTAGATCATCCGGGTCCGGGTGTCGCTCGCCACCCCCGGATCCTAACGCCGAGCTATGACGACTGTCATACGAGCGTTGGTCCGCCGTGGGCTGCGACGGGAGTTAGAGGGCGGCGGCGACCTCGGTGCCCTGGCGGATCGCGCGCTTGGCGTCGAGCTCGGCGGCGATGTCGGCGCCGCCGATCACGGTCCGTCCGGGCGCGACGAGGTCGCGCACCGACTCCTGGCCCGCGCAGAGGACGACGTGGTCGACCTCGATCACCTCGGGCCGGCCGTCGACGGTGACGTGCAGGCGGACCCGCTCGCCGGACGCGGTCGGCTCGATCAGGTCATAGCTGGCGCCGCTGATCTGGCGCACCTCCGACTGCTTGAGGACCGCGCGGTGCGCCCAGCCGGAGGTCTTGCCGAGGCCGATCCCGATGGGGGTGGTCTTGCGCTGGAGGAGGGTGACCTCGCGCTGGGGGGCGCGCGGCTTGGGCTCGGTGAGACCGCCCCGGTGCAGGCTCGGGTCGGCGACGCCCCAGTGGGCGAGCCACTCGTCCGGGGTCTCGCCCACGTCGTTGGTGAGCCACACCGACACGTCCACGCCGATGCCGCCCGCGCCGATGACGGCCACCTGGCGCCCCGGGACGACCTCGCCCGAGAGGACCTGGTCGTAGCGCAGCACCCGCTCGTGGTCGACGCCCGGGATCGCGGGGATCCGCGGCTTCACGCCGGAAGCCAGCACCACGTCGTCGTACGACGCGAGCTCGGCGTCCGTCGCCTGGGTGTTCAGGCGGACGTCGACCTCCAGCACCTCGAGTCGGCGGCGGTAGTAGCGCAGCGTGTCGCGGAAGTCCTCCTTCCCGGGGACCTCCATCGCCAGCCGGAACTGCCCGCCGATCTCGGAGGACCTCTCGAAGAGGGTCACGGCCAGGCCGCGCTCGGCGGCGGACACCGCGGTCGCGAGACCGGCGGGGCCCGCGCCCACGACGGCGACCGACTTCTTGGTCCGCGTCGGTGCGAGCACGAGGGTCGTCTCCCGGCCGGCGCGCGGGTTCACCAGGCAGGAGGCCTTCTGGTTCTTGAAGACGTGGTCGAGGCAGGCCTGGTTGCACGCGATGCAGGTGTTGATCTCGTCGGCGCGCGCAGCGGCGGCCTTGTTGACGAAGTCCGCGTCGGCGAGCAGCGGGCGCGCCATCGAGACCAGGTCGGCCTTGCCGGTCGCGATGATGTCCTCGGCCAGCTCCGGGGTGTTGATCCGGTTGGAGGCGCAGACCGGGACCGACACGGCCGCCTTGAGGCGTGCGGTGTGGTCGACCCAGATGCCGCGGGGGACCTGGGTGATGATCGTGGGCACCCGCGCCTCGTGCCAGCCGATGCCGGTGTTGAACACCGTCACCCCGGCGTCCTCGAGCAGCAGCGCGAGCTCGACGACCTCCTCCCAGGTCTGGCCGTGCTCGACCAGGTCGAGGAGCGAGATCCGGTAGACGATCGGGAAGTCGTCGCCGACCAGCTCGCGGGCGCGGCGCACGATCTCGACGGGGAAGCGCATCCGCTTCTCCGCCGTACCGCCCCACTCGTCGGTGCGGTCGTTGACCCGCGCCGCGAGGAACTGGTTGATGAGGTAGCCCTCGGAGCCCATGATCTCGACCGCGTCGTAGCCGGCCTTCTGTGCCAGCGCGACGGAGGCCGCGAAGTCGCTCGCCGTCCGGTCGACGTCCTTGGTCGAGAGGCGGTGAGGCTTGAACGGGGTGATCGGCGACTTGCGGCTCGACGCCGAGACGTTGAGCGGTGAGTAGCCGTAGCGGCCGGCGTGCAGCACCTGGAGCGCGATCGCGCCACCCTCGGCATGCACGGCGTCGGTCACCTGGGTGTGCCGCGCTGCCTGGAGACGGCTCGACATCTGTGACCCGAACGGCTTGAGCCAGCCGCGCACGTTGGGGGAGAAGCCGCCGGTGATGATCATGCCGACGCCGCCCCGGGCGCGCTCGGCGTAGAAGGCCGCGAGCTTCGGGAGGTCCCAGCGGTGGTCGTCGAGGCCGGTGTGCATGGAGCCCATGACCACGCGGTTGCGCAGCGGGACCGAGCCGAGGGTGATCGGCTCGAGCAGGTGGGGGTAGGGACTGGTCACGAGTGTGCCTCCAGGTATTCGGTGAGCCACGCGATCCAGGTCTCCTCCATGAGGATCCCGCCGCGCAGCACGAGGTACTGGTCGAGCTCCAGGCCCGCCAGGGAGTGGGGTGCGGGGTAGTCCCGCTTCATCAGCTGCCGGTAGTGCCCGAGCCGGGTGTGGTGGTCGACGACGCGGGCCCGGACGACGTCGAGGACCGCCTCGCGGTCGCCGAACGACGCGCCGCGGAGCTTGACGGCCAGGTCGCTGCGGAGGGGCGTGTCGGCGCTCGGCTCGGCCAGCCAGTCCGCGAGGGCGGTCCCGCCCAGCTCGGTGACGTCGTACACCTTCTTGTCGGGCCGACCCTGCTGGGCGACGGTCTCGACCCGCACCCAGCCGTCGGTCTCCATCCGGCCGAGGACGCGATAGATCTGCTGGTGGGTCGCGCTCCAGAAGAAGCCGATCGACCGGCCGAAGCGCTGCGCGAGCTCCAGCCCCGACGCGGGCTGCTCACGCAGCGCGACGAGGAGGGCGTGCTCGAGGGCCATGGCCCGAGTGTGCACCACCTATGCAACGAGTTGCAAACGTGAGCTGGGTGATGCGCCCCACCTTCCGACCGTGAGGGCCTACGATCTGCGCCATGCGCCTGCTCCGTAGCCACCGATCCCTCGCTGTCCTCGCCGCTGTCGGCCTCGCCGTCACCGCGATCACCGCCTGCGCGCCGGAGGACGAGGCCGAGGACAAGACCGGCGAGGTCGCCGAGGCCGACGAGTGCGCCACCGAGGACCTGGTCCTCAAGGAGGACGGCGTGCTGACGATCGGCACCGACTCCCCGGCGTACGACCCGTGGTTCAACGACAACGACCCGACCAACGGCAAGGGCTACGAGTCCGCCGTCGCCTACGCGGTCGCCGAGGAGCTCGGCTTCACCGCCGACCAGGTGAAGTGGATCAAGGTCGGCTTCAACAGCCTCGCGAAGTCGGGCGAGAAGCCCTTCGACTTCGACATCAACCAGATCTCGATCACCCCCGAGCGTGACGAGGTCGTCGACTTCTCCGAGGGCTACTACTCCGCGGCCCAGGCCGTCATCGCGCTCAAGGGCAGCCCGGCCGCCGAGGCGACCAGCCTCGAGGACCTCAAGGGCCTCAAGCTCGGCGCCCAGACCGGTACGACGTCGCTCACCGCGATCCGCGAGGTCATCCAGCCCGACCAGGACCCGGCCGTCCTCGACGACACCAACGTCGCGAAGCAGCAGCTCCAGAACGGCCAGCTCGACGCGATCCTCGCCGACCTGCCGACGGCGTTCTACATCAGTGCGGTCGAGATCCCGGACTCCGTGCTCGTCGGCCAGTTCCAGGTCGAGGGGGGTGACACGGAGGAGTTCGGGCTGCTCTTCGAGCAGGGCAGCGAGCTCCTCCCGTGCGTCAACCTCGCGCTCGAGACGCTCGAGGAGGACGGCACCCTCGCCGCGATCGAGCAGGAGTGGCTCTCCGACGTCGTGAGCGTGCCTGAGCTGCAGTGAGCGCCCTCTGGGAACCGAGCCCCCGGGAGCGTGAGCGCCGACAGGTCCGCGCCCGCCTGACGCGCCGCCGCGTCGCCCAGGGATCGATCGCGACCCTCGTCGTGGTCGGCGGGATCGCCGCGGCCGTCCTGCTCTCGCCGGGCTGGCCACGGGTGCGCGCCACGTTCTTCGACTCCTTCCACGCCCGGGAGTCGCTGCCGGCGATCGTCGACGGCTTCTGGATCAACGTGAAGATGTTCCTGATCGCCGAGCCGATCATCCTCGTGCTCGGGCTCGCGATCGCCGTCGCGCGCAGCTCCCGGTCGCCGCTCCTGGTCCCGCTGCGCGGCCTCGCGATCGTCTACACCGACGTGGTCCGCGGCATCCCGACGCTGCTGCTCGTCTTCCTGTTCGCGTTCGGGATGCCCGAGCTCGGGCTGGCCGGGCTCCCGGACGGCGCGTTCTTCTGGGCCACCGTCGCGCTCGTCGTCTCCTACTCCGCCTACGTCGCGGAGGTGTTCCGCTCCGGCATCGAGTCCGTCCACCCCTCGCAGTGGTTGAGCGCCGAGGCGCTCGCGCTCTCGCGGGGCCAGGCGCTGCGCCACGTCGTCGTCCCGCAGGCGGTCAGGCGCGTCGTGCCGCCGCTGCTCAACGACTTCGTGTCGCTCCAGAAGGACACCGCCCTCGTCGCGTCGGTCTCCATCTTCGACGCCCTCTTCACCGCGCGCGACTACGCCAACTACAACTTCAACTACACGCCGTACGTCGTCGTCGCCTGCTTCTTCGTCGCGATGACCGTGCCGCTCGCCCGGCTGTGCGACGCGCTGGCCGCCCGGATCGCCCGCCGCGAACGGGCAGGTGCGCGATGAGTGCCGTGCCGGTGATCGAGGTGCGCGGCCTCCGGAAGACGTACGGCGAGCGGGTCGTGCTCGACGACGTCTCGCTGACCGTCGGGGTCGGCGACGTGGTCTGCCTGATCGGGTCGTCGGGGTCCGGGAAGTCCACCCTGCTGCGCTGCCTGGACCTGCTGGAGCAGATCGACGACGGCGTCATCGAGCTCGACGGTCGTGAGATCTCCGACCCGCTCGTCGACCCGCGCGAGGTCCGCCGGTCGATCGGCATGGTGTTCCAGGCCTACAACCTGTTCCCGCACCTCTCCGTCCTCGACAACTGCACGCTCGCGCCGCGCAAGGTCCACGGCCGGTCGAGGTCCGAGGCCGAGGCGACCGCCCGCGACCTGCTCGTCCGGTTCGGCCTCGGCGAGCACGTCGACCAGCACCCCGACCGGCTCTCCGGCGGGCAGCAGCAGCGCGCCGCGCTCGTCCGGGCGCTGTGCACGTCGCCCCGGCTGCTCCTCCTCGACGAGATCACCGCGGCGCTCGACCCGGAGCTGGTCGGCGAGGTCCTCGACATCGTCCGCGAGCTCGCCTACGGCGGGACGACGATGGTGCTCGCGACGCACGAGATGGCGTTCGCGCGCGAGGTCGCCACCCGGGTGTGCTTCCTCGACGGGGGTCGCATCGTCGAGTCGGGCCCGCCCGACCAGGTGCTCTTCGATCCCGAGCATCAGCGCACGCGCGAGTTCCTGCGACGGGTGCTGCCGCAGTGACCGGGGTGCGGGCCGCCCACGGGCAGCAGGGCTACGACATCCGCCTCGAGTGGGGCGCCGTCGGCGGCAGCGAGGTCGCGTTCAGCGCCGACGTCGCGGTCGTCGTCGACGTGCTGTCGTTCACGACGACCCTCAGCATCGCGGTCGGCCGGGGGACCCGGGTCTTCCCCTTCGCCTGGAAGGACGAGCGGGCGGCGGCGTTCGCCGCCGACAAGGACGCCGTGCTCGCGGTCGGCCGGTTCGAGGCGGCCGGGCTCGACGACCCGCCGCCCTCCCTGTCGCCCGCCCAGCTGCTCGCGTCGTCCCCCGTCGAGCGGCTGGTGCTGCCCTCGCCCAACGGGTCCACGATCTGTGCCGCGCTCGACGGGATCACCGTCGTCGGGGCCTCCCTGCGCAACCGGACGGCGGTCGCGCGCTGGCTCGCCAAGCGGATCGTCAGCGGGGCGACCGTCGCGGTCGTCCCGGCCGGCGAGCGCTGGCCCGACGGGTCGCTGCGGCCGGCCCTCGAGGACCTCTGGGGTGCCGGGTCCGTCCTGAGCGCGCTCGACCTCGACGGGGTCCGGATGAGCCCGGAGGCCCAGCACGCCGCCGCGTCCTTCGGGCTGGTCGCGGGCGACCTGGCCTCAGCGGTCGCCGAGTGCGCGAGCGGTCAGGAGCTGGCCGCGGTCGGCTTCGCCGACGACGTCGCGGCCGCCGCCGACCTCGACGCCGACGACGTCGTACCGCTGCTCACCGACGGGGGTTTCGTGGCCGGCTGACCAGCCGGTCAGCGGCGTCCGAAGTCCTGGGTCCAGAACGGCAGGTTGTCGTTGTCGTACGCCAGGCCGATGCCGATGTGCTTGAAGCGACAGTTGAGAATGTTGCGGCGGTGGCCTTGACTGGCCATCCATCCGCGCACGACGGCCTCCGCAGTCGGGTAGCCGGACGCAATGTTTTCGCCGACCAGGGTCCAGTTGCGGTAGCCCGCACGGGTGATCCGGGTGCCGAGCCCCGCCTCGCCGGGCAGTTGATGCTGGAGGGCCTCGCGCCAACCGTGGTCGTCGGAGTAGTTCGCCATCTTCTTCGAGTGCTTTTGCGCCGCCTCGCCCAGGGAGGCGTTGGCGCGGAGGGCGCTGCAACCGCGCTTGTCGCGCTCAGCATTGGTGAGATCAATGACCTGCTGCTTCACACCGGCCCCACGGGCCGCGTCCACGCGGTCCGTGGGGCCGACCGAGACCGACGTCGCCGTCGGGGCCGGGGCGACCAGGACGGTCGCCGCGAGAAGGATGGACACTGCCCCCAGTGCACTACGCATGACCGCCAGTCTGGTCGCCTTTACCCGGGTCGTCAGGAAATCCCCGGAACTCACTTCGGGGCCAGCGTCTATCCTCGCGGGCGTGAGCATCCTCGACGACGCCCGCGCGGGCATGAACACCGACATCCGGCCGCAGGACGACCTCTTCGGCCACGTGAACGGCCGCTGGTTGGCGGAGACGGAGATCCCGTCCGACCGCTCGAGCTGGGGCCCCTTCGTGCAGCTCGCCGACGTCTGCGAGCAGCAGGTCCGCGACATCATCACCGAGCTCGCCGAGACCGGTGGCGAGGACGACAGCGCCCGCAAGATCGCCGACCTCTACAACTCGTTCATGGACACCGAGCGGATCGCAACCCTCGGGCTCGGCCCGGTCCGTGCGCTGCTCGAGGCCGCCAACGGGCTCCGCGACGTCCGCGACCTGGCGGCCTTCCTCGGCGAGTTCGAGCGGGTCGGCGGCTACGGCGTCTTCGGCTCCTACGTCGACACCGACGACCGCAACTCCGACCGCTACCTGTTCCACATCGTCCAGGGCGGCCTCGGGCTGCCCGACGAGAGCTACTACCGCGACGAGAAGTTCGCCGAGATCCGGGAGGCCTACGTCGCCTACCTCGCCCGGCTGCTGACCCTCGGTGAGCACCCCGACCCCGACGGTGCCGCCCAACGGATCCTCGAGCTCGACACCGCGCTCGCCGCGGGCCACTGGGAGCGCGCCGACACCCGCGACGTGCAGAAGACCTACAACCTGCGCAGCGTCGACGAGCTCAAGGCGATGTGCCCGGCGTTCGACTGGGATGCCTACGTCACCAACCTCGGCGGTCACCTGACGGGCGAGCACGCGACGATCGCGGAGGTCTGCGTCCGGCAGCCGTCGTACCTCTCCCACCTGTCGAACGTGCTGACCGAGACGCCGGTCGAGCGGTGGCGCGAGTGGATGTACAGCCGGGTGCTGCGCTCGGCTGCGCCGTACCTCCCCGACGAGTTCGTCGAGACCAACTTCGACTTCTACGGCCGGACCCTCTCCGGCACGCCGGAGCTGCGCGCCCGCTGGAAGCGGGCGGTCTCCTTCGTGGAGGGCGCGGTCGGCGAGGCCGTCGGCAAGGAGTACGTCGCCCGGCACTTCCCGCCGCGCTCCAAGGAGCTGATGGACGACCTGGTCGCCAACCTGCTCGCCGCCTACCGGGTCTCCATCGAGGCGCTCGACTGGATGACCGAGGAGACCAAGCAGCGGGCCTACGAGAAGCTCGCGACCTTCCGGCCCAAGATCGGCTACCCGGAGAAGTTCCGCGATTACGCGGGCCTGCCCGTCGTACCGCACGACCTCGTCGCCAACGCCCAGGCGTCGGCGGCGTTCGAGACCGACCGGCACCTCACCAAGATCGGGTCGCCGGTCGACCGCGACGAGTGGTTCATGCTGCCCCAGACGGTCAACGCCTACTACAACCCCGGTACCAACGAGATCTGCTTCCCCGCGGGGATCCTCCAGAAGCCGTTCTTCTCCCCGGACGCCCTCCCTGCCGAGAACTACGGCGGGATCGGCGCCGTCATCGGTCACGAGATCGGCCACGGCTTCGACGACCAGGGCGCGCAGTACGACGGCGCAGGCAACCTCAACGACTGGTGGACGCCGGACGACAAGGCGGCGTTCGAGGTGAAGTCCAAGACCCTCGTCGAGCAGTACGACGGTTTCGAGCCGCGCAACCTGCCGGGCGAGAAGGTCAACGGCTCGCTCACCGTCGGGGAGAACATCGGCGACCTCGGTGGTCTGACGATCGGGCACAAGGCGTTCGTCATCAGCGAGGACGGCTCCGCCTCGCTCGAGGACCGCCGCAAGCTGTTCATGAACTGGGCCTACGTGTGGCGCACGAAGCGTCGTGCCGAGCAGGAGCGCCAGTACCTCACCATCGACCCGCACAGCCCGCCGGAGTTCCGCGCCAACATCGTGCGCAACCTCGACGAGTTCCACGAGGTGTTCGAGACCGCCCCCGGCGACGGGCTGTGGCTCGAGCCGTCCGACCGCGTCCGGATCTGGTAGCCGGCCTACCAGGCCGGCAGACCGACGGGCGGCGACACACTCGGCCCCAAAAACTTGAGAGCCGCCGCAGGCGTCTCGGGTCACCTGCGGCGGCAAGAGAGAAGTTAGACCCTCCGGGGTGGGTGTGGCCACGGGATCTCGCAATCCTGGCGAAACTTTTACCATCGGGACGGCGACGGATCCGCTGTGGAGAAAGTCGGGTGCGTCGCTCGCTCCGTCGGGGGGCGCTGGTAGACACGACGTCATGACCGCAGCCACCGACGCCGGAGTCCGCAACCGCGCCGAGGAGCACCTGCGCGCCCTGGTCGGTCCTCGGGACGGCCACGGCGAAGCGACGCTGTACGACGACCAGTGGGCCGCGATCGAGGCGCTCGTCGTCTCCCGGCGCCGTGCGCTCGTCGTCCAGCGCACCGGGTGGGGCAAGTCGGCGGTCTACTTCGTCGCGACCCTGCTGCTGCGCGAGCAGGGGAGCGGGCCGACGGTCATCATCTCGCCGCTCCTGGCTCTGATGCGCAACCAGATCGCCGCGGCCGAGCGGGCCGGCATCCGCGCCGCCACGATCAACTCGACCAACGCCGGCGAGTGGGAACAGACCCACGCCGCGATCCAGCGGGGCGAGATCGACGTCCTGCTGGTCAGCCCCGAGCGGCTCAACAACCCGGGGTTCCGCGACGAGGTGCTGCCGCGGCTGGCGGCCACCTGTGGCCTGCTGGTCGTCGACGAGGCCCACTGCATCTCCGACTGGGGACACGACTTCCGCCCGGACTACCGGCGGATCCGCACGCTGCTCGCCGAGCTGCCCGACGGGATCCCGGTGCTGGCGACGACAGCGACCGCCAACCAGCGGGTCACCGACGATGTCGCCGAACAGCTCGGCGGCGAGGCGCTGGTGCTTCGCGGGAGCCTCGACCGGGAGACCCTCCGGCTCGGGGTCGTCCGGCTGACCACCGCGGAGCAGCGCCTGGCGTGGCTCGCCGACCACCTCGCCGAGCAGCCCGGCAGCGGCATCGTCTACTGCCTGACCGTCGCTGCCACCCAGCAGGTCGCCGACTACCTGCGCTCCCGCGGCCACCGCGTGGCGGCCTACTCCGGCCAGACCGAGCAGACCGAGCGGCTCGCGCTCGAGCAGGCGCTCATCGACGGCGAGGTCAAGGCGCTGGTCGCGACCAGCGCGCTCGGGATGGGCTTCGACGCCGCGCTCGGGTTCGTCGTCAACCTCGGGGCTCCGAGCTCGCCGGTGGCCTACTACCAGCAGGTGGGTCGAGCCGGGCGCGGCACGGTCGGGCCCGCCTCGGTGGTGCTGCTCCCCGCGATCGAGGACCGCGACATCTGGGCCTACTTCGCCTCGCTCGCCTTCCCGCGCGAGGAGCTGGTCCGCCAGACTCTCGGCGCCCTCGCGGAGGCCGGCGGCGCGATGAGCACCCCTGCTCTCGAGGCCCGGGTCGACCTCAGCCGCAACCGTCTCGAGACGATGCTCAAGGTCCTCGACGTCGACGGTGCCGTCCGGCGTGTCCGGGGCGGCTGGGAGCTCGAGCCCGGTGGTCAGGAGTGGAGCTACGACGCCGAGCGCTACCGCCGCGTCGCTGAGGCGCGCGAGCGCGAGCAGCAGGCGATGCTCGCCTACCTGTCGACCGGCGAGTGTCGGATGGGCTTCCTCCGCACCCAGCTCGACGACCCCGGTGCCGCCGACGGCTGGACGTGCGGCCGGTGCGACAACTGCGGCGGGCTCGATCTGCCCAGTGAGGTCTCCGCGGTCGCGGTCGCCGAGGCCGCCGACCGTCTGGCTCGGCCGGGCGTGCCGATCGAGCCCCGCAAGCTCTGGCCGACCGGACTCGCGGCCCTCGGCGTCGACCGCTCCGGGAAGCTGAAGCAGCCTGCCGGCGAGGGTCGTGCGATCGCCCGGCTGACCGACCTCGGCCACGGCAACGCCCTCCGCGACCTGTTCCGCGTCGGCGACGACGGCCCGCCGGAGACCGTCCCGGTGCCGCTGGTCCGCGCGCTCGTCGCGACGCTCGAGGACTGGCGCCCCGGCGCCGACGTCATCGTGGTCGCCGAGTCGGTGACCCGGTCGGCCCTCGTGGCGGACCTCGCGTCCGGCCTGTCCCGCTACCTCCGGGTCCCGGTCGTCGGCAGGTGGGCGGTCACGGACCCGGGTGTCGTGCCCGGCCAGGGCGCGACCAACTCGGCGCAGCGCGTCGCCGCCGTCCACCGCCGCCACGTCCTGCGCCTCGACGACCCGGAGGCGGTGCGCGGCCGTCGGGTGCTCCTCGTGGACGACCTCGTGGTCACCGGTTGGTCGCTCACCTGCGGCGCTGCGGCGTTGGCCGAGGCAGGGGCCGAGGCGGTGCTCCCGCTCACGCTCGCCGTGTCGGCCTGAGGGCTCACGTCCCCGGGTTCGGAGCCGCGGAGCCGTACCTTCGGCTCATGACCGAGGACGCTCCCTCCACTGGCACCCCGCAGGGTTCCGAACCGGCCGGCACGCCGGCCACCCCGGCCTGGTCGGCCCCGCCGCCCCCGCCTCCGCCGCCGACCCTGACCCCGTCGGACAGCTCGACGGGGCGTCCGCTCACCGAGGGACCGGCGCCTGCTCCGGCCGCTCCGGCCATGGAGACGACGATGGTGGGTGGCCCGCCTCCCGGCGGTACGGCGACCGGGGTCCTCGACCCGCCGCCGCCGACCCCGCCGGCCACCCCTGCCGCGGAGAAGCCGCGCCGTCCTGGGATGGGGCTGTTCCCGATCGTGGTCGGGGTCGGGCTGCTGGGCGCCGCGATCGTCCTGGAGAGCCTTCGCAGCCGCAAGGACAACAACGACATCGACTGGTCCAACTACTCGGTCGGCCTGGCCGCGACGGCTGCGCTGCTGCTGTTCGCCGTGCTGGCGCTGGCGCTCGGGAGCGGCCGCGGCCGCGAGGAGCTCGTCACCTGGCCCGGGGTCGCCGGCATCCTCGGTGCGGGCGCGATGCTCGGCGTCGGCCTGGAGGAGATCGAGGGGGGCGAGGACTGGCTGGCGTACCTCATCGGCGGCGTGGTCTTCGTGCTCGCGGCGATCGGTTACGCGGCGATCCGGCGCGGGGCCTTCGCGGTGACGGCCATCCTCGGTCTCGGCCTCGCCTACATCCAGCTCAGCGACGACGTCCTCGTCGACATCGGCGAGGACGACGACCAGGCGATCATCGCCGCGGCGACGGTCGCGGCGTTCGTCCTCGTCGTGACCGCGGTCGGCTGGTTGCTGCGCAGCCGGGCACTGACCGGGATCGTGGCGGGGGTCATCGGTCTCGTCGGGATCAACGTCGTGCTGCTGGTGGTCATCGTCTCGGGCGTGTTCGCCGGCATCTTCGGCGGCTACGACGACACCTACAGCGACACCGCCGGCACCTTCTACGTCGCCGAGGGCCCGCCCGACTACGACAACGACGTCTACGTCATCTTCGGCATCGCTGCCCTGCTCACGCTGCTGTGGGCCCTCGCGGCCGCACTCAACGGCAACCCGGGCTTCTCCGTGCTGGCGATCCTGATGCCCGCGACGGTCGTGCCGTCGGGGACGTTCGTGCTCGCCGTCGAGCACCCCACCTGGTGGGGCGGGGGGCTCGCCCTCGCCGGCGGTCTGCTGCTCGCGGCCGTGGGGCTCAAGCAGCTGCTGGGGCGCAAGCGCCAGACCTAGGAGGGCACGCGCACGGGAACGAACCGTCGGTCCCACGCGTTAGCGTCGAGTCCCGCCGGACGGACCACGTCCGGCGGTGCTTCGATCCTTGCTGGGAGGCCTGGGCTTGAGCTTCGTGCCCGTCACCGGTCCGGCCACGTTCACGCCGGCCGATCCGCCTCGCGACGGCACGATCGAGTTCACTGACGAGCACCGCACGATCACGCTGCCGATCCGGGCCGCGTTGCCGGTGCTCAGCCGGGCTCGGACGCAGCCGGACGCCCACCCGAGCGTCGCGCTGCTCGGTGGGGCCGCGCTGCTCGCCAGCCGGTTCGTCGCCGCCGGGAAGCTCGCGCCGACCGACGACGAGCGTCCGCGCTGGCGCATCGACGGGCTCGACGAGCGCGACCACGACAGCATCGGCCGGCTCGCTGCCGCGCGCGCCTACGACGCCCTCGACCCGGACGGCGCGGCCACCCTGGTGGCGCTGGTGCTGGACGCCGTGGCGGACGCGCTGCCGCGAGCGGCACCACGCAGGCCTGCCCGGCCGTCGGCCGCCGACCCTGCTGCGCCCGACCCTGCTGCGCCCGACCCTGCTGCGCCCGACCCTGCGACCCCCGAGCGAGCCGAACCCGCCGTCCCGCCGCCGCCCGCGCCGGACTTCGTCGACCGCGTCCGACGACGGGCCGAGGAGCGGGCGCGCGCGGAGCAGGCCGATCGGTTCGTCCTGCCCGAGCTGGTGCGGATCTCGTTGCGCGTCGAGGCGGACGAGGAGGAGCTCTCCGCGGGATCGGTGCGCGTCGTGCTCCAGGTCCACGACGAGCGCGACCCGCTCCACGTGCGCGACGCCGCTCTGCTCTGGACCGACGACGAGGAGGTCCACGGCTTCGGTCCGCGGGCGCGCGTCCACGCGAGCATCGCGCTCCGGGCGGCTGCGGAGGTGTGGCCGGTCCTCGACCGGCTGCTCGGGCTGTCGGTCCCCGACCAGCTCACCCTCGACGGCCCGGAGATCGGCAGCCTGCTCGAGCACGTCGGCGCGCTCCGCGACGAACGGGTCGACGTGCACTGGCCGCGGGCCCTGGGCCGCGACCTCACCACCCGCGCGGTGCTGGAACGCCGGCCCGGGCCGCGCAACGAGGAGCTGCCGCTCCAGGACAGCCCGTTCTCGGTCGACGGCCTGTTCGGGTTCTCCTGGCAGGTCGCCCTCCACGGCGAGCCGCTGACCGACGCCGAGATGGAGCAGCTGGCGACGGCCGCCGCGCCGGTCCTCAAGCTGCGGGGGGCGTGGACCGTCGTCGACCCCGCGACGGCGGCACGGGCCCGCAAGCGCCTCATCCGCAAGGCCACCGGCGCGCAGGCACTCGCCGCCGCCCTGACCGGGGTCGCCGAGCTCCCCGAGACGGGCGGCCCGGCGGCCGGAGCGACCGAGCAGGTCATCGTCGGTGCGTCCCTGCTGAAGGTGCGCGAGCAGCTCCTCGCTGCGCCGACCCGGGAGCCGCTGGCGGCCCCGGCGGGACTGCGGGCCGAGCTGCGCGACTACCAGCGGCACGGGCTGACCTGGCTGGCCGACCTCACGGCGCTCGGGCTGGGGGCGTGCCTCGCCGATGACATGGGGCTCGGCAAGACGATCACGCTCATCGCGCTGCACCTGCATCGGCTGGAGACCGGTCTCTCGGCCGGTGGCCCGACCCTCGTCGTGTGCCCCGCCAGCCTGCTCGGCAACTGGGAGGCCGAGATCGGGCGGTTCGCACCGGAGCTCGACGTCCGGCGGTTCCACGGGGGCGCCCGTTCGTTGTCCGGTCTCGGCGGCGGGTTCGTGCTGACGACGTACGGCACGATGCGGCGCGATCACGAGACCCTCGCCGCCGTCCCGTGGGACCTGGTGGTCGCCGACGAGGCGCAGCACGTCAAGAACTCGCGGTCCTCCACTGCGCGCCACCTGCGCCAGATCCCGAGCCGCGCTCGCGTCGCGCTGACCGGCACCCCGGTCGAGAACGACCTCACCGAGCTCTGGTCGATCCTCGACTGGGCCATCCCGGGGCTCCTCGGCAGTCGCCAGGCGTTCCGTCGGGTGTGGGGGGCGCCGATCGAGTCGGGCGCCGAGCCCACCAAGGCCCGCCAGTTCGCCGACCTGATCGGGCCGTTCCTGCTGCGCCGCCGCAAGTCCGACCCCGGCATCGCCCCCGAGCTGCCGCCCAAGACCGAGACCGACCACCTGCTCGGGCTCACCCGCGAGCAGGCCGTCCTCTACGAGGCGTTCGTCCGCGACACGATGGCCCGGATCGAGAACGCCGACGAGCACACCCGGCGGGGTCTGGTGCTCGCCCTCCTCACCGGGCTCAAGCAGATCTGCAACCACCCGGCCCAGTTCCTCAAGCAGTCCGGTGCGACCCGGCTGACCGGCCGCTCGGAGAAGCTCGAGCTCCTCGACGAGCTGCTCACCACGGTCGTGGCCGAGGAGGGAGCGGTGCTGGTCTTCACCCAGTACGTCGCGATGGCGCGGCTGATCGAGCAGCACCTCACGGCGACGGGGGTGAGCCACCAGTTCCTCCACGGCGGGACTCCGGTCAGCGCACGGGAGTCGATGGTCGCCCGGTTCCAGTCCGGTGAGGTGCCAGTGTTCCTGCTCAGCCTCAAGGCCGGCGGCACCGGGCTCAACCTGACCCGGGCCGACCACGTCGTCCACGTCGACCGCTGGTGGAACCCCGCGGTGGAGGAGCAGGCCACCGACCGGGCCTACCGGATCGGCCAGACCAAGCCGGTCCAGGTGCACCGGATGGTCACCCGCGGGACCATCGAGGAGCGGGTCGCGGCGCTCCTCGACCGCAAGCGTGCCCTCGCCGACGCGGTGCTCGCGCGGGGCGAGGCCGCCCTCACCGAGCTCAGCAACGAGGATCTCCGCGACCTGGTGTCCCTGCGCCAGGAGGTTCGTCGCGAGGCCTACCTCGCCGAGCTCGAGAAGGACGACTGACGTGGCCGGCCCCCGGGTGACCCACGGCCGCCTCGCGGTGCCGCGCACCGGGGTGCGGTCGTGGTGGGGCAAGGCCTGGCAGCGCGCCGTCGAGGAGGCGGCCTACGTCGAGCAGGACCTGCGCGCCGGGAAGGCGCTGGCCCGGCGGGCCGAGGTCGGCGGCATCAGCGTCGCCGCCGGGTCGCTGCTGGCTGCGGTCCGCGAGGGCGACGACGCGTGGACCGTCGAGGTGGCGGTGCCGGTGCTCTCCGACGACGAACGGCGCGCGCTCGTCGACGTCGTGGCGGCCGAGGCCGGTCGGATCGCGGCGCTCCTCGCCGGCGAGCTGGGGCACGAGCTGGTCGAGCACGCCGAGGAGGCCGGCGTCGAGCTGCTGCCCTACGGCGGCGAGCTCGCCGCGACCTGTACCTGCGACGCCTACCTCGACCCGTGCCGTCACGCGATCGCGATGCTCGTGCAGACCGGCTGGTTGGTCGACGCCGACCCGCTGGTCCTGTTCGCGGTCCGCGGTCTCGACCGGGAGTCCCTCCTCGCGGCGCTCCACGAACGGTCCACGGGCGCGACCTCGTCGGGGTCGATCGGCGTCGCCGACCTCGCCGACGACGTCGAGGTCGCGGCGGACGCGATGCTGCGGGCCCAGCGCCTGGTGGCGCTGATGGAGGCCGGGGCCGAGCTGCCCGAGGACCTGTTCTAGATCGACCTCAGATCGACTGAAGATCGACTTCAGATCGACGTGGCCGGCGGGTCGACGAAGATGTCGTACTCGAGCCGGCCGGTGCCGCCGTACGGGCTGAGGTCGGTGACGCCCGCCTCACGCAGGACCTCGACGTCGAGGAAGGTGTTGCCGGTGCAGTCCCGCGACGGCCGGCTGAGGATCTCCAGGGCGGCGTCGGCGACGATCTCGGGGGTCCGTGCCTTGGCCATGACGTCGTCGCCGCCGAGCAGGTTCTGCACCGCAGCGGTCGCGATCATGGTCTCGGGCCAGAGGCAGTTGGCGGCGACGCCGTGCTCGGCGTACTCGGCGGCCCAGCTGAGGGTGAGCAGGGACATCCCGTACTTCGCGAGGGTGTAGGCCGGGTGCGCGCCGAGCCAGTGGGGCGCCAGGTTGATCGGCGGTGACAGCGACAGCACGTGCGGGTTGGTGCCTTCCCGCAGGTACGGCAGGCACGCGCCGGTGAGCAGGTAGGTGCCGCGGAGCTGGATCGACGACATCAGGTCGAAGCGCTTGACCGGGAGCTCCTCGGTCGGGGCGAGCGCGATGGCCGAGGCGTTGTTGACGCAGATGTCGATGCCGCCGAAGCGGTCGACGGCTCGGGCCACAGCGTTGGCCACGGAGTCCTCGTCGCGGACGTCGCCGACGACGGCGAGCGCCTGGCCGCCGGCGGCCTCGATCTCGGCGGCGGCGGTGTGGATGGTCCCGGGCAGGCGGGGGTCGGGGACGTCGGTCTTGGCGAGCAGGACGACGTTGGCGCCGCGGCGCGCGGCGGCGACACCGATCGCGAGCCCGATGCCGCGGCTGCCGCCGGACATGATCATGGTGCGGCCGGCGAGCGACTTCTCAGTGGTCATGCCTCCGGACGTTACGGATCTAGGACGATCGCGACAAGAATGTTAGACGTAGATCACAACGGTTCTGCTGCGACTGTCGACATTGCGTAACATGGGTCTCGATGCCGACCTTGAAGCCAGTCTCCGCCCGCTCCACGCTCCTCAGCCTGCTGCTGGGGGCCGACGAGTCGTTCCTGTCTCCGCGGGACCTGGTCGCGGCTGCCGGTGCCGTGGGCGTCGCCGAGCCGACCGTGCGGGTCGCCCTGTCACGGATGACGTCGACGGGTGACGTCGTCCGCGACGACGACGGCCGCTACGGCCTGTCGGCACGGCTGCTGGCCCGCCAGCGGCGGCAGGAGGACTCGATCCGGCCGCGGACCGTGGCCTGGCGCGGACGCTGGGAGATGGTCGTCGTGACCGCGAGCGGCCGCTCCGCTGCCGAGCGGGCCGACCTGCGCACGGCGCTGACCGACCTGCGTCTCGCCGAGCTCCGCGAGGGGGTGTGGACCCGGCCGGCGAACCTGCGCCTCGCGCTGCCCGAGGACGTCGCGACCGGGGTCGAGCGGTTCGTCGCGAGCCCGGCGGCCGACGCGGCCGAGCTCGCCGCTCGGCTGTGGGACCTGGCCGGTTGGTCCCAGCGCGCCCGGGCGCTCCTGGCCGCCACCCGGACCGCCGACACCGTCGAGCGCTTCACCGCCTGTGTCACCTCGGTGAGCCACCTGCTCAAGGACCCGCTCCTGCCTGTCGAGCTGCTGCCCGCTGACTGGCCTGGCGACGAGCTGCGTGAGGCGCACCTCGCCTCCCGGACCTGGATCAACGAGCTGCGGCGCGGCGCGACATCCGGTGCCGGTTCGACGGCGTCCTCCGCGGGCTGAGGAGCGACGCGCTCAAATCCCTAAGCACGTCGGCATTCCGGGGAGGTCCTGGCACGGCCGCTCCTACGCTGAGGTGGTGTGGAGACCTGTTGACCCCCGACGCCGACGGCGCCGGACGCCGGAAGCCTGAGTCGAGCGATGGACGCTATGGGGGGGTCGTCCGAGACTCAGGGTGACGAGGGAAGGCCGGCGTTCTTCGTCGGTCGCTTCCGGCTGGGCACGCTGCTCAAGAGCGGCAACGGTGTGGACACCCATCTGGCCCGGGACGTGGACAGCGGCGACGACGTCGTGGTCAAGATCATCGACGCCTCGGTCGTCCACGCGGCGGCGCGGCTGCGCTTCGAGCACGAGACCCTCGTGCTCCGCGAGCTCACGGGGACCGGTCTCGTCGAGCTGCACGCCTCGGGCACGGTCGGCGACCGGCTCTACCTGGTGCAGCCCTTCGTCCCGGGACGCACCTTGGAGGCGGTCCTCCGCGACGGACCGTTGCCGGTCGGGTCGGTGCTGCGCATCGGCATCGAGATCGCCCAGGCGCTGAGCGTCGCGCACGGGGCCGGCGTCGTGCACCGGGACGTGAAGCCCGCCAACGTCGTCATCGACGGGACGGACCCGGTCGCGGTGACGCTCGTCGACTTCGGCTTCGCGCGCAGCGCCCTGCTCGACGAGTCCGTCCGCGAGGACCTGGTGGGCACGGTGCGCTACCTGGCGCCGGAGGCGGCCGGCCTGCTCTCCGTCACCCCGGACGAGCGCTCGGACCTCTACGCCGTCGGCATCCTGCTCTTCGAGTGCCTCGTCGGGGCGCCGCCGTTTCCCGGTCCCGGCGTCAGCGACCTGCTCCGGCAGCACCTGTCGATGGCTGCGCCGGCTGCGCACGACCTCCGACCGGACGTACCGCGCGCCCTCGACGCCGTGCTCCAGCGACTGCTGCGCAAGGACCCCGTCGACCGCTACCAGTCCGCCTCCGCTGTCGCCCACGACCTCGAGGCGCTGCGATCCGCGCTGGCGGCGGGCGACCCTGATCCGCGACTCACCGTCGGCCGGGTCGACCATCGCCAGCACCTCACCGACCCGGCGTTCGTCGGTCGCGAGGCAGAGCTCGAGAGCCTCCAGACGGTCCTGACCCGGATCGGGGAGGGCGGGAGCGGACTGGTGCTGCTCGACGCCGAGTCCGGCGGCGGGAAGAGCAGGCTCCTCGCCGAGCTCGCGTCGCAGGCCGTCGGCCTCGGGGTCACCGTGCTGCACGGGCAGGGGATCCGGGACGGGGTCCAGCTGCCGTTCACCCTGATCCAGGGGGTCGCCCGCGACCTCGCCGGCCGCGACGACGCCGAAGCCCTCCGGGTCGGCCTGCGGGCACGGCTCGGAGACAGTGCCGAGGTCACGGCGAACGTGCTGGGGGCCCTGCGTCCGATGCTCGGCGTGGCCGACGACGCAGTGGGGCTCGAGGCCTTCGGGCCCGACGCGTTCGGTGAGGAACGCAGCCTGGTCGCGCTGCGCCAGTTCCTCGCCGCGATCGCGACTCCGGACAACCCGGTCCTGCTGGTGCTCGACGACTGCCAGTGGGCCGACGCCCTCACCGTCCGGCTGCTCACCCAGGCGTTCGCCGCCGACGTCGACCTGCCGGCGTACCTCGGGGTCGTCGCATCCTTCCGGTCCGAGGAGGTCGGCCCGGAAGACCCGTTGCGGACCATCGCGACCGCACAGGCACTGCACCTCGGCCGGCTGTCGGACCGCGCCATGACCTTGCTGGCCGAGTCGATGGCCGGACCGCTGCCGGACCAGGCGGTCGCGATCGTGACCCGCCTGGCGGACGGCAGCCCGTTCATGGGTGCCGCAGTGCTGCGGGGCCTGGTCGAGTGCGGGGCGCTCACCGCCAGCCCCGGGGGCTGGCTGGTCGACGAGACCGCGCTGGCCGAGGTCCAGACCGAGCGCCGGTCGGCCGCCGTCCTCGTCCGTCGGCTCGACCTGCTTCCCGAGGGGGTGCTGCGCGCCCTCTCCGTCGGTGCCGTCCTGGGCAAGGAGTTCGACATCGTGCAGGCCGTCGAGCTCGCGGGTCAGAGCGAGCTGGCAGCGCCGATCCTGGAGGAGTCGCTCCGTCGGCGCCTGCTCTGGGTCGACCCGCGCACCGGCCGCTGCACCTTCTTCCATGACCGGATCCGCGAGGCGCTCCTGGACCGGCTCGACACCGAGACCCGCGAGCACCTGCACAGTCGGATCGCCGACGCGCTGCTGCTGGGCGCCGTCGACGACGCCGAGGTCTTCGACGTGGCGTACCACCTCGACGCGGCTCACCGGCACGCCGACGCGCTGCCCCACGCGCTGCGGGCCGCCGAGGTGGCCCGGGCGCAGTACGGCCTCGACTCCGCGCTCGCGCACTACCGGATGGCCGAGCGCGGGGCGGAACCGCGCGACCGCGCGACCCGAGCCGTGATCGCGACCGGGATGGGTGACGTGCTGACCCTCCGTGGGGCGTACGCCGACGCGAAGTCGGCGCTGGTGCGGGCACGGGACCTGGTCGAGGACCCGATGGCGAAGGCGTCGCTGGACGAGAAGCTCGGTGGCCTGGCGTTCAAGCAGGGTGACCTTCCGACCGCCCGCCGTCACCTCGAAGGTGCCATGGCGCAGCTCGGCCGGCCGGTGCCCACGAGGGCGCCGATGGTGGTGCTCCGCCTGGTCTGGGAGCTCATCGTCCAGGTGTGTCACAGCTGGCTCCCGACGCTGACCACCGGCCGCCGCTCACCTGTGGGACGTGACGAGGACTTCCTCGCCATGCGCATCCACAGCCGCCTGGCCTACGTCTACTGGTTCTCCAGTGGGACGTTCATGTGTGCCTGGAGCCACTTCCGAGGTCTCAACCTCGCTGAGCGCTACCCGCCGAGCGCCGAGCTCGGGCAGGCCTGTTCCGAGCACGCGCCGGTGATGACGATGGTGCCGTGGTTCGGCAGGTCGCTGCGCTACGCCCAGCGTTCCCTGGAGATCCGGCGTGCGCGCAACGACCCGTGGGGCCAGGGGCAGAGCCTGGGCTTCGCCGGGGTGACGCTCTATGCAGCCTCCCGCTTCGAGGAGGGTGTCGATGCCTGTCGCGAGGCGATCCGGCTGCTCGAGTCGACCGGTGACCAGTGGGAGGTCAACACCGCCAGCTGGAACCTGGCGATGTGCCTCTACCGCCAAGGGAAGCTGGACGCCGCCGTCGAGGTGGCGCGGTCGACGTACGAGTCCGCGATGGCCATCGGGGACGAGACCTCGGCCGGTGTGGCGCTGTCGGTGTGGACCCGCGCGAGCGGTGGCCGGGTCGACTCAACGCTGATCGAGGCCGAGCTCGCCCGGGGGAGTGCCGACCTCAGCACGACGGCCGAGCTCCACTTCGCCGCAGCGGTCTGCGCGATCCGGGAGGGGGACCTCGTCCGCGCCGCCCGCGAGGGCTCCGCGGCCGCGGGAGTCGTCCGCGCCGGCGGGCTCCGTCAGGAGTACGCCGCTCCGATCGCGTCGTGGAACGCCACCATCGCCCGACTCGTCCTCGAGGCCACCTCGCCGTACGACGGCGCCGGTCGCGCACAGCTCCTGCGGGCCTATCGCCGTGCTGTCCGACGGGCCCGGCTCTGGTCGTTCAGCTATCGCAACAACGCGCCGCACACCCTGCGGGAGGCGGGTCTCCTGGCCGGCCTCCGTGGCCGGCACCGCGCCTCCCTCCGGCTGCTCGACCGCAGCATCGCTGTCGCGGAGGATCAGGGGGCCACCTACGAGGCCGCACTCAGCCGCCAGGCCCGGTCCCGCGTGGTGGCGGCGCGCGGGGGCGACGAACGCTCGGTGGTCGAGGCGACCGAGGTGGTGCTCGCGCTCGAACGGCTCCTCGAACCGCGCCCCGCGGAGGAGGAGTCGGACCCGACCGTGTCCTTGTTCGACCGCTTCGCCACCTTGCTCAGCGTCGGACGGGAGATCGCCGCTGCGCCGTCGACCGCGTCGTTGGAGGCGGTGGTGCGACAGGCCGCGCTGACGCTGCTGCGGGCCGAGCGCTGCGACATCGTGAGCGTGGCGGACGTGCGCAACCAGAAGCTGGTGACGGTCTCCGGCGAGCGCGCCGACGCGATCAGCCACACCCTGGTCACCCGGGCGATCGAGACCGGCGCCCCGGTCTCGGCCGGGGACCTCAGCGGGGACGGGTCCGAGAGCATGTTGCTCTCGGAGATCCGGTCCGCGCTCGCCGCTCCGATCATGGTCGACGGCAAGGCGCTGTGGTGCCTCTACGTCACCCACAGCCAGCTCGGGGCCCTCTTCGGCGAGGAGGAGCTCCAGCTCGCGAGCTTCGTCGCCACCCTGGCCGGGGCGGCGTTCGAGCACCTCGCCGGGACGGAGGCGCGGTTCCGGACCATCGGGCAGAACTCCAGCGACGTGCTCACCCTGGTGGACCGCGACGGCGTCGTCACCTACCAGAGCTCCGCCGCGTCTCGAGTCTTCGCGCTCCCCGCGGTGGGGATCGTCGGTCGGCCGATCCGCGACTGGGTGCACCCGGGTGACCGCGCGCTCTTCGACGATGCCCTGGCGCGTGCGATCCGCGAGGACCAGTACCGGGTCGAGTGTCGTCTGATGCAGACCGACGGGTCCTTCCGTCATGCCGAGACCTCCATCACCCACCTGCTCGACGACCCGGCCGTCGAGGCGCTGGTCCTCCACACGCACGACGTGACCGAGCGTCGGCGCCTCGAGGACGAGCTCCGGGAGCGGGCCCTGTCCGACGAGCTGACCGGCCTGCCCAACCGGGTGCTCTTCCTCGAGCGGACCCGCCACGCGCTCGACCGCCGGGAGGCCCAGTCGTTGGTGGTGTGCTTCCTCGACCTCGACGACTTCAAGGCCGTCAACGACGCGCACGGGCACGGCGCGGGCGACAAGCTCCTCCGGGCGATCGGCGAGCGGCTCACCGACGCGGTCCGCCCGGGCGACACCGTGGCCCGCTTCGGAGGCGACGAGTTCGCGCTGCTGCTGGAGGACACCGACCTGGAGGCCGCGGTACCCGTCGTCGAGCGGCTCTTGGAGGCGATCAACCAACCGGTCGACATCGGGGACATCGAGGTCGTCATCCACGCCAGCGTCGGGCTCGCGGAGTCCAACGAGTGGCACCGCGACACCGACGGCCTGCTGGCCGAGGCCGATGCCGCGATGTACGCGGCCAAGGGGCGCGGCAGCAACGGCTACGAGGCGTTCCGCACCGAGATGCGGCTCGAGGCCGAGTCGCGCTCGCGGGTCCGCACCGACCTCGACCTGGCGCTGGCCCAGGACGAGTTCTGGATGCACTACCAGCCGATCGTCGACCTCCGGACCGATGAGCGTCTCGGTGTCGAGGCCCTCATCCGCTGGCTCCACCCGCAACGGGGGTTGCTGACGCCGGCCGACTTCATCGACCAGGCCGAGACGAGCGGCCAGATCGGGGCCATCGGCGAGTGGGCCCTGCGGGCCGCGTGCCAGGCGACCGCGGGGCTGGCGACCGACGTCTACATGAGCGTCAACATCTCGGCGCGCCAGCTGCGCCAACCGGGCTTGGTCGACGTGGTCGGTCAGGCGCTCGCTGCCTCGGGCCTCGCCGCGGGGCGTCTGGTCCTCGAGATCACCGAGACCGCGACGGTGGGGGACCTGGCCGGTGCCACCGCTCGGCTCAAGGAGCTCAAGGCCCTCGGCGTGCAGCTGGCGCTGGACGATTTCGGCACCGGCTACGCCCCGCTGACCTACCTACGGAGCTTCCCGGTCGACATCCTCAAGATCGACCGGTCCTTCGTGCGCAACGTCGAGCACAGCCACGAGGACCGGGCGATCGTCCGCGGCGTCATCGACATCGCGCACCACCTCGGGCTGCGCACCGTGGCGGAGGGCATCGAGCGCCCGCGCCAGCTCGAGATCATGCGTGACCTGGGTTGCAGCTCCGGCCAGGGCTACCTGTGGACGCGGCCGATCCCGATCGACGAGCTCGAGCCGACCCTGGCCGGCCAGGGCGCGGGGGTCGTCACCCAGGAGCAGTCGTGGTGGTGAGGGCCATCGACCGCAGCTCGACCTGGTAGGCCGCGTAGGCCGCCCGCAGGTCGGAGCCCGGCCAGCCCCTCGGGAGCAGCTCGCGGGGCAGCAGTGGATCGGCGGTGAGGTGCCGGACCACGTGTGCCGCGACGGCCAGGCGCGCGGCCGGCTCGTGGGTCGACGCGATCCGTTCGAGCAGCCGGTGGCCGTCAGCCGCCCACCCGGCGAGGTCCCACAGGTCGGCGGCGAGCCGGGCGGGGTCGTCGTCGGGTCGCGCGTGGAAGGTCGCCAGCACCGGGTCGCCGTACGACGCCTGGCGGCGCAGGTTGGCCGGCCGGGTCCACACGCCCTCGCGGAGCTCGGCGAGGCGGGCCTGCGCGAGCGTCTCGCGCAGTGCGGCCCGCTCGCTGCCCGAGCGTCCTGACACCACGATGACCGCCATCTCCCAGGTGCCGTCCCAGGCGGTCCCGGCGTCCTCGACGGCCTCGTCCTGGCGCCGTTGCCGGGCCACCAGCCGCTCGCCCAGGACGTAGTCGCCGTCGACCCGGACCAGGTCGCCGGCGGCGACCGCGCGGGTCAGCGCCACCCGCAGGGTGGCAGCCGGGATCCCGAAGTGCTCGCCGGCACTGGTCACCTGGGCGGGCGTCATCCGGTCGGGGTGCGAGCCGAGGAGCAGGGACAGGACGACCGACCGCGCGGGGAGCGGCTTGAGGTCGTCAGCGGGCACGGGACGACCCTCTCATGCTACAGATCTAGACACAACTGTGGGTGAATCTGTAACGTCACCACCATGACCGACGCAGCGCCGTGGCGGCGCCCCGCGCACGAGGGACCCGACTCGCCGTACGTCGGCATCCCGGAGGACGACGGTCCGGCGGACTACCGGACGCTCACCTACGAGGTCGATGGTCGGGTCGCCCGGCTGACGTTCGACCGGCCCGAGCACGGCAACGCCATCACCGCAGACACGCCCTTCGAGATCGCTGCGGCCGTCGAGCGCGCCGACCGCGACCCGCGCGTCCACGTGATCGTGGTGAGCGGTCGGGGCAAGGGCTTCTGCGGCGGCTACGACCTCGGGGCGTTCGCCGAGCAGGCGATCCCCAACCACGACCCGTCGAAGCAGTGGGACCCGATGGTCGACTACGCGATGATGAGCCGCTTCACCCGCGGCTACGCGTCGTTGCTCCACGCCAACAAGCCGACCGTGGCGAAGATCCACGGGTTCTGCGTGGCCGGCGGCACCGACATCGCCTTGCACTGCGACCAGATCGTCATCGCCGCCGACGCCAAGATCGGCTATCCGCCCACCCGGGTGTGGGGCGTGCCGAGCGCCGGGATGTGGGCGCACCGGCTGGGCGACCAGAAGGCCAAGCGGCTGCTGCTCACCGGCGACTGCCTGTCCGGGCGTGAGGCTGCCGAGTGGGGCCTGGCGATCGAGGCGCCCGAGCCTGAGGACCTCGACGAGCGCACCGAGATCCTGGTGCAGCGGATCGCCGCCATGCCGCTCAACCAGCTGATGATGGTCAAGCTCGCCCTCAACTCCGCGCTGCTCGCCCAGGGCGTGCAGAACAGCCAGATGATCAGCACCGTCTTCGACGGGATCTCGCGGCACACCCGCGAGGGCTACTCCTTCGCCGAACGCTCGATGGAGGTCGGCTTCAAGCAGGCGGTCCAGGAGCGCGACGCCGCGCCGTACGACGACTTCGGTCCTTCGACCAACAAGGGATGAGACATGACGAGCACGCATGAGGTCTTCAACCAGGTCCCGCCGCTGGTGGGCCACAACACCGCGGCCGACGCGGCGCTCCGCGAGGGCGTCGAGCGCGAGGGCGCCGGCTGGGCGCTGCCTGAGATCGACGAGCTCGGACGTCTGGCCGGGTCCGCCGAGGCGCAGGCGATGGGTCGGCTCGCCGAGCGGGTCCCGCCGCGGCTGCTGACGCACGACCGCTACGGTCACCGCGTCGACGAGGTCGAGTACGTGCCGGCGTACCACCAGCTGATGTCGACGGCGGTGGGCCACGGCCTGCACGGTGCGCCGTGGGCGGACGACCGTCCGGGCGCGCACGTCGCCCGCGCCGCGAAGTTCATGGTGTGGTCGGTCGACGCGGGACACGGGTGCCCGATCTCGATGACCTACGCCGTCGTACCGGCCCTGCGGGCGAACCCCGAGCTGGCCGCTCAGTTCGAGCCGCTGCTGACCAACCGCGTCTACGACTTCGGACTGCGTGACCCTGCCACCAAGCAGGGGCTGATCGCCGGGATGTCGATGACGGAGAAGCAGGGTGGGTCCGACGTCCGGACCAACACGACGACCGCGACCCGCCAGGCGGACGGTACCTACGTGCTGCGCGGTCACAAGTGGTTCACGTCGGCGCCGATGTCCGACCTGTTCCTGACCCTCGCCCAGACCGACGCGGGCGTGACCTGCTTCCTGGTGCCGCGGGTCCTCCCGGGTGGCGACGCCAACGCGATGCGGTTCGTCCGGCTCAAGGACAAGCTCGGCAACAGGTCCAACGCGTCCTCGGAGATCGAGTACGACGCCGCGGTCGGATGGCTCGTCGGCGAGGAGGGCCGCGGCGTCCGGACCATCGTCGAGATGGTCAACATGACCCGGCTCGACTGCGTCATCGGCTCCTCGGCCGGCATGCGGACCGCGTTGGCCATGGCCGCCCACCACGCCCGGCACCGCTCGGCGTTCGGCAAGCTGCTGGTGGACCAGCCGTCGATGCGCAACGTCCTCGCCGACCTCCAGGTCGAGTCCGAGGCCGCGACCACCGCCATGCTGCGGCTCGCCGGGGCCAACGACAGGGCGATCCGTGGCGACGAGGGCGAGGCGGCGATGCGCCGGATCGCGCTGGCCGCGACGAAGTACTACGTCTGCAAACGGGCTCCGATCGCGGCCGGCGAGGCGCTCGAGTGCCTCGGTGGCAACGGCTACATCGAGGACTTCGACCTGGCCCGCATCTATCGCGAGCTTCCGCTCCTCTCCATCTGGGAGGGGTCGGGCAATGTCGCCGCGCTCGACGCGCTGCGGGCGATCGCCCGCGAGCCGCACACGCTCGACGCCTTCTTCGAGGAGGTCTCGTTGGCCTCGGGTGCCGACGCGCGGTTCGACGAGTCGCTGGCCAGGCTGCAGAAGGAGTTCACCTCCTTCGACGACATCGAGCTGCGGGCACGCCGGATCGTCGAGCAGCTCGCGCTCGTCTTCCAGGGCTCGCTGCTCCTCCGCCACGCACCGTCGGCGGTGGCGGATGCGTTCTGTGCGACCCGGTTGGCTCGGGACTGGGGCGGTGCGTTCGGCACCCTCCCGACGGGGATCGACCTGGCCCCGATCCTGGAGCGCACCGAGACCGGGTTCGGCGGATGAGCGTCTCGGCCGAGCGCCGTGGCCCCGTCACCGTCGTCACGATCGACCGGCCCGACGTCCGCAACGCGGTCGACACCGAGCACGCGCAGGCGCTCTACGACGCGTTCCTCGCGTTCGATGCGGACCCGTCGGCGTCGGTCGCCGTCCTGACCGGGGCCGGCGGCACCTTCTGCGCCGGCGCCGACCTCAAGGCGGTGTCGGCCGGCACCATGAAGG
>NZ_JACEFC010000053.1:628-27508 GCF_014180715.1 Nocardioides stalactiti | reverse complement strand
ACGTGGCGGCCGCCGGCCTCGCGGTCATCGCCGCCGGCGTCCTCGCCGGTGCACGGGACCTGACCGCCGACTACGTCAAGGGCCGCGAGCAGTTCGGGCGCGCGCTCGCGCAGTTCCAGGCCGTCTCGCTGCAGCTGGCCGACGTCTACATCGCGAGCCGCACCCTCGACCTCGCTGCCGACAACGCCGTGTGGCGCGTCGCCAACGGCCTGCCGGCCGCGGACGACCTGGCCGTCGCGGGCTACTGGGTCAGCCGGGTCGTCCCGACCGCGTTCCGCACGTGCCACCACGTCCACGGCGGCATGGGGGTCGACGTCACGTACCCGCTCATCGGCTTCTCCTCCTGGGCCAACGACCTCGCCTACGCGCTCGACACCGCAGCGGGCGAGGTGCCGCTCGAGTCGGCCGACGCGAAGAACCTCGAGCTCACCGACGAGCAGCGGGCGCTCAAGGCCGAGCTGCGGCAGTGGTTCGCCGGCCTCTCCGCCGAGTTCGGCCACCTCAACGACCCGGGCGCGGTCGAGGGCGCCTGGGACCGCCACGGCCCGAGCTACACCAAGCTCATCAAGCAGATGGGTGCCGACGGCTGGATGGGCGTCGGCTGGCCGAAGGAGTACGGCGGCCACGGGCTCGGCGAGATCGAGCAGACGATCTTCGCCAACGAGGCGCAGTACCACGACGTGCACCTGCCGGCCGTGACCCTGCAGACGGTCGGGCCGACCCTGATCCGCTACGGCACGGAGAAGCAGAAGGACATGTTCCTCTCGCGGATCCTCGCCGGCGACGTGCACTTCGCGATCGGCTACAGCGAGCCGGACGCGGGGACCGACCTGGCATCGCTGCGCACCACCGCGAAGCGCGACGGGGACCACTACGTCGTCAACGGCCAGAAGATGTGGACCACCGGCGGCCACCACGCCGACTACCTGTGGCTCGCCGTGCGGACCGACCCGGACGCGCCCAAGCACAAGGGCATCTCGATCCTCATCGTCGACACGAAGGACCCTGGCTACAGCTGGACGCCGATCATCACCGCCGACGGCTCGCACCACGTCAACGCGACGTACTTCAACGACGTCCGCGTGCCCGTCGACATGCTCGTCGGTGAGGAGAACCAGGGCTGGAAGCTCATCACCACCCAGCTCAACCACGAGCGGGTCATGCTCGGCCCGGCCGGCCGGATCGAGGGTCTGCGCGACCGGGTGGTGCGCTGGGCTCAACCTCGAGGTCTCCTCGGGGATCCGGTCCTGGCGGGGCTCCTGGGTGAGGCCACCGCGATCTTCCGGATCAACGAGCTCCTCAACTGGGAGGTCGCCCGGGCCGCGAAGGAGGGCGAGGTCAGTGTCGGCGACGCGTCGTCGTCGAAGGTGTTCGCCTCCGACCACGTCCAGCACCTCAACGCCGACCTGATCGCCGCCGTCCACCGACTCGGCGATGCCGGCGACCCGGAGACCAAGGAGCTGCTCGACTACCTGGACGCGCAGGCCAAGCGCAACCTGGTCCTGACCTTCGGAGGCGGAGTGCAAGAGGTGCAGCGCGAGCTGATCTCGATGTTCGGCCTCGGCATGCCGCGGGTGCCTCGATGAGCGCGGCCCCGGACGGCGTGGACGAGCGCCACGACCGCATCATGGCCGAGGCCGAGCGGATCAAGGCGCTCGGCGAGGCGTCCGAGACGGTCGCGCGCTGGGAGGTCAACCAACCGACGATCGGCACTTGGCTCGACGCGATGGGCTACGAGAACGAGCGCTTCCTCCAGGGTGAGGCGCCGCCGTCCATGGCTCAGGTGTGGACGATGCCCGGCCTGGGGCGCAAGCGCGCGTCGGACGACCCGCTGCACTCGATGATGGAGCTGCTCACCGCGGAGGGCTTCACGGCGGTCCTCGGCACCAACACCGAGCAGACCTACGAGCGCTACCTGCGTGTGGGCGAGCAGGTCCGAGTCACCACGGCGCTGGACTCCGTCGCCGGCCCCAAGAGCACGGGCATGGGGCTCGGCTACTTCGTCACGTCGCGGAACCGGTGGTACGTCGGCGACGAGCACGTCGCGACGATGCTCTTCCGCGTCCTCAAGTTCATCCCCAAGGAGCGCTGATGGCCATCCGGCCGATGGTCAACCGGGACTCCCGGTTCTTCTGGGACGGCACCCAGGCGGGGGAGCTGCGGATCCCCAAGTGCAACGCGTGCGGCGCGAAGCGTTTCCCGCCGGGGCCCGCGTGCCAGGAGTGCGACGCCTACGACCGCGGCTACGAGGTCGCCGCCGGCACGGGCACCGTCTTCTCCTACGTCGTGCACCGGCACCCGCCCGTGCCCGGCAAGGAGCTGCCGATCCTCATCGCGCTCATCGACGTCGACGAGGGCGTCCGGATGGTCGGCGAGGTGGTCGGCGTGGCCGACGACGAGATCGAGATCGGCATGCGACTTCGGGTCGACTTCAACACGATCGACGACGAGCTGACGCTGCCGGTGTGGCGGCGGGCTGAGGAGGACGCACGATGAGGACTCTCGAGGCCGGGCAACAGATCCCCGAGTGGAGCCTGCCGATGACGCCGACGACGATCGTGAGCACGGCGATCGCGACCCGCGACTGGCAAGACGTCCACCACGACCGTGACGTCGCCCAGGCAGCCGGGTCCAAGGACATCTTCATGAACATCCTGACCACCAACGGGCTGGTCGAGAAGTTCGTCGCCGACTGGGCCGGGCACGACTGCGAGCTCAAGGGCATCGCGATCCGGCTCGGTGCGCCCGCGCACCCGTACGACACGCTGACGTTCAGCGGCTCGGTCACCGAGGTCGCCGACGGGATCGCGACGATCGCGATCGTCGGCAAGGTGTCGCTCGGCGACCACGTCACCGGCACGGTCAAGGTGGCGGTGTGAGCGGGGTGAGCGGCCTCAGTGGCAAGGCGGCCATCGTCGGGATCGGCGCCACCGAGTTCTCCAAGGAGTCCGGGCGCTCGGAGCTCCAGCTCTCCGTCGAGGCGGTCCGTGCAGCGATCGCCGACTGCGGCTTGTCGGTGTCCGACATCGACGGCCTGACGACGTTCACGATGGACACCTCCTCGGAGATCGCCGTCGCGCGTGAGCTGGGGCTGCCGGAGCTGAAGTTCTTCTGCCGGATCAACTACGGCGGTGGTGCCGCCTGCGCGACCGTGCAGCAGGCGGCGATGGCCGTCGCGACGGGTGTGGCTGACGTCGTCGTCTGCTACCGGGGCTTCAACGAGCGCTCCGAGTCCCGCTTCGGCCAGGTCTCGATCGCGGCAGCGACCCAGGTCAACACCAACGGCCTCGACAACGCGTGGACCTACCCGATGGGGCTCGGCACGCCGGCGGCCACCGTCGCGATGCAGGCGCGCCGCTACATGCACGAGTACGGCGCCACGTCGGAGGACTTCGGGCGGGTCGCCGTCGCCGACCGCAGGCATGCCGCGACCAACCCGAACGCGTTCTTCTACGGCAAGCCGATCACGCTCGAGGACCACCAGGCGTCCCGGATGATCGCCGACCCGCTGCACCTGCTCGACTGCTGCCAGGAGAGCGACGGCGCCGTGGCGCTGGTCGTCACGTCACCCGAGCGCGCGAAGGACCTCGCCCAGGAGCCCGCCGTGATCACTGCCGCGGCACAGGGGAGCGGCCGCGACCAGTTCGTCATGACGTCGTACTACCGCGACGACATCGGTATCCCCGAGATGGGCGTGGTCGGTCGCGAGCTCTGGAGGCAGTCCGGGCTCACTCCCACCGACATCCCGATGGCGATCCTCTACGACCACTTCACGCCGTACGTCCTCATGCAGCTGGAGGAGCTCGGCTTCTGCGGCCGTGGCGAGGCGCCGGACTTCGTGAAGGACGGGGCGATCGAGATCGGCGGTCGGCTGCCGCTCAACACGCACGGCGGTCAGCTCGGCGAGGCCTACATCCACGGCATGAACGGCATCGCCGAGGGCGTCCGCCAGATCCGTGGGACGTCGGTCAACCCGGTCGACGACGCGCACCACGTCGTGGTCACCGCCGGTACCGGCGTGCCGACGAGCGGTCTGGTTCTCTCGGCCTCGTAGCCTGAGCGCGTGAGCGACCACCCGGACTTCACCGCGCCCGAGCGGAAGACCCTCGTCGACCTCCTCGCAGGCAACCGCGCGGAGATCCTCGAGCTTCTCGACGGACTGACCGAGGAGGAGGCGCGGCGCAGCCTGGTGCCGTCGCTGACCACGCTGCTGGGGCTGGTGAAGCACGCCGCGTTCGCCGAGCAGGTGTGGTTCCACGTCACGCTCACCGGCCGTAGTCGGGCCGAGGTCGGCGTGCCGGACGACATCGACGACAGCTTCCGGCTGGCGCCCGACGACACCATCGCCTCGGTCGCGGAGAATTTCCGCCGGGTGTGTGAGGAGTCCGACCGGCTGAGCTTCGACCACGACCTCGACAGCGTGGTCGAGCACGCCCGCCGCGGGCCGGTCAGCCTGCGCTGGATCTACGGACACATGATCGAGGAGCTCGCCCGCCACGCCGGGCACGGCGACATCCTGCGCGAGCAGGTCCTCGCGGACCGCTGACGCCGACCTGACCCGAGCAGCGAGCGCCCGCTACCGACTCGTCCGACGGTGGACGTCGAGCGCGACGATCGCGAGGGAGGTCGCCGCGGCGAGCACTGCCGTGCTGCGAGGAACCGACCGGGTGGAGAAGGCGTGCCAGAACACGACCTGGTCGAGGGCCTGGAGGTGACCGAAGGCGGCGATGGCGGTGGAGTCGCCCTGCGCTGCCCGCGCCGTCAGGTAGAGGTTGCGCGCGGCGAAGAGGCGCCAACCCATGAGGCCCGGCCCGGTGATCTCCTCGGCCGGGATGCCGAACACGCGTTGAAGAAGGGCGGGCGCCACCATCGCGGCCGCACCTACGCCGCCACCGACCGCGATCATGGCGTTCTGCGAGTGCTGCGGGGTCCAGGTCATGGCGGAGTATCGCAGAGACGCGGGGGATGGCTCCCTTGTGCGGCGGGGTCGTCCTGCGCTGCACTTCCGGTATGGCGCGCCGTCTGCCCCGCGGTCGGGTGACCTTCGCGTTCGTCGACGTGGTGGAGAGCACCAAGACGTTCGCGGAGCACGGTGACGCCTTCGTCGCGGCGCTGGCGGTGCTGCAGGACCGGGTGGCGTCGCACACGGAGGCCGAGGGCGGGGTCGTCGTGAAGACCGAGGGGGACGGGGCGTTCCTCGCCTTCCCCGACGCGCAGGGGGCGGTCGACGCCCTCGTCGCGCTCCAGGCGGAGCTCGCGGAGGTGCCGGACGACGTCGTGCCCCGGCTGACCGTCCGCGCGGGCGCGCACACCGGTGACGCCGTCCCGGTGGCGGACGACTACGTCGCGCTCGCGGTCAACGTCGCGGCGCGGGTGACATCGACGGTGAACGCCGGGCAGGTGGTCGTGTCGGCGGCGACCCAGAGCGAGCTGGACGCGCCGCGCGGCGTCTGCGTCGGCGACTACGACCTCAAGGACGTCGCCGACCCGGTCGAGCTGTGGCGGCTGTGCGGCGCCGCGACGCCGCTGCGCGGCTCGCCGTCGCGGCGGACCAACGTGCGGATCCCGGTCACCGGGTTCGTCGGCCGGGAGCGCGAGCTCGCCGAGCTGCGCCGACTGGTCGAGGAGCGTTCGTTGGTCACGGTGCTGGGGACCGGCGGCCTCGGCAAGACCCGGCTGGTCTCCGAGCTGCTGCTCCAGATCGCGGCCGGCTTCAAGGGCGGAGCCTGGCTCGTCGAGCTCGCGACCTTCAGCACGGGGGACCAGGTGCCGGCAGCGGTCGCCGAGGTGCTCGGCATCGCCTCCACCGAGGTGGCCGACCTGGCGACGGAGCTGCGCCGACGCGACGACGTGATGCTCGTCCTCGACAACTGCGAGCACGTCCTCGACGCGGTCGCCGACCTGGTCGCCGACCTCGAGGAGGCCTGTCCGCGACTGCGGCTGCTCTGCACCAGCCGGGAGGCGCTCCAGGTCGCCGGCGAGCACGTCTGGAGGCTCGGCCCCATCGACGGCCAGGCTGCCCGGATCGAGCTCTTCAGCCAACGGGCCTGGGCCAGTGGTGCCGTGCTCAGCGACGAGTCGGCCGGCATGGTGGACCGGCTCTGCAGCGCGCTCGACGGCCTGCCGCTGGCGATCGAGCTCGCCGCGACCCACGCCGGCTCGACCACCCTCGAGGAGCTGGTCCGGATTGCCGAGGACGGCACGGACGAGCTCGCGCGCCGCGGAGGTCAGCACCGTCAGCGCAGTCTCGACGCGGTGCTGTCGTGGAGCCTGGACCGCCTGCCCGAGGCGCGCCGTCGTTCGCTCCTCGTCCTGTCGGTGCTTCCCGGGAGGTTCGATGCGGGGATGGCGGCCACCGTCCTCGGCGCGGTCCCGGGGTGCGAGACCGACGCCGTGCGCGGGCTGGCTCGGGGGAGCCTCATCGACCTGGACGGCGAGAGCTACCGGATCCTCGACACCATCCGGCATGCGGCACGGCGCCGGCTGGCGGCCGAGGCGGATCTCGCCGAGGGTGCGCGGCGTGGTCTCCGGGCGTGGGCGCTCGCCAACGCGGCCACCGACTACCGGGTGGCGCGGCACTGGCACGACGTTCCTGCCGACGACGTGCTCGCCCTCGAACAGGCCTTGGCGGAGGCCCTCGACGACGGTGCGCCAGGGATGGGACAGGTCTGGGAGCGACTGCGGGCGATCACCTACGAGCGGGACCCGAGCGACCGGCTGGTCGCCCTCGCGGATCGGGTCGCCGACTGGCCGCCACCCGTCACCAGGGACGACACGCTCTGCACCGTCAGCGCCCTCGCGATCCGTCAGCTCGCCGGGCGGCCGCCGCTCCCGCAGGACCAGGTCGAGGCGCTCTGTTCGGCGGCCGACAGTCTCGGTGTCTACTTCGCGGCCGCGAGCTTCCACTACCACCTCGTGTGGCACTACACGGCGCTCGGCGACGTCGCGGCGGCGCGCCGGCACACCGAGGCCTACCTGCCGTACGCGGAGAGCCCGGCCGCGCACCCCATCGAACGCCGTGCGATCCACAGCCTCCGTGGCTGTGTGGCCACGGCCGCGGGGGACTACGAGGAGGCACTCCTCCACTTCGAGCGCGAGCTGCTCGAGGCGGCGCTGATGGAGAGCGACATCGACGTCGACGTGTGCGAGGCCAACGTCGCCGAGGCGCTCCTCGACCTCGGGCGGCCCGAGGAGGCCCTGCCGCACGCTGCGACCGCCGTCCGGATGGCACCTACCCCCGGACCCAGCCGGCGGGCCCTGCTCACCACGCTCGCCCGCGTCCACGCCATGCTCGGCGATGACGAGGCGGCTCAGGCGACGGTGCTGGAGATCGAGACCGAGCTGATCGCCTCGGGACGTTCCTCGACCCAGGTCACGACCGAGCTCGAGGAGGTCAGCCGTGCCGTGCAGGTGCCGGCGTGGGACGGCGGGAGCCAGGACCCGCCTCGTCCGCCGTCGCGACGGATCGACTGACCGTGTCCGCGGCGGCGCGGACCAGCGTCTTCGCGCGGTGCAGCTCACGGGCCCCGATGGTCCGGAGCGGGTGGACCACGAGCGCGATCGTCATCTGACCGTCGGCCGCGACCACCGGGGCGGCGACCGATGTCACCGGTTGCGGATCGGCCGGAGCCCGCCGCTGCCGTCGTCGCCCGCGGACGACCTCGTCGACGACGGGTCGGACCATCCGTCGCAGGTCGCCGGCCATGGTGCCGGCTGCGGACGCCTCGAGGAGCGGCGCGGCCTGCTCGAGGACCGGGCTCATCCGCTCGACCAGGACACCGTCGCTGCGTGCCTGGTCGAGGAAGGCGCCGTACGACGTCGCAGCGGGGCCGGCCACGAGCCCGTTGCGGAACCATTCCGATCGTTCCTCAGGAGACGACCAGGCCGCGAACAGGCTGCCGTAGGGAGCCGCGTAGGTCACCTGCTGGCTGAGCACCGGGCCGCGCGGATCGGCCGGATCGACGATCGACGCATACATGGTGCGGTCGACGAGCTCGATGACCGATGCGGTGTAACCGGTCGTGCCGCACAGGCCCCGCGCTGCCTCGAGGGCGCGGGTGGCCGCGCCACGCTGCTCCGCGGCGGCGCGGGCGACCGGCGCGAGACCGGGGCCGAGGCGCAGGGTCCGACCATGCGGCGCCCGCACGACCCAGCCGCGCTGGCACAAGGCGTGCACGATCGCATGACAGGTCGCCCTCGACAGGCCGAGCTCGCGGGCGACGTCGGCCGCGCGCAGGTCGCCGCCGCGGGACGCGATCAGGTCGAGGACGTCCAGGACCCGGGTGGTCGGGGGTGAGCCTTCTCCTGCCACTCCGTGATCCTAGGCCCAGGATCGTTCGGATATTCGAACAATGTCCACGAAGCGTCGTCTCCGCGACGGGGCATGACTAGCGTCCGGCCCATGTTCCCCGAACTGGGCTTCTACGGACTCGCCGGCCACGCCGCCGACCCGCGCGCGCTCGTCGACGAGGTGCAGGAGGCCGAGCGGATCGGTCTCGGCGCGGTCTTCCTCTCCGAGCGCTTCAACTTCAAGGACGCCGCCGTGATGTCGGGGGCGGCCGCTGCGGCGACGAACCGGATCGGCATCGCGACAGCGGCCACCAACCACAACACCCGACACCCGCTGGTGACCGCGACCCTGGCCACGACCGCGCACCGGATGAGCCGCGGTCGGTTCGCGCTCGGCCTCGGCCGCGGGTTCGACATGCTGTTCGACCTGATGGGTGTCCCGCGGATCACCAACGCCCAGCTGGCCGACGCGATCGCCGTCCAGCGGCGGCTGTGGGCGGGAGAGCGCTTCGACCACGACGGGCCGTCGGGGACCTACCCGTTCCTCTTCCTCATGGACGAGGACATCGCCGAGGACATCCCCGTCCTCATGGTGGCGCTCGGCCCGAAGGCGCTGACCCTCGCCGGGGGGATCGCGGACGCGGTCGTCCTGCACACGTTCATGAGCGAGGAGGCGGTCGCGCGGAGCGTGGCGACAGTCCGTGCCGGGGCCGAGGCCGCCGGACGCGACCCCGCTGCGGTCCGGGTGTGGGCGTGCACCGCGGTCGTCGAGGACTCACTGCCGCACGACGTGGTCCTCAAGAAGACCGTCGGCCGGCTCGCCACCTACCTCCAGGGGTACGGCGACCTGCTCGTCCGCATCAACGGCTGGGACCCCGCCGCCCTCCAGCGCTTCCGCGAGGACCCGCTCGTCACCGGCTTCTCCGGAGCGTTCGACGCGGCGGCGACGCCCGACCAGCTCGAGCACCTCGCCGAGAAGGTGATCCCGGCCGAGTGGCTGGCCTGCGCGATCACCGGGCCTGCGGCGGCGTGCGCCCAGCAGGTCGCGGACTCGTTCGCCGCGACCGGGGTGGACAGCGTGATCCTGCACGGCTCGACGCCGGGTCAGCTGGCGCCGGTCGTCGCCGCGTACGGCGCGGTGCGGCCGGCCGGGCAGCGCGAGCTGCCCCCCAACCCGGGCCGGACGGCATGAGCGCTCCGCTCCCTGTCGTCACCCCTGAGGAGCTGACGCGGACCTGGCTCAGCAGCGCGCTCGGCCGCGAGGTCACCGGCGTGACGGCGACGCCGGTCGGCACCGGCCAGATGGGTGCCTGCTACCGGCTGGACCTGAGCGGCGACGCGAGCCTGCCCGCGACCCTGCTGGCCAAGCTCCCCACCATCGACCCCGCGGGCCGCGACTTCCTGCACGGCTCCTACGCCATCGAGGTGACCTTCTACCGGGACCTGCTGCCGACCCTCGACGTGCGCGCGCCCGCGGCGTCGTACGCGGCGATCTCCGACGACCCCGCGCAGCGCGGAGTGTTCACACTGCTGCTCGACGACCTGGCGCCGGCCGAGCAGGGCGACCAGATCCTCGGCTGCACGCCCGACCAGGCGCGGGCCGCCGTCGAGAACGTCGCCGGCCTGCACGCACCGCGGTGGGCCGACCCGACCCTGCTCGACGTGGACGGACTGTCGCTGCCCGGCCCCGACGACGCAGACCTCCTCGATGCGGTCTTCGGGGGCGCCGTCGACACGACCCTGGCCCAGCTCGGTGGACTGGTGGGCGAGGACGACGCCGCCCTGCTCCGGGCCGTCGCGCCCTACGCCGGCCGTTGGTCGACCGCACGCCTGGACCGGTTCGGGCTCGTGCACGGCGACTACCGGCTCGACAACCTCATGTTCCACGACGACGGCCGGGTGTGGGCCGTCGACTGGCAGACGCTGTCGGTCGGGCTCCCCGTCCGTGACGTCGCGTTCCTGGTGGGCACCGGGTTGGAGACCGATGCCCGCCGTGCCCACGAGCGTGACCTGGTGGCGGCGTACCACCGGCGGCTCGTCGACCTGGGTGTCTTCGGGTACGACGCCGACACCTGCTGGGAGGACTACCGGTTCGGCCTTCTCCAGGGACCCCTGATCGCGGTCCTCGGCTGCGCCTACAGCAGCACCCGCACCGAACGCGGCGACCGGATGTTCGGCGTGATGATCAGCCGCTCCATGCAGGCGATCCGCGACCTGGGGACGCTGGAGATACTGGGGGCGTGACCCCGCCTCCCGTCGAGATCGTCTCGATCCATGTCGCCAAGGGCTCCCGGCTGCCGATGCAGGCCAGGGAGCGCGTCGAGGTCGAGGCCGGCAAGGGGATCGTGGGGGACCGCTACCACGGCACCAAGCACCGGCACGTGACAGTGCAGAGCCGGGAGAGCCTGGACGAGGCCGCCACGGTGTTCGGTGCCGAGGTGCTGTCGAACCTGACCCGCCGCAACGTGACGATCAGCCACGGCGTCGTGCCGCGCGATCCGGGGACCCGGATCCGGGTCGGGGACGTGCTGCTCGAGGCGGTGCGGGTGGCGGCACCGTGCAAGCTCCTCGACGACACGATCGGTCGCGGCGCGCAGGAAGCGCTCAGGCGCCGGGCCGGGACGGTCTTCCGGGTCCTCGAGGGCGGCTCGATCGCCGTGGGGGACCCGGTGGACCTCGAGGTGGAGGCGCTCAGCCTGCCAGCTTCTCCCGGAGGAACCCCAGGACCCGGTCCACGCCCTCCTGCTGGCGATGCAGCGTGACGGTGGAGTGCTTCGCCCCCGGGAAGTCGACCCGGAGGAACGCGTCGCCGAGCTCACGGTCGAGTGTGTTGAACCGGCTGCCGGTCATCGGGTCCTTCGCGTACTGGAGCCCGAGCACCTCGCAGCCGCCAGCGGCCCGCTTCTTCACCACGTCGAGGTCCGCGGGGGACAGCCCCAGGTCCCGCGACTGCTTCGGCGACATCGCGAACGGCACCGACGGCTGGCACAGCACCGGCGCCGCGATCGCGTCGTCGACCATCATCCCCAGCGCGAACCCGCCGGTGAAGCACATCCCGATCGCCCCGACCCCTGGTCCGCCCGTGTCGGCATGGAGGTCGCGCGCGAGGCTCCGCAGCCACCCCGACACCGGTGAGGTCTGACGGGTCGCCAGCGCGACGAACTCCCGGCTGACGCACAGCCTGCTGATCACCTTCGACACGTACAGCGGCCCGATCCGCTTCCCCGGCGTACCGAACAGGTGGGGGAGGACCACGGTGAAGCCCGCCGCCACCACCTCTTCGGCGAACCCGATGAACTGCGGCGTCATCCCCGGCACCTCGTGGATGACGATCACCCCGGGACCCGAGCCCTTGCGGTACGTCGGGAACGTCAGCGACTCCCCGTCCAGGTCGTCAGCCGTGTGCTCGCCGAGGGCCCAGGACGCCAACAGATCCGTCATACCCAGAAACTAGTGGCTCCGCAGTGAACAGCGACGGACGTCAGGCGTCGTAGTCGACGGCGACGGAGGGTGTGGTCGGGTGCGACTGGCAGGTGAGCACGTAGCCGGCGTCCACGACGGCCGGTGGGAGGGCGAAGTTCTGCTCCATCGCGACCGAGCCCAGCAGGACCTTCGCCTTGCAGGTGCCGCACGCGCCGCCCAGGCAGGCGTACGGCGCCTCCAGCCCGGCCTTCAGGGCCGACTCGAGGACGGTGTCGCCGGCCGCGAGCGAGACCTCGTGCTGACGGCCGTCCAGGGTGACCGCAACCTCTGCCGGGATGAAGTCGTCGGCGACCGTGGGCCTCTGGTAGCCGTGGAAGAGCTCCACGTGCACGTGGTCCGGCTCGGCGCCTCGATCGAGGAGCAACGCGCGCAGGTCGGTCACCATCTCGACCGGTCCGCACAGGAACCACTCGTCCACCGAGCTCACCGGCAGGTCCCCGTCGAGCCAGTGCCCGAGCTTCGGACGGTCGACGCGGCCGCGCAGATGGGCGGGGTGCCGCGGGTCGCGGGAGCGCACGTGGATGATCCGGAGCCGGTCGGCGTAGCGCGCCTCGAGGTCGTCCAGCTCCTCACGGAACATCGTGCTGTCGGCGTCCCGGTTGCCGTAGACCAGGGTGAAGCGACTCTCGGTCTCGACGGCGAGGGTCGTCTGGAGGATCGACAGCGCGGGGGTGATGCCGCTGCCGGCGACGATCGCCACGTAGCTTCTCGCGGCGAGCGGATCAAGCGGCGTGCCGAACGAACCGGTCGGTGTCAGCAGCTCGAGGGTGTCGCCGACCCGGAGCTGCTCCATCGCGAAGGTCGAGAAGGCGCCGCCGGGGATGTGCTTGACGGCGATCGCGAGCGTCTCGGACGTGGCTGAGGAGCAGAGGGAGTAGTTGCGCCGTACGCCTTCTCCGCCGAGGTCGGTGCGAACCGTGACGTGCTGGCCGGCCTCGAAGGAGAACTGGTCGCGCAGGTGGGCGGGCACGTCGAAGTGGATCAGGACGCTGTCGTCGGTCAACCGGTCGACGCCGGCGACCGGGATCGTGTGGAACCTCGCGGCACGGGCGGAGGAGCGCTTCGGCATCCGGACGGGCAGGAGGCGCGCCAGCTTGCCGTTCAGCCGCTTCCACTCGCGGTACTCGTCGGAGTCGAGCTGTTGGCCGAAGGCGGTGCCGATCGCAGCATCGCGCTCCAGGTAGGCCTCCTCGTTGCGTCGCCAGGTGGCGACGTAACGGTGGAACGGGATCGAGGGGTGGAGGTGGTGGACGAGGTGGTAGTTCTGCGAGAGGAGGAGCGGCGTGAGGATCCATTCGGACCCGACGCGGTTGCGGGTGGCGCGGTAGCGGTTCTCCTGCTGGGTGTCCTCGAGGTCGTGGTGCGGCAACCAGTCGAACCACCAGGCCAGGACGAACACGGCGACGCGCGCGGGGATCAGGTACAGCACGGCCAGCGTCCACAGGTGTCCGGTGAAGGCAGAGGTGAGGACCACGGTGACAGTGGCGCCCATCAGGAAGGCGGTCTCCAGCACCTCGGCGCGGGGACGGCGCTTGACGTTGCGCACCAGGAAGGCCAGGTACGGCAGGTCCATCAGCGGGAACCTGAAGGGAAGCTGCCACCAGGGGGCGCCGCTGACGAAGTGGTCAGGGTCGTTCTCGTCGTCGTTGGTGTTGCGGTGGTGCTCGATGTGGATGAACGCGAAGGACTTGAACGAGATCAGCGGCGAGACGAAGAGCATCGCGACCCGACCGAAGGCGACGTTGACCCAACGGTGGGTGCTCACCGAGTAGTGCGCGGCATCGTGCAGGACGGTGAACAGCACGAAGATCGCGCTCGCGGTGAGCAAGATCGTCGCGGGGGCGGGGAGCCGGTCGGTCACCGCCGCCCACGTGGAGAACGCGAAGACCGCGAGCGCCCCGCTGAAGATGCCGACAACGGGCCACGAGATCGCCGGGATCAGCTCGCCGGGGTCAGGAAGCGCGTGGCGCGAGGCGGCTGGCGTGGGCTGCTCGGTGATCGCTGTCATGTCGTTCAAGGTACGAACGGCGAGGCACGCGTGATAGTGGTGCCGAGCCCACGCCCGTGTGCGCGCAGCACATGCCCTTCCCGTCAGCCGGGTTCCGAGGTGAGCACCACCGAGCCGAGCACGTGGACCAGCCGCAGGGCCGCGTGGAGCTCGGCAACACGGTCCGTGGCGGGACGCCCTCGACGTTCCTCGGCCCGGCGCACGCGCTGCAGCACGGTGTTGCGGTGCACGCCCAGCTCCTCGGCGGCCGCTGCCAGCCCGCCCTGGGCGTCCAGCACGGCCAGCAGTGCCCGTCGTTCCTCATCCTCCCGGCGCCCCGCGACCGCGAGGCCGCCGAGCTCGGACACGACGAAGCCCCGGGCAAGGTCCAGGTCGCCGCTCATGGCGTCCACCAGCGCGATCTCGGCGTACGACGTCACCGGACCTCCCTGGCCGGAGAGCTCGATGATCCGCCGGCCGCGCTGCGCCTGGGCGTGCGAGTCGCGGAAACCGCCAGGACCCGGCGCGGGCGTGCCGATGGAGACCCGGACCGACGTCGGGACCTGCTCGACCAACGGCGTGAGGTCCGCCGGCGGGACAGCAGGGGCGCGTGCGGTCGAGACCCAGCCCGACAGCGCCTGGGCGCCGTCCGAGACGAGCAAGGGGTGGGGGGAGCCCAGGTGCGCGGCGATCGCCGAGCCGACGCGCGCGAGGTCGGTGTCGTCGCGCTCGGTCCAGCAGACGAAGGCCGTCTGCCATCCGGTGAGGCGGTGGGACAACGTCCGCTCTGCGCGCGCGAGGTCGATCGGGTCGCCCGCGACCAACGCGCGGACCGCGTCGGTCCGGGCAGCACGGACGCGGTTCTGCATCCGGTCCAGCTCGGCGACGTACTCGGCGGCGACCTCGCTCGAGATGCGGTCGATGTAGGCGAACCCGTAGCGCTGCAGGTCAGCCACCACCGCCAGTGCGAGGACAGGATCTGCGACGGAGCCGGACACCCCGGTCAGGATGCGTTCGGTGAAGTAGGCGTGCCCCATCCGGTAGAAGCGCAACATCACATCGACGCTGTAGCCGCGGGCCGCCATCGCGCGCGCATGCTCCAGCGCGGTGACCGGAGCCGTCGCGGCGCTCACGTCGATACCGTGCCGGACCATCGACAGCACTGCCTCGAGGTTCGACGAGCACGACCCGAGCGTGAGGCCGCGGAGATCGTCGTCGGCGCCGGCCTCCGGGATCCGTTCGAGGAGGTAGCCGAACATGAGATCGGCGTGCGACGACACGTCCCCCAACAGCTCCGCGGCGGTACGGCGGAGCTCGATCGCCACGGACTCGGGAAGGTCCGACGACCCACCCGCGCGCACACCCATTCCCGGAGCCTATCGAGGGTCACGCCACCAAGGGGCCGGCCAGGTGCGGAATACCCTGGGGGGGTATATAGTTCGGACAACAGACCCGACCACCGATCAAGGGAGGACCCTCATGACCGAGCACGCGCACCACGCGCACGGTGACCACGGCGCGCACGGCCAGGCGCTCGCCACGCGCGGCGACCACGAGGCGCACGACCGCGGCATCAACGCGATGGCGGTGAGCGCCACGCTGCACTGCCTGACCGGCTGCGCCATCGGTGAGGTGCTGGGTCTGATGATCGGCACCGCGGTGGGACTGTCCACGGGCGCCACGATCGCGCTCGCCGTGAGCCTGGCCTTCCTGTTCGGCTACGCGCTCTCGACCCTGCCGCTCGTGAAGTCCGGGATGGGCCTCGGCGCCGCGATCACGCTCGTCTTCGCCGCCGACACCCTCTCCATCGCCACGATGGAGGTCGTCGACAACCTGGTCATGGCCCTCATCCCCGGGGCGATGGACGCCGGCCTGGTCAACCCGGTCTTCTGGATCGGCATGCCCATCGCGCTCACGGTGGCGTTCTTCGCGGCCCTCCCGGTCAACCGGTACCTGCTGCGGCGAGGCAAGGGGCACGCCCTGACCCATGAGCACCACGGTGCGGACGGTCCGGTCGTCGGAGCCCGCCGCTACATCCCGTCACTGTCGACGGGAGTCCTGATCGCCGTCATCGCGGCCTTCATGGTCGGTGGGTTGACCGTCTCCGTCGCCGACGAGCTGACCGACGACGCCCCGGCGCACAGCGCGCCGCCAGCGCCGCACGGCTGACCGGACAGGCCCTCAGGCGAGCGTCACGACGCAGTCCGCGAGCACGGGGGAGCCGTGGCGCTCGCCTCCGGAGATCGAGGCGGAGGCGATGATCTGGTCGCCCTCGCGCCAGCCGGACACCGCGATGGTCTCGCTGGGGAACACGACACCGGCGAAGCGGGCGGTGAAGCCCCGGACCAGGCTGGCGTCGCCGCCCAGCAGGCCGTCGGTCAGCTCGCGCAGGACGATGCCGTAGGAGCACAGGCCGTGCAGGATCGGCGCCGGGAAGCCGGCACCCTTCGCGAAGTCGGGGTCGGCGTGCAGCGGGTTGCGGTCGCCGCACAGGCGGTAGAGGAGCGCCTGCTGGGGCGTCACGTCGTACGACGTCACCAGGTCGGGCTCGCGCTCGGGGAGCACGACCGGGTCGGCGGTGCCGCGGTCGCCGCCCCAGCCGCCCTCGCCCTTGACGAAGATGGACGACTTGACCCGCCACAGCTCCTCGCCCGACGGCGAGGTCGCCACGCCCTCCTGCCAGATGACGGCGGCCTTGCCCTTGTCCCAGATGTCGGTGAGCGTCGTGACCAGGGTCGCGGTCCCCGAGGTCGGGATCGGGCCGGTGACCTCGACCGACTGGGCGCCGTGGACGACCTGGGCGAGGTTGATGTCGCAGCCCGGCAGGTCCAGCGGCGGCGGGTCGGTCTCGTGGAACGTCGGCACCACGACACCGAAGGACGGCAGCACCTGGAGTGCCGGGCCGTCGAGGGTGTAGCGGAGCGCGTCGGTGGAGAGGTTGTCGCCCTTGCGGGAGCCGGCGCCCACGCCGAGGTGGTAGAGCAGCACGTCGGACTCGCCCCACGAGAACGTGGTGCGGGCGGTCTCGGACCCGATGGCGACGGCGGGATCGATGGGCATCAGGAGGTCTCCTCGGCGTTCGCGATGTCCTCGGCGGCCAGGTAGCCGAAGACGAGGGCGGGGCCGATGGTGCCGCCCGGCCCCGGGTAGGTGTTGCCCATGACGGCGGACGACACGTTGCCCGCAGCGTAGAGGCCACCGATGACCGAGCCGTCCTCGCGCAGCACGCGCGCCTTCTCGTCGGTGACCAGGCCGCCCTTGGTGCCGAGGTCGCCCGGGACGATCTTGACCGCGTAGAACGGGCCCTTCTCGAGCGGGGCGAGCGAGCAGTTCGGCTTCACCTTCGGGTCGGAGTAGTACTTGTCGTACGCCGACTCGCCGCGGTGGTAGTCCTCGTCGACGCCGGTCCGGGCGAACCCGTTGAAGCGCTCGACGGTCGCCTCGAGCGAGCCCTCCGGCAGGCCGACCTTCTCGGCGAGCGCGGACAGGGAGTCGGCGCGGGTCACGACGCCCTCCTTGTACCAACGGCCCGGGAACGGCTGCCGGCCCGCGACGCCCGCGAACAGGTAGCGGTTGCGGTAGGTCTGGTCGAAGACGAGGTACGACGGCACGTGGCTCACGCCGGTCGCCTCGCCCTTGTAGATCTCGTGGGTGGCCTCGACGTAGGGGAGCGCCTCGTTCATGAAGCGCTGCCCGGCGGAGTTCACCATGATCGAGCCGGGCAGGTTGCGCTCGGCCAGGCAGAACCAGGCGCGGCCGGGGAGCGGGATCGTCGGGCCCCACCAGGCGTCGTCGAGCAGGTCGGTCGCGGCGCCGGCCGCGGTGCCGGCGAGCAGTCCGCCGCCGGTGTTGGACGGGGCGCCGGTCGACCACTCGCTGGAGGTCGGCTGGGGCAGGAACTTCTCGCGGAGCTGCTGGCTGTGCTCGAAGCCGCCGGACCCGAGGATGACGCCGCGCCGGGCGCGGACCTCCGTGCGCACGCCGTCCCGGGTGACGACCACGCCGACGACCCGCCCGCCCTCGACGAGCAGGTCGCTGAGGTCGGTCTCGTAGTGCACCGGCACGCCGGCATCGACCAGGCCCTTGCGGAGTCCGATCGCGATCGCGTTGCCCATCGCGAACATCTTGCGGCCCAGCACCAGTGACACCAGGCGCATCAGCATGACCTTGAGCATGATGAGCGGGCCCTTGATGGTGCGCAGGCCGAGACTGAGCTTGCGGTAGTCCCGCTGCATGACGATCAGGTTGGCCGGGGCCTTGGTGTAGGCCGGGTGCAGCCGGTCCAGCTCCTTGCCGAGGAAGCGCGCGTCCATCGGGACGGCCTCGACGCTGCGGCCGCGGGGGCGCCCGCCCGGCTGCTCGGGGAGGTAGTCGGCGTACTCGGGCACCCAGACGAACCGCAGCGGCGTCGTCTCCTTGATGAAGTCGAGCACCTCCGGGCCGCGGTCGAGGTAGGTGTCGCGCCGGACCTTCGGCACCGTGTCGCCGACGATCGTGTCGAGGTAGGTCCGGGCGGCCTCGAGGTCGCCGTCGTCGACCTGCTTGGCCGCCTTCAGCGCATAGTTGCCGGGGATCCAGACGCCACCGCCGCTGCGGGCGGTGTTGCCGCCGAAGTAGGCGCTCTTCTCGATGAGCACCGTGTCCAGGCCGCGGCTCGCCGCGGCGAGCGCGGCGCTCATGCCGGCGCCGCCGGCACCGACCACCACGACGTCGACCTCGGCTGGAAGAGGGGCCGGAATGTCCGGCGTAGCACCCGTCATGGCACAAAACTGTAACAGGTTCTAGTATTGCTCCTGTGATCTCCCAGGACGCGATCTCGGCAGCGGTCGAGCGGCTCGCCACGGCCCAGGAAACCAGGGTCCCGTGCGAGCCCGTCCGCGACCTCATCGGCACCGACGACCTGCCCGCGGCGTACGCCGTGCAGCAGGGTCTGGTGCAGGCGCGGATCGCGGGCGGGGTGAGCGTGGTCGGCCGCAAGATCGGCGCGACGAGCAAGGCGGTCCAGGACCAGCTCGGCGTCGACCAGCCCGACTTCGGGTACCTGCTGAGCGACATGGACGTCAGCTACGGCGTCGACGGGACGCCCATCTCGATGCGGACCCTCGTCCAGCCGCGGGTCGAGGCGGAGGTGGCGTTCCGGCTCGCGACGGACATCGCTCCGGACACCGAGGAGGAGATCACCCTCGAGGCCGTCCGTGCTGCCGTCGACGTGGCGCTGCCCGCGCTCGAGATCGTCGACTCGCGCATCGCCGACTGGAAGATCGGCTTCACCGACACCGTCGCCGACAACGCCTCCAGCGGCCTGTACGTCGTCGGCACCGACGGCCGGAAGCTCGATGAGGTCGAGCCACGTGACGTGGTCATGTCGCTGACCATCAACGACGAGGAGCGCTCGGCCGGCAACGGCGCCGCCTGCCTCGGCGACCCGCTCGAGGCGCTGCGCTGGCTGGCCGTCCAGGCCTTCCGCTTCGGCGACCCGCTCCGCGCGGGCCACCTGATCCTGTCCGGGGCCCTCGGCCCGTTCGTGCCGTTCGCCCCGGGTGACCGGGTGACGGCGTCCATCAGCGGCTTCGCGCCGCTCGCAGTGCAGTTCGAGGAGTGAACGACGTGAGCAAGAAGGTGACGGCGGCCATCGTCGGCCCCGGCAACATCGGCACCGACCTGATGTACAAGCTGCTCCGCAGCGACGTCATCGAACCGCGCTGGATGATCGGCGTCGACCCGGCCAGCGAGGGCCTCAAGCTCGCGGCCGACAAGGGCCTGGTCTCCACCCACGAGGGCGTCGACTGGCTGCTCAAGCAGGACGAGCTGCCCGACCTGCTCTTCGAGGCCACCTCGGCCTACGTGCACAAGGAGTACGCCCCGCGCTACGCCGAGGCCGGCATCCGCGCGATCGACCTCACGCCTGCGTCCGTCGGCCCCGCCGTCATCCCGCCGGTCAACGGCGAGGAGCACGTGGCGGCGATGAACGTGAACATGATCACCTGTGGCGGCCAGGCCACCATCCCGATGGTGGCCGCGGTCCCCCGGGTCACCCCGGTGTCGTACGCCGAGATCGTCGCGTCGGTCTCCAGCGCCAGCGCCGGCCCCGGCACCCGCGCCAACATCGACGAGTTCACCCGGACGACGGCGGCCGGCGTGGAGACGATCGGCGGCGCCGAGCGCGGCAAGGCGATCATCATCCTCAACCCCGCCGAGCCGCCGATGATCATGCGCGACACGATCTTCTGCGCCGTCGACCCCGACGCCGACACGGACGCGATCGCCGAGTCGATCCACGCGATGGAGCGGGCCGTCCAGGAGTACGTGCCGGGCTACCGGCTGCTCCAGGAGCCCCAGTTCGACGGACCGTCGGACTTCACGCAGGGGATGCGCCGGGTCTCGATCTTCGTGGAGGTCGAGGGCGCGGGCGACTACCTGCCGCCGTACTCCGGGAACCTCGACATCATGACCGCCGCGGCGACGCAGGTCGGTCAGCACATCGCCCGCTCGATCCTCGGCCAGAACTGACGACGGAGTACTGACATGACGACGTTCGCTGACCTCAACAAGCTTGAGCGGACCTGGTCCGGCACCCACGGCGACGAGCCGTTCGGCAAGCTCGACCTCCGCCTCACCGACACCTGCCTGCGGGACGGGTCGCACCACAAGCGGCACCAGTTCACCTCGCAGGAGGTCGAGGACGTCGTGCGCGCCCTCGACGAGTCCGGTATCCCGATCATCGAGGTGACCCACGGTGACGGCCTCGGCGGCAGCAGCTTCAACTACGGCTTCTCCAGGACGCCGGAGCAGGAGCTCATCAAGATCGCGGCCGAGACGGCCAAGCGCGCCAAGATCGCGTTCCTGATGCTGCCGGGCGTCGGCACGAAGGACGACATCCGTGCCGCGCAGGACAACGGCGGCCAGATCTGCCGCATCGCGACCCACTGCACCGAGGCGGACGTCTCGATCCAGCACTTCGGACTGGCCCGCGAGCTCGGCCTGGAGACCGTCGGCTTCCTCATGATGAGCCACACCCAGTCGCCGGAGGTGCTGGCGAAGCAGGCCCGGATCATGGTCGACGCGGGCTGCCAGTGCGTCTACGTCGTCGACTCGGCCGGCGCGCTCATCATGGAGCAGACGGCCGACCGGGTGTCCGCCGTCGTCGCCGAGATCGGTGGCCAGGCCGACGTCGGCTTCCACGGCCACGAGAACCTCGGACTCGGCGTCGCCAACACCGTCGCTGCGGCGCGGGCCGGCGCGACGCAGATCGACGGCAGCGTCCGGCGCTTCGGCGCCGGCGCGGGCAACACGCCGCTGGAGGCGTTCATCGGCGTCTGCGACAAGCTCGGCTGGACCACCGGCGTCGACTTCCTCAAGATCGTCGATGCGTCCGAGGACGTCATCAAGCCGGTCATGCCCGACGAGTGCCAGCTCGACCGGATGACGCTGATGATGGGCTACGCCGGCGTCTACTCCAGCTTCTTGAAGCACGCCGGCAACGCTGCCGAGCGGTACGGCGTCTCCGGCGCCCAGATCCTTCTCGAGGCGGGCAACCGCAAGCTCATCGGTGGCCAGGAGGACCAGCTCATCGACATCGCCCTGATGCTCAAGGCGAAGCAGGACGCCGACGCGGGCGCCAACGCGTGACTAAAACTAGAACGTGTTCTAGTATGGATGCATCGAACTTCCTGACAGGAGCTCCCAATGAACCGATCTGCTGAGGTCCAGGCCGTTCTCGACGGCGTCACCGACCTGCTTCCCACCTTCCGCGAGCGTGGCGAGGAGGGCGAGCGCCTGCGCGTGGTGCCCGAGGCGTCGATCAAGGAGCTCGAGGAGACCGGCTTCTTCCAGCTGCTGCAGCCGAAGCGCTACGGCGGCTTCGAGGCCGACCCGGTCGACTTCTACACCGCCGTGCGCGACATCGCGTCGGCCGACGGCTCGACCGGCTGGGTCTCCAGCGTGGTCGGTGTCCACCCGTGGCAGGTCGGGCTGTTCGCCGACGAGGCGCAGCAGGCGGTCTGGGGTGAGGACCAGATGGTGCGCCTGAGCTCGTCGTACGCCCCGACCGGCAAGGCGGTCCTCACCGAGGGCGGCTTCATGCTCTCCGGCAAGTGGAGCTTCTCCTCGGGCTCGGACCACTGCGGCTGGGTGCTGCTGGGTGGCCTGGTCTTCAACGAGGAGGGCAACGTCGTCGACTTCCGCACCTTCATGGTCCCGCGGGAGAAGTACCAGATCGTCGACGTGTGGAACGTCGTCGGCCTGCGCGGTACCGGCTCGAACGACATCGTCGTCGACGAGGTCTTCATCCCCGAGGCGTTCACGCTCTCGATGGGGGAGACCGGCCAGTGCAAGGGCCCCGGCCAGGAGGTCAACACCAGCGACCTCTACAAGCTGCCGTTCCACTCCATCTTCACCGGCACCATCACCACGCCGATCATCGGCATGGCGAAGGGCGCCTACGCCGAGCACGTCGACATGCAGCAGAAGCGGGTGCGCGCCGCCTACCTCGGGGAGAAGGCGTCGCTCGACCCGTTCGCCGCGGTCCGCATCGCGCGGGCGTCCTCGGAGATCGACGCGGCCTGGGCGCTGCTCGTCAACAACATCCGCGAGGAGCAGGCGCACGTCGCCAAGGGGGAGAAGATCCCGCTCGAGCTGCGGCTCCGTGTCCGTCGCGACCAGGTGCTCGGCACCGCCCGTGCCATCGAGGCGATCGACGCGCTGTTCGAGGCGTCCGGTGGGCGGGCGCTCGCCGAGGGCACCTACCTGCAGCGGGTCTGGCGCGACGCCCACGCGGGCCGCGTCCACGCCGCCAACGACCCCGAGCGCGCCCTGCAGATGTACGGCGCCCAGCAGTTCGGCCACAAGGTCGATCCCGGGATGTACTGATGACCCCTGGTGTCATCGCGAAGGAGGATGTCCGCCGTTCTGCGAAGGCCGGCGACATCACCCTGAACTACTACGAGGCGGGGGAGCCGACCGAGGTCGGCGCCGGACTGCCGTTCGTGCTGCTGCACGGCGGCGGGCCGGGCGCGTCGGCCTGGAGCAACTTCGGCTCAGCGCTCCCGCGGTTCGCGGAGAACTTCCGCACCCTCCTCGTCGACCAGCCCGGCTTCGGCCAGTCCGACAAGCCGCCGGTGGGTGCCAACTACTTCCGGCACTCGTCCGACTACCTGGTCAAGCTCCTCGACGAGCTCCAGATCGAGAAGGTCCACCTGCTCGGCAACTCGCTCGGCGGCGGTACGGCGACCCGGTTCGCGCTGTCCTACCCCGACCGGGTCGGCCGGCTGGTCCTCATGGGCCCGGGCGGGCTGTCGCTCAACCTGTTCCACGCCGACCCCACCGAGGGCGTCCAGCGGCTGATGGACTTCAGCATGGACCCCACGCGGGAACGGCTGCGGGCGTTCATCTCGAGCATGGTCGTCAACCAGGCCCTCGTCACCGACGAGCTGGTCGAGGAGCGGTTCGCCGACGCGACCGCGCCGGGCTCGATGGAGGCGATGCGCTCGATGGGCGCGTCGTTCTGGAACCCCGAGTGGGCCGAGGACGGCATGCTCTGGCGTGAGGTCCACGCGATCCGCAAGCACACCCTGCTGACGTGGGGCCGCGAGGACCGGGTCAACCCGCTCGACGGGGCCCTCGTCGCGCTCAAGCAGATCCCGAAGGCCCAGCTCCACGTCTTCCCGAACTGTGGGCACTGGGCCCAGATCGAGGCCGCCGAGGAGTTCGCGAAGGTCTGCACGACCTTCCTGGCGGGCCACGTCGAGCGAAAGAAGGCGTGACCAACAGTGACGATCGACATCAAGTCCATGGGCTACGTCCGTGTGGCCAGCACCGACCTCGGCGCCTGGAAGACCTTCGCCGGCAAGGTCCTCGGCCTGGCCGAGGGCCGCGGGCCGAACCCGGAGCACCAGTACTGGCGCTTCGACGAGGTCTCCGCGCGCATCGTGGTGTTCCCCTCCGACGTCGACCAGCTCGAGTGCACCGGGTGGGAGGTCGCCGACCACCAGGCGCTCCAGGCCGCTCGTGAGCACCTGCAGAAGGCGGGCGTCGACTTCGAGGAGGGCACCAAGGACGAGCTCGACGAGCGTCGGGTCCAGGAGCTGGTCCGCTTCCGCGACCCGTGGGACAACGTCTTCGAGCTGTTCCACGGCATCACCTACGAGTCGCGGCCGGTCGTGACGCCGTACGCCGCGAAGTTCGTCACCGGCGACCAGGGCATGGGCCACATCGTGGTGCCGGTGCTCGACGACGTCGAGGCGCTGCGCTTCTACACCGAGGTGCTCGGCTTCCGGCTGCGCGACTCGATGAGCATGCCGGGCGAGTTCGTCGGCAAGGAGCCGGGCAGCAAGATCTGGCTGCGCTTCCTCGGCGTCAACCCGCGCCACCACTCGCTGGCGTTCCTGCCGATGCCCAACCCGGCCAAGTGCGTCCACATCATGCTCGAGGTCGACGAGCTCGACCACGTCGGTCGCGCGCTCGAGCGGGTCAAGAAGAACGGCGCCAAGCTGTCGGCCACGCTGGGCCGCCATATGAACGACGAGATGGTGTCGTTCTACGTGAGGTCGCCCGGCGGGTTCGACGTGGAGTTCGGCACCGAGGGCCTGCGGGTCGAGGACCAGAAGTGGGTCGCCCGTGAGTCCACGGCCGTCTCGTACTGGGGCCACGACTTCGGTGGCGGAAGCTGAGATCGATAGCGTGACCAGCATGTCGCGGGAAACGTCGCACCAGGTGCCGGAGGGGGAGATCCCCGACGGGATGAGCCCTGACGCGCGCGAGACCTGGCCGCACCCCGCCCTGATCGACCACTGGCTCGGCGACGCGGAGATCGACTTCGAGTTCCGCCCCGGCGAGGACGTGCCGGTCGGCGACGACCCGGCGGCTCAGGCCGCGGCCCGTCGCTTCCGCGACGTCCTCGGCACCTTCGCGTCGGGCATCACCGTCATCACCACGATCAGCAACGGTGAGCCCGTCGGGATGACCTGCCAGTCGTTCTCCAGCGTCTCGCTCGACCCTCCGCTGGTGCTGTTCGTCCCGGCGAAGTCGTCGCGCGCCTGGCCGCTCATCCAGCGGGCCGGCCGGTTCTGCGTCAACATCCTGGCCGCTGACCAGGAGAGCATCTCGAACCAGATGGCCAGCAAGGGCGCCGACAAGTTCGCGGGCATCGGCTGGACGCCGGCCGAGGTGACCGGCTCGCCGGTCATCAGCAGCTCGCTGGCGCACTTGGACTGCACCATCCACACGGTCCACGAGAGCGGTGACCACTACATCGTCATCGGGCGGGTCGAGCACCTCGAGACCTCCGACCGCGAGGACGTCGTCGAACCGCTGCTCTACTACCGCGGCCGCTACCGCACCACCGGTTCCTGAGGGTCCGTTCGTCCACGGAGGTAGAGTCGCACCGCATGGGGTCACTGCGTAGTTTCGTCGGTCTTGCCGTGGGTGCGTTGGTCGTGGGGACGCTGTCGAGCGTCTCGCCGGCGACCGCCGCTGACGACGCGTCGGAGGCTGCCGCCCGCCCGACCGCACCCGCCCGGGTGGTGGCCGGTGCCCGTTCTCAGCGCACGCCCGCCGAGATCCGCGCCTACTGGACGCCGGAGCGGATGGCCGCCGCCGTGCCGATCGAGGAGCTGCTGCCGGACCTGCTGGGCGGAGTGCTCGGGAGCGCGACCGGCGACCGTGACAGGGCTGGCGACCGGGCCGGTGCGACGGATGCGCGCGGCGAGGTCGTCCGGGCGCCGCGCTCGACCGGCAAGCTGTTCTTCAACGTCGACGGCGCCGACGCAGTCTGCACCGCCTCGGCGATCGACACCCCCAAGGGCAACCAGGTCATCACCGCCGGCCACTGCGTCCACACCGGGCCGAACCCGGGCGGGCTGCTGCCCCCGCCGCCGCACTTCTACAGCGACTGGGTGTTCGTCCCGCGCTACCGCAACGGCGCCGCGCCGTTCGGCCGCTGGGTGTCGGACAAGCCCTTCGTCTTCGCCGGCTGGGCGGAGGAGGAGGCGTTCAAGTTCGACCAGGCGATCATCACCTTCCGTCGGCTCGAGCGGCGACGTCTGGTCGACGTGGTGGGCGGCAACGAGGTCGTCTGGGGCAACGACCAGCGCCAGTGGGGCACTCGGATCTGGGGCTGGCCGGCCGAGTCGCCGTACGACGGCGAGACCTCGAAGCGCTGCGACGGACGCACCGTCCGGTTCGAGGAGTCGGCGGACGCGGCGATGTACGACTGCGACCTGACCGGCGGCGCCAGCGGCGGTCCGTGGTACCTCCCGCGCGGGCGCACGGACAACACGGGGCGGATCTGGGCCATCACCTCGCGTCGGGTCATCAACGACCCGATCCTGCTCGCGCGGCCGATCCCGAGTGAGATCCGTCGCATGATCCGCACCGCCAACAACTGATCCGCGCGATTTCGGTCCGGGGCTGGGAGACTGGTCCCCTCATGCGCAGCCTCGACCCCACCGAAGACTTCGCCATCCAGCTGGTTCGCCGGTTCGTGGTGCTCTGCGAGCACCCGCGCTCGCGCAGCCGGATGCTGCGGATCGTGGCGCGCTCCAGCCAGACCGAGGACGCGCCGCGGGTCTTCAAGTGGCTCAACCGGGCGTTGATGCTGCCGGGGATGCGCCGCGGTCGCCGTCCGATGTCGGCGATGAAGTGGGAGCTGGTCGCCTCCCAGCTGTTCGGGATGGCGACGATGCGCTACCTCCACGAGCTCGAGCCGATGGCGTCGGCCGACCGCGAGGTCGTGATCGCCATGACCGCGGCCGGCGTGCTGGCGGTCCTCCAGGGCCCGGACGAGATGTTCACCGCCCTCGTCGTCGAGGACGAGGAGGACCTCACCGACCTCGGTGAGCTCGAGGACCTCGAGCAGGTCGTCGACGTCCCCGAGCTGACCTCCCGCCCGGCGCCCGCCGGCGGCTCCGCCCTGCGCCGCGCGCGTTAGGTCTGCGGGCGTCCGCCCGGCTCCGGGGTCACTGATTTCCTCGACGTCCAGCGCAGGCGGTGATCTCGGGTCATCATGCTGCGGTGAGGGAGTCAGCGGACGGGTCGGGGTGTGGGTCGGCGTGTGAAGCGTCGTGCGGGTCAGGAGCGGCCGGCATGTCGCGGCGTGCCCTGGTCGGCACGGCGTCGATGGCGGC
>NZ_JACEFC010000053.1:0-603 GCF_014180715.1 Nocardioides stalactiti | reverse complement strand
GCCCGGGCCGCTCGCGGTGGCCGACAGTGCGGCGGCCACCGGTGGGCGCGCCGTCGTCGAGACGAGCGAGGTCCCGGTCGGCGGTGGCGTGATCGTGCGGGACCGCGCGGTCGTGGTCACTCAGCCGCGGGAGGGCCGGTTCCGGGTGTTCTCCGCGATCTGCACCCACCAGGGCTGCGTCGTCAGCAGCATCTCCCAGCGCCGGATCGTCTGTGGCTGCCACGGCAGCCGGTTCCGGATCAGCGACGGCGGCGTCGTCCAGGGCCCCGCATCCCGGCCGCTGGCGAAGAAGTCGTTCCGGATCCGGCGAGGGAAGATCTTCCTGACCTGAGCGGGGCGGCCTACTTCCGGCCGCCCTTGCCCTTCTTCTTGCCCTTCTTCTTGCCCGCTCCCTTGCCGTGGTGCTTGGCCTTGTGGTTGCTCGGCTTCCGCGCCTGCTGACCGGGTTGCTTCGTCCGGTCGACCGCCAGCGGCTCGGTGGTCTCGGTCGCTGTCGCCGGGGCGACGCCCCGCGGCTTGGACTGGTCGGCCGGCGCACGCGACGTCGGGGTGTCGGCCGCGGCGGCGCCCTGCGGGGTGCCGCCGCCGTTGACCATCGCCGCG
>NZ_JACEFC010000052.1:4233-27628 GCF_014180715.1 Nocardioides stalactiti | reverse complement strand
CGGGCATCGCCCGAGCGGCGACCAGCGCGGCGAGCGGCTCGTCGCTGGTGTCGACCGCGACCCGGTGCCCGGCGGCTCGCAGGTCCGCGACGAGCCCGCCGTACCAGCTCACCGACGCACCCGGCGGCAGCGAGCCGGCGAGCACGACCCACGCGGGGGCAGTCTCCGCCGCGACGTCGAGCACGATCTGCTCGAGCCGGGCGAGCTCGTCCGCACCTGCGGTCGGTCCGGAGGTGTTGATCTTGGTCGTCGTGCCGTCGGGCTCGCTGATCGTCAGGTTGATCCTCATCGGACCCGCGGGCGGCGCCAGCCGGACAGCGACACCGGCGTGTGCCAGCTCGGCCACGAACGCGTCGTCGGGGTCGGCAGGCAGCACCGCGGTCGTGGCGACGTCGGCTGCGACGCAGGCGCGCGAGATGTTGACGCCCTTCCCGCCGGGCTGGAACAGCACCGCATCGGCTCGGTGCACGTCTCCTCGGCGCAGAGCGACCGGCAGGACGACCGTGCGGTCGATGCTCGGGTTGGGAGTGACGGTGAGGATCACGGAGTCACGACCTCGAGGCCGGCCGCGACCAGCTCCTTGCGCTGGCGGCCCGCGATCCCTGGGTCGGTCACCAGGACGTCGACCGCACTGAGCCCGGCGAACTGGACGGTCGCCTCGACGCCGATCTTCGTGGCGTCGGCGAGGACGACGACCTGCCGACCGGCGGCGACGATCGCGCGCTTGGTGGCGGCCTCGTTCACGTCCGGCGTCGAGAAGCCGTGCTCGAGGGTGATCCCGTTGGCGCCGAGGAACGCCACGTCGACCCGCACCGGTGCCAGCGCGGCGACCGTTTCCGGCCCGACGGCCGCCTGGGTGGTCGGACGCACGATGCCGGGCAGCAGGTGGAGCTCGACCGCCGGGTTCGCCACCAGTCGGGCGGCGACGGGCACGGAGTGGGTGAACACGATCAGTCGGCGGTCCCGCGGGATGCACTCGGCCAGACGGACGGTGGTGCTCCCGGCATCGAGCACGATCGACCCGCCGGCGGGTGGCAGGAGTGCCAGTGCCCTGCGTGCGATCGCATCCTTCTCGTCGACCTGCGCCGTGTCCCGGACGGCCAGGCCGTGCTCGAGGGAGGTGAGCGCGGAGGCAGGGACGGCGCCCCCGTGCACGCGCCGCAGCAGCCCCATGACCTCGAGGGCGGAGAGGTCCCGGCGAACCGTCTCGGTCGTCACGTCGTACTCGGTGGCGAGCTCGGCGACCGACATCCGGCCACGGGCGGCGACGGCACGAGCCATGGCCTGCTGCCGCTCCTCTGCGTACATCCGCTCCACCTTCCATGAATCTTTGTTTGTGTTGTTTTATGCCCGAATCTGTTGTTTGTCAAGGGTTGTTCCGACTATGTTGTGAGCATGGTCACCTCGCTCCACGGCACTCCCGTCGTTCCTGGGCTCGCGTTCGGACCCGCTCTCGTCGCCACGACCGAGGTCGCAGCCGACGCGGTCGCTCAGTACGTCCCACCGACCGATGCCGCCGCCGCGCTCGAGGAGTACGACGCCGCCGCCGCCCGCGTCGCCGACGGCTTCCGGTCCAAGGCGGCCGCGGCCACGGGGGCGACCGCCGAGGTGCTCACCGCCAGTGCGGGCCTCGCCACGGACCGCGGTCTGCGCGGCGCCGTCCGCAAGAACCTGGCCTCAGGGCAGGACCTGCTGACCGCCGTGGACGGAGCCGTCGAGCAGTTCGTCACCGTGTTCACGGGGATGGGCGGGCTGATGGCCGAGCGCGTCACCGACCTGCGCGACATCCGCGCCCGGGTCGTCGCGCGCCTCGTCGGCGAGCCCGAGCCGGGCGTCGGCGTGCCGGACTCCCCCTCCGTGCTCGTGGCCGTCGACCTGGCGCCCGCGGACACGGCGGGGCTCGACCCGCGCCGGGTCGTCGCCCTGGTGACCGAGCGCGGCGGCCCGACCAGCCACACCGCGATCATCGCCCGCCAGCTCGGCATCCCGTGCGTCGTCGGCGTCCTCGGCGCAGTCGCGGCCCTCGGCGGTCACCAGGCGCTCGTCGACGGCCAGGCCGGGACGGTCGAGATCGACCCGGAGGAGGAGAAGGCACGGGCGCTCGTCGCACAGGACGTCACCGAACGAGCGGCCACCGCGTCGTGGTCGGGCCCTGCCGCAACCGCTGACGGACGTCCCGTGAAGCTGCTGGCCAACGTGGCGGACGCGTCCTCGTCCGCAGCAGCAGCCGACGAGCCGGTCGGAGGGATCGGCCTGTTTCGCACCGAGCTGTGCTTCCTCGATCGACAGACCGAGCCGACCGTCGACGAGCAGGCAGCGATCTATGCCGACGTCCTCGCACCGTTCGCGCAGGACGGGGCCTACGTCGTCGTCCGGACCCTCGATGCCGGATCGGACAAGCCGATCGCGTTCGCCACCCATCCCGACGAGGAGAACCCCGCCCTTGGTGTGCGCGGACTTCGACTGTCGTTCGCCGACCCCGGGCTCCTCCACCGCCAGCTCGACGCCGTGGCGATCGCTGCAGAGCGGACCGGCGCGGAGACGTGGGTGATGGCGCCGATGATCGCCACCGTCGCCGAGGCCCGCGACTTCGCCGCGGCAGTGCGCGGCCGCGGCCTCAGGGCGGGGGTGATGATCGAGGTACCCAGTGCGGCCCTGCTGGCCCATCGGGTCCTCGAGGAGGTCGACTTCTTGTCGATCGGCACCAACGACCTGACCCAGTACACGATGGCCGCCGACCGGATGGCGACCGACCTCGCCCACCTCACCGACCCGTGGCAGCCGGCCGTGCTGCACCTGGTCGCGATCACCGCTGCTGCCGGCCAGCGGGCCGGCAAGCCCGTAGGCGTCTGCGGCGAGGCAGCGGCGGACCCGCTGCTGGCCTGCGTGCTGGTCGGCCTCGGGGTCTCCTCGCTGTCGATGGCCGCCGCCGCGGTACGCCCCGTGGGCGCCCGGGTCTCGGGCGTCACCAGCCGGACCTGCGAGGAAATGGCGGACGCGGCGCTCGCGGCGGTGGATCCAGCCACCGCACGCGACGCCGCGCGCGCCGTACTCCTGGGTTGAGCTACTCGCCCTCGGTCTCCGCAGCCCCGTGGCGTTCCATCGCCCGCTGGGACGCGTCCCGGATCTCGAAGAGCTCGGTGGCCAGGCCGCCGATCGCTCCGGCGACGTCCTTGACCGCGCCGGTGATGATCGTGGCGACCTCACCGACCGCGACCGCCGCAGCCTGGGCCCCGGACTGCAGGGCGTCCTTGGAGATCTCGGCCTTGGTCAGGTGGTCGGGACCGTCAGTGGCGTCGGGGTTCATGGGACCAGTCTGACGGTTCGGCGTCACGCGGCCAACGGGGTCTCGGTCACACCGGTCGGCTCCGGGGCCTTCTTCCGGTCCGGCAGGGCGAGACGGAAGATCTTGGCCGCGACGCTGCCGAGCTGCTTGTAGAGCGGGCCGGTGTTGTACTGGAGGCCGTAGCGCTGGCAGATCTCCTGCACCTCCACCGACAGCTCCGGGTAGCGGCGCGCCGGGATGTCCGGGAACAGGTGGTGCTCGATCTGGTGGCTGAGGTTGCCGCTCATCACGTGCATCAGCTTGCTGCCGGTGATGTTCGCCGAGCCCAGGAGCTGGCGGTAGTACCAGCCGCCGCGCGACTCGTTCTCGGTCTCCTCGATCGTGAACGTCGCCACGCCGGCCGGGAAGTGACCGCAGAAGATGATGTTGAACGTCCAGATGTTGCGGACCAGGTTGGCGACGGCGTTGCCGGCCAACGTGCTCAGGAAGAACGGTCCGGTCAGCAGCGGGAAGACGACGTAGTCCTTGAGGACCTGCTTGCCGACCTTCTTCCGGATCCGGCGCAGGATCGGGCCGTTCTCGCCCTTCCAGAGGTGCCGGCGTCCCGCGAGGACCTCGTCGGCCTCCAGGTCGTGGAGCATCACGCCCCACTCGAAGAACGTCATGAGGAGGAACGCGTACACCGGGTTGCCCAGGTAGTACGGGCGCCACTCCTGCTCCTCGTCCATCCGGAGGATGCCGTAGCCCACGTCGCGGTCCTTGCCCACGATGTTGGTGTACGTGTGGTGCATGTAGTTGTGGCCGTACTTCCAGTTCTCGGCCGGGGCCATCGTGTCCCAGTCGAACATCCGGGAGTTGAGGGCCGGGTCGCCCATCCAGTCGTACTGGCCGTGCATCACGTTGTGGCCGATCTCCATGTTGTCGAGGATCTTCGACACGGAGAGCGAGGCGACCGCCACGGGCCACAGCGGCGGGAGGTAGAACATCACGCGACCGGCGACCTCGAAGCCGCGCTGGTACTTCACGACCTTGCGGATGTAGGCCGCGTCCTTCTCGCCGAGGTCGGCGACGACGCGCTGGCGGATGGCGTCCATCTCGTCACCGAACGCGTCGAGCTGCTCGGCGGTGAGGGTGTACTTGGAGCTGAGCACCTGGTCGGTCTTGGTCTTGGCCGGCGGGCGCTCGATGCTGGGCTGGATGACGCTGGTCATGTCAGTTCCTTTCGCGTTCGGGTCACAGTTCGACGGAGCAGTCGCCCTCGGGCGAGCTCACGCAGATGCGGATGTCTTCGTCGGGCAGGGAGGAGGTCTCGCCGGTCAGCACGTTGCGGACGGTCCCCTCCTTCTTGGTGGCGGTGCAGGAGAAGCAGATGCCCATCCGGCAGCCGAACTGCGGGGTGAGCCCCGCGGCCTCGGCCTGCTCGAGGAGCGTGGCGCCGGTGTTGGCGGCCACCACATCGGGAGTGCCGGCGCGAGCGAAGGTCACGTCGCCCTCGGCCGAGCCGTTGCTGACCGCCGGCGGCTTGAAGTACTCGACGTGCAGCTTGTCGGAACCCTCGAACGCCGGTCGGACAGCGTCCACCAGGCCGGCCGGGCCGCACAGCCAGGTGTCGATGTCGCGGTAACCCGGGACGATCCGCTCGAGCTCGAGGGCCGAGAAGTTGCGGCCGCCCTGCTCGGGATACACCAGGTGCACGTCGATCCCGTAGCCCGAGCGACGGATCTCCTCGAGCTCGGCCGCGAAGATCTGGTGCTCGGGGCTCTGCGCGTAGTGCAGGAACGTGATCCGGCCACGGTGGGTCCGACGCTGCAGGGAGCGCAGCATCGACATGGCCGGCGTGATGCCGGAGCCACCGGTGATGAAGACGATGTGGTCCGGCACGTGGTCGGGCAGGACGAACTCGCCCTGCGCCTGCGACAGGTGGACCATCGTGCCGACGGTCGCCCGCTCGACGAGGTAGCGCGAGACGACCCCGTCCGGGTTTGCCCGCATCGTGATCGTGAACCGGTCGCCCGGCTTGGACTCGGGGCTCGAGACGGTGAAGACGCGGGTCGTGCGGCGGGCGCCGTCGACCTCGACGCCCAGCTGGACGTGCTGACCGGCGCGGTGCCCGCGCCAGGTCGAGGTGGGCTGCAGGGTGATGGTGGCCACCGGCGGGTGTCCGGGGACGTCGACCTCACGGGTGATGTCGACGATCCGGGCGCGGACCTCGTTGGCGGCCCACATCGGGTTCACCAGCTCGAGGTAGCGGTCCACACCGTGCGGGGTGGCCAGGGCGGCAGCGAAGCGGGAACGCAGGACCGCGGTGGTCGCGTCGGCGATGATGCTCATCGGTAGTCCTCTTCGGAAGTTTGGGTGTACGTCTGTACACCGACAAGACTGCCCGGTTCGCACGCTCGTGCGCAAGCATCGCGGAACGTGAGCGTGCACACATGTTCACTCACGGTAGTCTTGGGTACATGACCGAGAGCCGCGTCGAGCGCAAGGAACGCACCCGTCGCGCGATCCTTGACGCCGCCCTGGAGCTGTGCGAGGCGCACACCCTGGCCGCCCTCTCCCTCCGCGCGGTCGCGAAGGAGGTCGGCATCGTCCCGACCGCCTTCTACCGGCACTTCGAGTCGATCGACGAGCTCGGGCTCGACCTGGTCGAGGAGTCGTTCGGTTCCCTGCGCGAGCTGTTGCGGGCGGCGCGCACCTTCGACACCCCGCCCGCGAACGACCGGGCGCTGTTCCTCGCGGTCGTCGACAACTCGGTCAACGCCCTGGTCACCCACGTGCCCAAGGCCGATCGCCACTACCGGTTCATCGGCCGCGAGCGGATGGCGGGCCCGGCCCCCGTCCGTGAGGCGATCCGCCACCAGCTCGAGCTGATCGAGCGCGAGCTCGCCACCGACATCGCCCGCGTTCCCGGCGCCGGCCGCTGGTCGGCCGACGACCTGTTGATCCTCGCCAACCTGCTGGTCAACGCGATGCTGTCCCACGCCGAGGAGCTGGCGCTCGCGGGCGACCGCGCCGACGTCGTACGCCGGATCGAGGCGACCGCACGCCGCCAGCTGCACATGGTGCTCATCGGGGCGCTGCAGTGGGACTCGGAGAGGTAGCGCCATGAACGTCCTGATGACGGCCGCCCGCAACGCCTGGGCGGTCTCGCCCCTCGGCGCCGGCATCGAGTCCTACCCCGGGCTCCCCGCCGAGGTCGTGTACGACGAGCCGCACCGCGAGCTGCGCCGCTACTGCCCCGAGGTCCGCGTCCCGCAGGGCCGGCCGGTCCTCCTCGTCCCCCCGCTCGCGGTGTCGACGCGGTGCTACGACCTGCGGCCGGGCCAGAGCCTGGCTGGCCACCTGGTCGAGTCCGGCCGGGCGACCTACGTCATCGACTACGGCGCGATCACCTTCGCCGACCGGGCGATGGGCTTCGAGGACTGGGTCGACGAGATCCTGCCGACGGCGATCATGACCGTGAGCGCACTCGCCGGCGGCCTCCCGGTCGACGTGGTCGGCTGGTCGCTCGGCGGCACCATGAGCCTGCTGACGGCGGCCAGCCACCCTCGGCTCCCGATCGCGTCGCTGACGGCGTTCGGCACCCCGTTCGACTACCGGCTGATCCCCGCGGTCCAGCCGATCCTCGCGATCGACCGCCTGGTCGGCACCACCCGCGCAACGGCGCTGACCGGCGCCCTCGGCGGGGTCCCGCGGCACCTGGTGCGGGCCAGCTATCGCGCGATGGCCCCGCGCCGCGAGCTCACCAAGGGTCTGCACCTGGCCCGCAACCTCCTCGACGTCGAGGCGCTCGCCAGGACGGAGGCGATCGACGACTTCATCGGCTCGATGCCCGGCTACCCGGGGCGGGCCTACCACCAGATCCACTCCCGACTGATGGCGCGCAACGAGCTGGCCACGGGGACGGTCGCCCTGAGCCGCGACCGCGAGGTCCGGCTGGCGGACATCGCGACCCGGGTGCTGCTCATCGGCAGCGCGACCGACAACATCGCCAACGGGCCGGCCGTCGAAGCGGGCACCCAGGTGGTCCCGGGCGCCCGCTACGCCGCCGCCGACGGGCTCAGCCACCTGGGGCTGGTGGCCGGCCCGCGGGCGGAGGAGCTCAGCTGGCCGCTGCTGGAGGACTTCCTCGGCCAGTGAAAGCGGTCAGTGACCGACGGGCGCGCCCTCGGGCGACTCGACCCGCGACGGCAGCATCAGCGCCAGCACGATCACGACGACACCGATCACGGCCCCGACGACGAACGCCCACTGCAGGCCGCCGACGAAGGCCTCCGCCGGGCTCGAGCCACCCGCCGCCAGGTCCTCGCTGCGGTTCTGCAGCACCACGATGAGCAGCGCTGTACCGATGGCACCAGCGACCTGCTGCAGCGTCCCGAGCAGCGAGCTGCCGTGCGAGTACAGGTTCATCGGCAGGTCGCCCAGGCCCATGGTGAAGACCGGCGTGAAGATCGCGGCGAGGCAGGCCATGAGCAGCACGTGGAAGCCGAGGATGAGGGCGTACGGCGTGTCGAGGTCGACCCGGCTGAGCACGCCCAGCGCGACGACCATCCCGATCGATCCGGGGATCACCAGCGGACGGGAGCCGAACCGGTCGTAGAGCTTGCCGACCTGCGGCCCGAGCAGACCCATCGCCAGGCCGCCCGGCATCACGAGCAGGCCGGTCTGGAGCTCGGTCAGGTCACGGATGTTCTGCAGGTAGAGCGGCAGGAGGATCATCGAGCCGAGGAAGGCCATGAACGCGGCCGACATCAACAGCAACGAGACCGTGTAGGTGCGGTGCTTGAGCGTGCGCAGGTCGAGCAGCGGGGCGTCGGAGCGCTGCAGCTTGAGCTGGTAGGCGGCGAAGGCCACGACCAGGACGGCACCGACGACGATGAACGCGGTGACGGTGCCGGTCGAGCCGTTGCCGATCTCGCTGAGGCCGTAGACGAGGGTCGAGAAGCCGCCCGCGGCGAGCACGACGCTGAGCCAGCTCACCGAGCTGACCTGCGCCTCGCCGACGTTCTCGAGCTGACGCAGGCCGAAGACCGCGACCAGCGCGGCGACCGGGAGCACGAACGCGAAGATCAGGCGCCACGAGCCGAGCTCGAGGATGACGCCGGACACGGCCGGGCCGAGCGCCGGTGCGACCGAGATCGCCAGTGTGACCTGGCCCATGACCCGGCCCCGGTCGGACTCCGCGACGACCGTCATCAGCGTCGTCATCAGCAGCGGCATCATCACCGCGGTGCCGCCGGCCTGGACGACCCGCGCGCCGAGGAGCACCTCGAACGACGGGGCCACGGCCGCCAGCGCGGTGCCGACACAGAAGGTCGCCATGGCGACGGTGTACGCCGTGCGGGTGGGGACCCGCTGGAGGAACCAGCCGGTCAGCGGGATGACCGCCGCCATCGTCAGCATGAACACCGTCGACAGCCACTGGGCGCTGCGCTCGTCGATGTCGAAGTCGGCCATCAGTCGCGGGATGGCGTTGATCATGATCGTCTCGTTGAGGATCACCACGAAGGTCGCGGCGACCAGCAGCTTGATGACCAGCGGGGTCCTACCGGTCGGGTCCTCGACGACCTCGTCCTCGAATTCCTGAAGGGGCGCAGTCATGACAGGTCCTGTCTTCGTCGGGGTGCGGTGCCGGCCTGGGTGCCAGGCCGTTCATGGGTTCCACGAACGGCGGTCGGGGATTTCGACACTGCGGCGCGCGATTTTTCATCGCAAGCGGGTGCAACACGTTTCAGGACGTCATGCTTCCCGACACCACCGACAATCTGCGACCGGTTTTCCGACCGGCGCCGCCCAGCTGTGACCGGGGTCTCAGCCGACCGGGCTCAGCGCGTCAGGACGATCTTGCCGAAGACGTCACCCTCGGCCATGGCGGCGAACCCGGCCCGCGCGTCCTCCATCGGCAGCGTGCGGTCGAGCAGCGGCCGGACGCCGGTCGCGTCGAGCATCGTCACCAGCGCGGCCAGCTCGTCGCGGGTGCCCATGGTCGACCCGATGACGCTGAGCTGGAGGAAGAAGATGTTGGTGAGCAGCGGGTCGTCGAGCTTCGGCCCCGAGGTGGTCCCCGAGATCACCAGCTTGCCGCCCGGTCGCAGCGATCGGATCGAGTGCGCCCAGGTGGCCCGGCCGACGGTCTCCATGACGGCGTCGACCTTGGCCGGGAGCCGCTCGCCGGACGCGTAGACCTCGTGCGCGCCGAGCTCGAGGGCCTTGGCGCGCTTGGCCTCGTCACGGCTGGTGGCGAGCACCTTGAGCCCACCGGCCCGGGCAAGCGCGATCAGCGCGGTGGCGACACCGCCGCCTGCCCCCTGCACGAGCACCGTGTCCCCGGCCTTGAGGCCGCCCTGGGTGAAGAGCATCCGGTAGGCCGTGAGCCAGGCGGTCGGCAGGCACGCCGCCTCCTCGAACGACAGCGACGCCGGCTTGGGGACCACGTTGCGCCGCGGGACGGCGACCTTGTCCGCGAACGTGCCCTGGTAACGCTCGGAGAGGAGCGAGCGGCGCGGGTCGAAGGTCTCGTCGCCGGCCCAGGACGGGTCGCTGATGACCGCGTGCACGACGACCTCGTTGCCGTCCTCGTCGTACCCGGCCGCGTCGCAGCCGAGGATCATCGGGAGCGACTCCTCCTTCAGACCGACGCCTCGCAGCGACCAGAGGTCGTGGTGGTTGATCGACGCCGCCTTGACCGTGACCGTCGTCCAGCCGTCGGGGACCTCCGGGTCCGGACGCTCGCCCAGCACCAGGCCGGAGAGCGGGTCGTCGGTGCTGAAGGACTGCGCGTAGACGGCGAACATGCGTCAGACGCTAGCGGTCAGATGCGCGCGACCCCGTCGCGGCGGGCTGCGGCGGACACCGCGGCAGCGACGGCCGGCCCCACCCGTGGGTCGAACGGCGAGGGGATGACCATCTCCTCGCTGAGATCGTCGCCGACCAGGTCGGCCAGCGCCTGCGCGGCGGCTACCTTCATGCCCTCGGTGATGGCCGACGCGTGCACGTCGAACGCACCTCGGAAGATGCCGGGGAAGGCGAGGACGTTGTTGATCTGGTTCGGGAAGTCCGAGCGCCCGGTGGCGACGACCCGGGCATGCCGGTGGGCCACGTCGGGGTGCACCTCCGGGTTCGGGTTGGCCATCGCGAAGATGATCGCGTCGTCGGCCATGGTGGCCACGACCTCCTCGGGGATGGTGCCGCCCGACACCCCGACATAGACGTCGGCGCCGACGAACGCGTCGGCGAGGGTGCCGCTCCGACCGGTGCGGTCGGCGGTCATCTCCGCCAGCGCCTTCTTCGACGGCGTGAGGTCGTGGCGGTCCGAGCTCACCACGCCCTTGCGGTCGGTGACGACGAGGTCCTTGATGCCGGCCTCGAGCAGGATCTTGGCGATCGCGACGCCCGCGGCACCCGCACCGGAGATCACGACGCGGGTCGACTCGGCGTTGCGGCCGGTGAGCTTGAGGGCGTTGACCAGCGCTGCGAGCGTCACCACGGCCGTGCCGTGCTGGTCGTCGTGGAAGACGGGGATGTCGAGACGCTCCTTGAGCCGGTCCTCGATCTCGAAGCAGCGCGGCGCGGAGATGTCCTCGAGGTTGATGCCGCCGAAGCTCGGTGCGAGCCGGACGACGGTCTCGATGATCTCGTCGACGTCGGTCGTCGCCAGGCAGATCGGGACGCCGTCGACGCCGCCGAACTGCTTGAACAGGACGGCCTTGCCCTCCATCACCGGCATCGCCGCGGCCGGTCCGATGTCCCCCAGGCCCAGCACCGCGGTGCCGTCGCTGACGATGGCGACCGTGTTGGGGACCCAGGTGTAGTGGCGGGTCAGGCTCGGGTCGGCGGCGATGGCCTCGCAGACCTCGGCGACGCCGGGCGTGTAGGCGAGCGAGAGCTCGGCCTTGTTGGTCAGACCGACCGTGGCTACGGTCTCCATCTTCCCGCCGACGTGCAGGTCGAAGACCGGCTCACCTGCGCGCGGATGTGAGGAAGGGACGTCAGCGGCCACAAGTCACGATTGTTCCACAGCCCGCACGGTCCCCGGACCGTTGTCCCGCAGACGGGCCCCGGGCCCGTGACCCGCCTCACATCCGCGGGTCAGAGCAGCCGCGGCCACGGCCACACCCGGCCGTGCACCACACCCACGACGTCGGCGTCCGGCACCGCACCGCGGTGTCGCGAGTCCACCCCCTCGGCGGGGTTGTCGGAGAGCAGCCACCAACCCTGGTCGCGCCGCTCCCCGACCCGCTTGACCGCGACCGTCCCGTCGGCGAACCGGGCCACCACGACCCGTCCCTCGGCGGGCGCGCCGCCGTACTGCAGCAGGAGCCGGTCCCCCGGCCGGAGCGCCGGGAGCATCGACGCCCCCCGGACTCGCGCGAGACCCCACCGCGGTCCCACTCCCCGCCCCTCGTCCTCTCTTCCCGCCACGGCGAGTAGTGTCGCAGCCGGTGGGGTACCCCACCCCCGACACACGTGAACCACAAGAGAGGACCCGGCATGTTCTCGCGTCTCTTCGCCCCCACCCTCGAGGTGTCCGCCCACTGCGACCTGCCCTGCGGCGTCTACGACCCCGCGCAGGCCCGCATCGAGGCCGAGTCGGTCAAGGCCGTCATCGCCAAGGCCCTCGACAGTGACGACCCCGACTTCCGTACCCGCGCGATCCTCATCAAGGAGCAGCGCTCGGAGCTCGTCAAGCACCACCTGTGGGTGCTGTGGACCGACTACTTCAAGCCCCCGCACTTCGAGAAGTACCCCCAGCTGCACGTGCTGGTCAACGAGGCCACCAAGCTGGCCGGTGCCACCGGCACCAAGGGCACGCTCGACCTGGCCAAGGCCGACGAGCTGCTCGCCAAGATCGACGAGATCGCAGAGATCTTCTGGGAGACCAAGAAGGGCTGAGCCCTCCTCTCCTGACGCCGCGCTCACCCCCACGGGTGGGCGCGGCGCTGATTTTTACGGGACCAAAGTCCTCATGTGCGGCTCCCGCGTGCCGTTGGGGAGACAGGTCCCGGCGTCGGGTTCTTGAGGGAGATCCCGGAACACGCTCGCGGAACAACCACTGGTGGATCGGCCGTCGGTGGATCGACTACTTGGGGGGAGCACCCACGTGTACCGAGCCGTGTTGAGAACTCTTGTCGGCGCGATCGTCGCGCTCGGGCTGGCCGTCGGCCTGACCGGGCCGCTGGCGACCGCGCAGGCCGCGCCGACCGCACCGACGGCCGCCAGCGCTGCTGCCGCCCCGGACTGCACGGCCGAGCAGGCCGCGCTCGACCAGGCCAAGGCCGACAAGCGCACCACCAAGCAGAAGCTGCGCAAGGCCAAGAAGGCCCTCCGCAAGGCCAAGCGCGCGCTGCGCGCCGCCAAGGCGCAGCACCGCACGGCGAAGGTCACCAAGCTCCAGAAGAAGGTCAAGCGCCTGAAGAAGAAGGTGCGTCGCCTCAAGGCCCAGCTCCGCGCCCGGCGTGCGGCCGTTGCGGCCGCCCAGGCCGACCTGGACGCCTGTCTGGCCAGCGACCCCGACACGACGACCGACAGCCCGATCCAGGAGCTCTGCGACAACGGAGTCCCGCAGGAGGTCTGCGACGCGCTCGGCGAGGAGGCCGGCGGTACGCCGGACGACGTCACCATCGACGAGCTCTGCACCGCGGTGCCCGAGGCCCAGCCGCTCTGCGACGCCTTCGCCGGCGGCACCCCCGACCCCTCCGCGCTGGAGGACGCCCTCACCACGGTCCTCACCGCCCTCGGCCTCGAAGACCTGCTCGGCGGCGACCCGCCGACGGTGCAGACGCTCTGCGACAACGGCATCCCGCAGGAGGTCTGCGACGGCCTCGCCGGCGCCGGCGGTGGCGGCCTGCCCGAGGACATGAGCCTCGACGCCCTCTGCACCGCGGTCCCCGAGGCCCAGCCCCTCTGCGACGCCTTCGCCGGCGGCACCCCCGACCCCACCGACCTGCTCGACGTGGTCACCACGGTCCTCACCGCCCTCGGCCTCGAAGACCTGCTCGGCGGCGACCCGCCGACGGTGCAGACGCTCTGCGACAACGGCATCCCGCAGGAGGTCTGCGACGGCCTCGCCGGCGCCGGCGGTGGCGGCCTGCCCGAGGACATGAGCCTCGACGCCCTCTGCACCGCGGTCCCCGAGGCCCAGCCCCTCTGCGACGCCTTCGCCGGCGGCACCCCCGACCCGTCCACCCTCACGGACGCCGTCACCACGGTGCTGACCGCCCTCGGCCTCCAGGACCTGTTCGGCGGCGGCGACCTGCCCCCGGTGCAGACCCTCTGCGACAACGGCATCCCGCAGGAGGTCTGCGACGGCCTCGCCGGCCTGGCCAGCGGCTCTCCTGCCCCGGAGGACCTCAGCCTGGACGCCTTCTGCACCCAGGTGCCCGAGGCCCAGCCCCTCTGCGATGCCTTCGCCGGCGGCACCCCGAACCCGCTCACGCTGCTGGCGGTCGTCACGGGCGTGCTGACCGACCTCGGGCTGGAGGACCTGCTGGGAGGCGGCCTGCCGTTCCCCCGTCAGGTGGCCTGACCCAGCACGTGTCGACGACAGCGGCCGCGTCCCCCACTGCGGGGGCGCGGCCGCTGTCGTAGGCTCGGGACCGACTCATCCGGTGGGACGAAGCGGCAACGAGGAGTGCGGAATGTCCGAGACGAGCACGGTCGGCAGGATCGACGCCCGGTCCGACGTCGAGCTGCGGCTGCCCGCCGACGGCGCCTACGCCTCGGTGCTGCGCACCCTGACCGCCGGTCTGGCCGCCCGCCTCGACTTCACGATGGACGACATCGAGGACCTGCGGATCGCCGTGAGCGAGGCGACCGCGATGGTGCTGGCCGAAGCCGATGCCGGTGCCGACCTGGTCTGCCGCTTCCACCTGGCCCCCGGCGAGCTGACCCTCAACTGCAGCACCGGGTCCGAGGCTCCGGCGAAGCCCGACTACGACAGCTTCGGGTGGCAGGTCCTCACCACGCTCACCACGTCGGCCGCCATCGAGAACCGCCCCGGGCACTACGCCGTCCAGATCACCCTGCACTCCTCGCTGGACCCGGCCCCCGGAGCCGGGCTCTGAGATGACGGAGGTAGAGACTCCGAGCAGCGGGCGCTCTGCCGCTCTCGAGGCCACCCGACGCGAGAACGCCCGGCTCTTCGTGATCTTCCGCGACGAGGACGCGTCCGCTGCCGAGCGCGACACGGCCCGCGACGCACTGGTGCGCCTGCACCTGCCGCTCGTCGAGCACTGCGCCCGCCGGTTCCGCAACCGCGGCGAGCCCTACGAGGACCTGGTCCAGGTGGGGACGATCGGGCTCATCAAGGCGGTCGACCGGTTCGACACCGAGCGGGGCGTGGAGTTCTCCACCTACGCCACCCCCACGATCATCGGCGAGATCAAGCGCTACTTCCGCGACAAGGGCTGGGCCATCCGCGTGCCGCGCCGGCTCCAGGAGCTGCGGATGCAGATCAGCACGGCGACGGCCGAGCTGACGCAGAGCCTGGGTCGCTCCCCCACGCCGCGCGAGATCGCCGAGCGGATCGGCTGCTCGGTCGAGGAGATCGTCGAGGGGCTCGAGTCGAGCAACGCCTACGCCACCCTGTCGCTCGACGCGAACGACGGCTCCGAGGACGGCGGCGCACCCAGCATGCTCGACACGCTCGGGATCGACGACGCCGCCCTCGAGCAGGTCGAGATCCGGGAGTCGGTCAAGCCGCTGCTCGAGGGCCTGCCGCCCCGGGAGAAGCAGATCCTGCTCCTGCGCTTCTTCAAGAACATGACGCAGTCGCAGATCGCCGCCGAGATCGGCGTCTCCCAGATGCACGTCTCCCGCCTGCTCAGCCGCACGCTCGAACAGCTGCGGGCCTCGCTCGAGGCCGATTCCTGACCCTGGGTCAGGAGTCCTCAGGTGGTCAGGAGTCCTCGGGCTCCTCGCCCTCCAGCGCCCTGATCGAGTCGGGGTGGACCACCCCGGCGAAGGCGATGAGCGCGACCACGGCGACCACGATCGCGGCGCCGACGTGCTCACGGATGTTCCACGCGATGCCGATCCAGATCAGCTGGGTGATGAGGGCAGGTCCTCGCGACCAGGCCGTGCGCCGCCACAGACCCCAGCCGGCCACGAGCAGCAGGACGCCGTAGGCCGCGAAGAAGATCGCGGTCGAGAGCCCCATCGCGCGCCGGTCGGGGTCCAGGTCGGCGATCTCGAGCACCGCGAGGGCGACCATGACCAACCCCTGGACCGCGACGAGGGACGCCGCTACGGTCAACGGCGGCGGTACGGCGACCGGGTTCGGCGTGTCGGACACGGCGCGGAGCCTATCCGCACCAGACTTCGAGCCCGTCGTGACCGGCCGTGGACGTCGCGTTGTGACTTATCAAACCGTCCTCACCCCTTGATTCGCGGGCGTTTCCTTGGAACGCTTGCGGAGCGATCGTGAAACCGTTCACTTTTGCGGTCATTGTCGCGCCCGCAGGCCAAGGGCGCATCCGAGCTTGACCCGGCCTGCAGAGCATTTACGAAAGAGGGATTTTCCACCCATGGATTGGCGTCACCGTTCCGCATGCCTCGACGAGGATCCGGAGCTGTTCTTCCCGATCGGCAACACCGGTCCGGCCATCCTCCAGATCGAGGAGGCCAAGCAGGTGTGCCGACGCTGCGACGTGCGCGAGCAGTGTCTCGCGTGGGCGTTGGAGGCGGGGCAGGACCACGGCGTCTGGGGTGGCCTCAGCGAGGACGAGCGTCGCGCTCTCAAGCGCCGCAACGCCCGGTCCCGCGTGCGGACGCCCGTCTGAGAACCGCCGAGGAGTCAGTCCAGCGGGACCGACACGTCGGCGCGGGTGCCGCCGCTCGGCGACGCCCCGAGCGTGAGATGACCCCCGAGCTCGGCCTCCACGAGCGTCTTGACGATCGACAGGCCGAGGCTGGGCGAGGTGTCGAGCTCGAAGCCCTCCGGTAGGCCCTGGCCGTCGTCGTCGACCGTCAGGTCCAGGTGGCTGCCGCGACGCTGTGCCGTCAGGACGATCTCGCCGACCTCGTCCCCGGCGCCCTCCTCCGGGTAGCCGTGCTCGACCGCGTTCTGGAGCAGCTCGGTCACGACCATCGCCAGCGGCGTCGCCATCTCGGAGACCAGCATTCCGAACCGACCCTCGCGACGGACCCGGACGGGCGCCAGCCCGACGTCGGTCACCAGCCGGGACAGCCGGTCGGCGATCTCGTCGAAGTCGACCGTCTCCTCCACCGCCTGGCTCAGGGTCTCGTGGACGATCGCGATCGAGCCGACCCGGCGGACCGCCTCGTTGAGCGCGGCCGTGGCCTCCTCGCTGTCGATCCGGCGCGCCTGGAGGCGGAGCAGCGCAGCGACGGTCTGGAGGTTGTTCTTCACCCGGTGGTGGATCTCCCGGATGGTGGCGTCCTTGGTGATGAGCTCACGGTCGCGGCGCCGCAGCTCGGTCACGTCGCGCAGCAGGATCAGCCCGCCGATGTGCTCGCCCTCCGGACGCAGCGGGATCGCCCGCACGATGAGCGCGGTGTCGCCGGAGCCGATCTCGGTGTCACGGTGCGCCCGCGCCCCCAGCACCGCGCTGAGCGTCTCCTCGTCGGGTCGCTTGCGCGGCGGCACCAGGTCGCGGGTCAGGTCGGTGAGGAGCTGGCCGGCCAGGTCGCCGATGAGCCCGAGCCGGCGATAGACCGACAGCGCGTTGGGGCTGGCATAGACGACCCGGCCGCCGGCATCGACGCGGAGGAAACCGTCACCGACCCGCGGCGAGTCGGCGTGGTCGCTGCGCTGCCCTGGCGCCGGGAAGTGACCCGAGGCGATCATCTTGGTGAGGTCGCCCGCGGTCTGGAGGTAGTTGATCTCGAGCCTGCTCGGCGTGCGCACGCCGAGCAGGTTGGTGTTGCGCGCGATGACGGCGATCACCCGCTCCTCGCGGCGCACCGGGATCGCCTCGACCCGCACCGGGACCTCGTCGCGCCACTCGGGGTCGCCCTCGCGCGCGATCCGACCCTGGGCCAGGGCGGTGTCGACGAGCGTCCGCCGGCCGACGGGGAGGAAGGTGCCGATGATGTCGTCGAGGTACGCCGTCGGACCCGTCGTCGGTCGCATCTGGCCGCCCGCCCAGTAGCCCGTCCCCTGCCGGTCGGGCAGCCAGAGGACGAGGTCCGCGAACGACAGGTCCGCGATGATCTGCCAGTCGGCGAGGATCCGCTGGAGCCAGGCGATGTCGGCGTCGTCGAGGTCGGTGTGACGCCGGGCGACGGCGGAGAGGGACGGCACGAGGCCCACGGTAGTGGCTCGGACGGGGCGGTCCGAGGGGGTGGTCTGGACCGGTCCGGACCATTTGGCAGGATGTGCGTTATGCCCCCCATTGTCGACTGGCGACACGTGTCCGCAGCCGACTTCAGAGTGCCCGCCGACCGCAGGCTGTCTGACCTCACCGCCGAGCTGACCGAGCTCCTCGGCACCCCCGAGTCCGAGCTGCGTGAGCTCGCTCTCGCCGTCCTGTGCACCTGGATCGAGCGGGGGGTCTTCGACGACCTGCTGCCCGGGCTGGGGGACGGGATGGCGGCCGGCCTCCACACCGGTCTCGGCGAACGAGGCACCGACAGCGTGTTCCGTCGCAGCTTCTCGGCACTCGTGGTCGCCGAGGTGATCGATCGCGACACCCGCCGCCCGCGGGTCAACCGCGCCAAGGTCCACGAGTGGGGTGACCGCCTCGCGACCTGGTTCCTCACCGAGAACGACGAGCGCGGCTGGGTCGCGCCCCACGGTTGGGCGCACGCCATCGCCCACGGCGCCGACGCCCTGGGTGCCCTCGCCCGGTCGCCGCACTGCGGCCCCGGCGAGCTGCTGGTGGTCCTCGACGTGATCGCCGACCGGGTGACGCGGACCTCCGAGGTCGTGTGGCGCTCCGGCGAGGACGACCGGCTGGCGATGGCCGCGATCCACGTGCTCCGGCGCGGACTGGTGCCCGACGAGCTCGTCGACGTCTGGTTGGAGCGGATCGCCCAGGCCTCGCGGCCGCGGCGCGACGGCACGGACCAGGCCGACGTCTATCGCCAGACGGGCAACGCGGCGGCGTTCCTCCGGGCGCTCTACCTCCAGCTCGCCCTCGGCCCGGCCGCTCCCCCGCGCCGCAGCGACCTGGTGCTGCTCCTCGTCGACCACCTGCGCCGGGCGCACCCCGCCTATCTCGGGCCCTCGCACCACCGCGCCTGAGCGGCGGGTGGACGGCGCCGCGGGACGGGGCCACCGGACGGAGCCGGACCGGTTGACCCGCTGGATAGGTTGCCGTCCATGACCGAACTCACCGGCCACGCGGGCCAGCTCGCCGTCGCCGTCGCCCAGGCCCACGGCGTCGAGACGATGTTCACCCTGTCCGGCGCCCACGTCTTCCCGATGTACGACGGCGCGGTCAAGGCCACCGAGGAGGGCCACCCGATGCGGCTGCTCGACGTCCGCCACGAGCAGACCGCGGCGTTCGCGGCCGAGGCGACCGGCAAGCTGACCCGGGTCCCCGGCCTCGCGGTGCTGACGGCCGGGCCGGGCGTCACCAACGGCGTCAGCGCGATGGCGCAGGCGCAGTTCGCCGGCTCGCCGATGGTCGTCGTCGGCGGTCGCGCGCCCAACAACCGGTGGGGCACCGGCGCGCTCCAGGAGATCGACCACCTGCCGATCGTGAGCCCGGTGACCAAGCACGCCGCCACCCTGATGACGGCCGACGACGTCGCTGCCGGCTTCGACCACGCGTTCACGACCGCCCGCTCCTCGCACCGCGGGCCCACCTACGTCGACGTCCCGATGGACGAGTTCTTCAACGTCGGGAGCGGGACGGTGCCGACGATCGGCGCCGACGCCGGGCGCGGAGCCGCTCCCGACACCGATGCCCTCGACCGGATCGCCGGCCTGGTCGCGGCCGCCCAGCGGCCGCTGCTCATCATCGGCACGGATGTGTGGGCCGACGGCGCGGAGGAGGCGGCGCTGCGGTTCGTCGAGGCCGTCGGCGTCCCGACCATCACCAACGGGATGGGGCGCGGCGTCGTCCCCGGCGGCCACCCGCTGCTCGTGACCAAGGCCCGCGGTGCCGCGATCGGCGGCGCCGACCTGGTCGTGGTGGTCGGCACCCCGCTCGACTTCCGTCTCGGCTACGGCATCTTCGGCGGCAAGGACGGGACCGAGCCGGCCCGCGTCGTCCACGTCGCCGACGCGGCGTCCGGGGTGTCGCCCCACGCCGCGCTGGCGGCCTCGGTCAGCGGCGACCTCACCGCTGTCTTCGACGGCCTGCTCTCCGCCCTCGAGCGCGGCTCACGGCCCGACTGGGGCACCTGGGTCGCGGGGCTCCAGGACACCGTCCGCGCGGCTGCTGCACGCGACCACGAGCTGCTCAGCGCCGAGGCCGACCCGGTGCACCCCGCCCGGATCTACGGCGAGCTGGTCCCCCGGCTCGCCGACGACGCGGTCGTCATCGGCGACGGCGGCGACTTCGTGTCCTTCGCCGGCAAGTTCGTCGAGCCGAAGCGCCCCGGTTGCTGGCTGGACCCCGGTCCCTACGGGTGCCTCGGCGCCGGTCTCGGCGCCGCGGTCGCGGCCCGCGTCGCGCGACCCTCGTCCCAGGTGGTGCTGCTGCTCGGCGACGGCGCGGCCGGCTTCTCGCTCATGGACGTCGACACCTTGGTCCGGCACGACCTCCCGGTCGTCATGGTGATGGGCAACAACTCCGCCTGGGGCCTGGAGAAGGGACCGATGCAGATGCTCTACGGCTACGACGTGGCGGCCGACCTGGCGCCACGCACCGCCTACGACGAGGTGGTGAAGTCGCTCGGCGGCGCCGGCGAGACGGTCACCGACCCGCGCCAGATCGGGCCGGCCATCGACCGTGCCTTCGCCGCGAACGCGCCGTACCTGGTCAACGTGATCACCGACGTCGACGCGGCCTACCCGCGCAGCACCTTCGGCATCTGAGGCCTCACGATGACCCAGGTGCCCTCGGCGGAAGCCTCGCTCCCGTTCATCGGCACCGACGCCGACACGGCTGTGGCGGTCGGCTCCGGCAGCCTGCCGGTGCTCGGGACGCCGCGGCTGCTCGCGTGGTTCGAGGCCGCGACCTGCGCGGCTCTCGAGCCGACCCTCGCCGACGGCGAGACCAGCGTCGGCACCCGTGTCCAGGTGGAGCACCTGGCCGCCAGCCCGGTCGGGCAGCAGGTCGAGGTGACCGCCCGGCTCGCCTACGTCGACGGGAGGCTGCGGCGCTTCTCGGTGGCCGCCCGCACCGCCGGGCCCGACGGACCGGGCGCGCTGCTCGGCAGCGGCGAGGTGACCCGGGTCGTGGTCGACGCCGACCGCTTCCTGGCCCGGATTTCCGGCTGACCTCGTCGTTTGAGAGACTGGGCCTCTGTACCGACTTCAGGAGGAACCATGGGCAAGACCGGCCGCAAGCGCCGCGCTCGCCGCAAGAAGGGCGCGAACCACGGCAAGCGCCCCAACTGCTGAGTGCATCAGAAGACTGAGCCCCCGGACCGTCACGGTCACGGGGGCTTCGTTGTTCTCAAGCCGAATCCGGACCTACCTGCGCCGAATCCGGACCTACCTGCGCCGAATCCGGACCTACCTGGGTCGGAAGCCAAGGCGCGACCTGCGGTCCGCCGAACGTCCACACGACCGGTGGCGCGAGGGTCTGTCCACATCCGGCACGACGTCCACGCGACGCGTCGGGCGCGCCGCCGCAGAGTTCCACGATGGACAAGAATCCTCCTTCACAACCGTTCACCGGCTCAGACCTGCCCGACCTGGGTCTCACCCATACCGACGTCGACCGCTGGGTGATCGCCGGCAAGGTGCGGCGGGTGTTTCGCGGGGGCTACGTGCCGACCGGCATCGACGATTCCGTCGAGGCGCGGGCTGCCCTGGCCTGTCGCCTCTTGGGGCCTGGACACGTCGTGAGCGGTCGTACGGCGGCATGGCTCCACGGGATCGACGCCTACGCATGGTCGGAGGACGACGAGCCGCCGGCCATCGACGCATGTGTCGTGTCCGGAGGCTTTCCGACCCAACGACCGGGTACGACGGGTCACACCCGAGATCTCGATCCAAGCGACATCGCGGAGGTCGGAGGGATCCGAGTCACCACCCCGCTACGGACCGCCATGGACCTGGGCTGCACGCTGCGACCGCGCGAAGCACTCGCCGTCCTTGATGCCTTCGCGAGGCTGCACGACGTGACCGTCGAGCGGCTGACGGTCGAGCTCCCGCGATTCCGTGGGAGGAGAGGAGTCGTCCAGCTTCGCGAGCTCATCCCCCTGGTCGACCCGCGAGTGGAGTCACCCAGGGAGTCGTGGGTCCGCTACGAGATCCATGCCGCGGGCCTCCCAGCTCCCGAACCCCAGTTCTGGGTCACGGTCGACGGAGTGCCGACCTATCGGCTCGACTTCGCCTATCCCCGACGCCGGATCGCGGTGGAGTACGACGGGTACGACGCCCACGAGAGGACGGACGCGCAGCGTGAGCACGACCGACGCCGTCGTGACTGGCTCCGGGCTCAGGGGTGGGCACTGATCGTGATCCGCAGAGGAGACTTCACCGGGGCCGACCTCGACCGATGGGTTCGTGAGCTGACCGAAGCGCTCGCCACGTCGTCGTACAGCCCGGTGCGCAAGCTCGAGCGCGGTGCCGGCCGCGGGTGATCCCAGGAAAGTCCGAGCTCGAGCCAGGAAGGTCCGGATTCGGCCTAGCTCTCGGTGATCGTCACCTGGATCTGCTGGATCTGGATCCGGACCCGGTCGCGCAGCTCGGACGGGGCGACCTCGGAGCAGGAGCGGGCGACGAGCGCCTTCACCGTCCGCTGGAGGTCGTAGCGCTCGAGGCACGGGCTGCAGGTGTCGATGTGGGCGCGGACGACCGCACAGTCACCCTCGGCCAGCTCGTTGTCGATGAGCCGCACGATCCGCTCGAGGAAGTCGGCACACTCCTCGTTCGTGGGCTCGTTGTCGTGGGTGTGCGCCATCATCGGCCTCCCTTGACCGGTGCGTCGCCGCCCGAGCGGACGTAGTCGGAGAGCATGTCGCGCAGCTGCCGGCGGCCGCGGTGGAGCCGGGACATGACCGTCCCGATCGGCGTGTCCATGATCTCGGCGATCTCCTTGTAGGCGAAGCCCTCGACGTCGGCGAGATAGACGGCCAGCCGGAACTCCTCGGGCAGCCGCTGCAGCGCCTCCTTCACCTGCCCGTCGGGGAGGTGCTCGAGTGCTTCCATCTCGGCGGACTTCAGGCCGCTCGACGTGTGCGACTCCGCACGGGCGAGCTGCCAGTCCTCGACGTCCTCCGACATGGACTGCTGCGGTTCGCGCTGCTTCTTCCGGTAGGAGTTGATGAAGGTGTTGGTCAGGATCCGGTACAGCCAGGCCTTCAGGTTGGTGCCGGGCTTGAACTGGTGGAACGCCGAGTACGCCTTGGCGAACGTCTCCTGGACGAGGTCCTCGGCGTCGGCGGGGTTGCGGGTCATGCGCATCGCCGCGGAGTAGAGCTGGTCCAGGAACGGAAGGGCGTCGCGCTCGAAGCGCGCGGCCCGCTCTTCCTGGGACTCGCTCGCGACATCAATGTCAGAGGTCTCGGTCATCGCCGCCCAGACTACGGGGGTCACCGTGCTGCTCGCTGCGCGAGGGCGTTCCAGGACCGCGTTCATGCAGGGTGCAACGGGTCAGACCGACGCTCCATTCCCGACGATCTCGCGGACCACCCACTCCAGGGTCGCCTCGACCACGATGTCCATCGCCTCGTCCTGGGTGATCGGCGAGCGTCTCGGTACGGCGAAGCCGTGGTCGCCGTCGGGGACCACGGCCAGGTCGGTGCGTCCCGGCAGCGGGTCAGGAAACTCCTCCGGCCTGCCGAACGGGTCGTTGCCGCCCTGGACGACCAGGGTCGGCACCCCGGCGTCCGCGAGCTCGGACAGTCGCGAGCTCTCCGGCTTGCCGGGGGGGTGGAGCGGGAACGAGAGGGCGAGGCAGCCGGCGGCACCGAGCTCGACGGCGGACCGGCAGGCCGAGCGGGCGCCGGCCGAACGGCCTCCGACGATGATCGGCGTACGCACGCGCACCGCGGCGACCGCCGCCTTGAGACCGACGTCGAGCG
>NZ_JACEFC010000052.1:0-4228 GCF_014180715.1 Nocardioides stalactiti | reverse complement strand
CCGCCGCCTTGAGACCGACGTCGAGCGTGGCCGGCGGCGTCGCGACCTTGCGCCCCGCCCGACGCCACGGCTGCTCGAAGAGCACCACGCTCACCCCCTGGCGCGGGAGGTAGGTCGCCAACGCGGCGAGGTCGCGGGCGTCGATGCCGCCGCCAGCGCCGTGGCTGAGCACGAGGGTCGCGACCGGGCTGCGGCCGCGGTAGGTGACGAGCCGGCCCTCGCCCACCGGCGTCGCGACGACCCGCTCCGCCGGCGTCACAGCAGGGACTCCTCGAGCGGGATCGGGGCGACGAGCTCGGGGCCGTTGTTGCGGACGTTGCCGACCGCGGGCGACACGGGGAACGCCTGGAGCCCGCTCTGCTGGGCCGGCACGAGCAGGTCGGGCAGCTGGTCCTTGGCGGTCGTCGGGTCGAGCCACGCGTCGCGCCGGTCGGGGGTGACGAGCAGCGGCATCCGGTCGTGGATCCGGCCGACCTCGTCGGTGGCCTCGGTCGTCAGCACCGTGCAGGTCCAGAGGAACCGATCGGGGTCGTCGTCCTCGCGGGTCGGGTCCTTCCAGAGCTCGTAGAGCCCGGCCATCGCGAGCAGCGAGCCGTCCTTGGGGGTGATGAAGAACGGCTGCTTGAGGGGCTTCCCCGTCTTGCCCTTGGTCTGCGTCTCGTACCACTCGAAGTAGCCGTCGGCCGGCAGCAGGCAGCGACGACTCGCGAACGCGCGGCGGAACGCCGGCTTCTCCGCGACCGTCTCCATCCGGGCGTTGATCATCCGGCTCCCGATCGAGGGGTCCTTGGCCCAGAACGGCACCAGCCCCCACTTGAGGGTGCGCAGCTGGCGGACCGGCTCGTCCGCCGTGTTGGAGGTTGCGGCTTCGGGGTCGGCCGGGTCGGGCCGCGGCACCCGGTCGAGGACCGCGTAGACCTCCTTGGTGGGCGCCACGTTGTAGTCGGGCGGCAGCACCTTGTCGAGCCGGGGGTCGACGACCTCGAACTCCTCGGCGATGTCGTCAGGACTCCGGCTGGAGGCGTAGCGCCCGCACATGGCGCTCAATCTAGCGCCGCGCCCGGACATCGCCGGGGACACGGATGACCTGCCGCCGACCGGGTACCGACCCTCCATGGCCGTGAGCAGACTCCTCGCCCGACCCCTCCTCGGCGCGTTCTTCGTCACCAACGCCGTCGACTCGCTGCGCAACGCCGAGGCACTGGCGCGGGACGCGAAGCCGGTGACCGACCGGTTCGTCCCGCTCGTCGAGCGCGTCGCACCGGACGGCGCCCCCGTCCCGACCGAGGCCGCGACGTGGGTGCGCATCAACGGGGCGCTCCAGCTCGGCGCGGCCGCGGCGTTGATCACCGGGCACTTCCCGCGGGTCGCGTCCGGCGTCCTCGCCGCGACCCTGGTCCCCTCGACCGCCGCCCGCTACCGCTTCTGGGAGGCGTCCGACCCGGCCGAGCGCCGTGACCAGGTCACGCACTTCGCCAAGAACGTGTCCTTGGCCGGCGGCCTGCTCATCGCCGCCGGTGACACCGAGGGCCGCCCTGGTCTGGCCTGGCGCGCCCGTCGTACGGCGCGCGACGCCCGCCGCGAGGCCGGCCACCTGGCCCGGTCGGCGCGGCGCGAGGCCCGGCTGGTCAAGGCCCAGCTGACCTGAGCCCGGCCTCGGCCCTGCTCTCGTGGGCGGCCGCGACGGTCGCCTCGAGGAGCTCGACGAAGTCGGCGCAGACGCTGCTGCCGGGACCGCCCTCCACACCTCCGGCGACCGTGATCAGGAGCGTCCGACCCGTGCCCGTCCGCAGCAGGACCGCGTCGGCGTCACCGAGCGCTGTCCACCGCGCGTCCCCCCGTCGTACGTCGTAGGTGCGGGCGACGGCGGCGCCGTCGACGATCGCGAGGTCGGCCGGCTCGCAGGCCCGGACGTGGTGGCCGCGGGCAAGCGCGGCGGAGACGATGCCGAGCGTCGTGTCGGCGGCCGGGTCGAGCCGGTCGAGCGGGTCACCCACGACCACCAGGTCCAGGACGGTCATCGCCGGCGGCCGACCAGCAGGGCGATCCCGAGGACCAGCTCGGCCGGGAACAGCGCGATCGGCGGCACCGGCTCGTCGAAGCCGGAGGTCACCAGGGTGGGGACCATGAGCGCCGTGAGCAGGACCGCGATGCCGACGGCGACGGCAGAGGCGACCGGGCGCCAACCGGCGCGACGCAGACCGAGGGCCGACACCGCGAACGCGGCGACGGCCAGGAACGACCCGATCGTCACCAACGGCACCGTCAGGACGTCGAGGTCCCGGGTGAGCGGCGGCAGCGGATCGAGGAGGAACCCGAAGTTGAGCGCCATGTAGAACCACAGCTCGACCGCGGCGACCCAGGCGAGCCGGACACCCCACCGGTCCCCCGACACCGCGCTCGCGCGGCGGGTGGCGAGGACCAGCAGGGCCGGCACCAGGAGCAGGAACAGCCCGGTGACGTAGTTCGCCGGGTGGTCGTTGGCGATCTGGGCCATCGTCTCGGCAGGGAGACGGTTGACGGCGGTGTCGGTCGCCTCGGAGGCGTCGACGAGCGCCTGCTCGTAGTCGGCGGTCAACGTGGCGATGCTCACGATGTAGCCGACCCAGGAGCCGGCCGCGAGGAGGAACGCGCTCGCCACCCGGCGGCGGGCGGTCCGGTCGGACGCAGGAGCGGCGGCGGTCCGGTCGGCGACGGCGCTCATCGCGTCACCCCCGCGCTCGTCGAGGCGGTGGTCGGGCGGTACGGCGCGCACGTGAGGCGGGCGAGGAGTCGGACCCGCCAGTCGGCGGTGGCCAGGGAGTAGATGCTCATGCCCTGATGGCGTTCCGCCACCATGGAACGATGTTCCGTCGCACCGTCAGGCCGAGGTGAACTCCCAGGTCAGCCCGACCGCCGGGTCCGGCTGGTAGCGGCACTGGCGGCCGGTCCGGACCGAGGCCTCCAGGTGGGCGCCCAGCTCGGGTGCCAACGCCCCGACGGCAGTGATCGCCCGCTTGACGCTGCGGGTGACGTTGACCCGCGCCCGCTCGTCGGTGGCGCCCTGGGGACGGTCGCGGCCGGCGAGCCCGACGGCGCGGCCGAGCTCCTCGAGCAGGGTGTCGAGCTCCCAGCGGGCCCGGCTCGCACGGTCGGGGTCGTTCATGTCCTCGGCGTCGTCGATCTCCTCGCGCAGGTCGGCGATCCGCGCCCGGTAGGCACGTTTCGCCTGTGCGTCGAGCGCCGGTCCGAGGTCGGACTGCACGGCGACCGGCCCCGCACCGGTCCCGGCCAGGTCGAGCGCCGCCACCTCGCGGCCGTTGGCCCCCAGCACCGCGATCAGCTGGCGCAGGCCGAGCGACTCCTCCAGCGTCGCCACCCCGAACGGGGACGCGAGGGTCCAGCCGTCGTCGCTCCGGGTGATCGTGGCGTGGCCGGACGTGCGCTCGACCGAGGGAGCGGCGCCGGCGAGCGCCCGACAGCGCTCGACCATCACCGCCGAGCCGGCCCGCTCCGCGACCGCGAGGCCCCGTTGGTGATCACGCTGGGCGGCGCCGCGGTCGCCCAGCAGGTCGGAGATCAGGCCCAGCGTCGTCGCCACCGGCACGACGATCGAGCCGCTCGCGGTGAGGCGACCGGCGTACGGCTCGAGCAGGGGCCGGATCGTCCGCGCCATGCGGACGTCTCCGATCTGGGCGGCCGCGAGGCCGCAGACGTTGAGGGCGAAGAGCGACTCGAGGCCGACGGCGACGGTCTCGATGCCCAACGACGCCCGGCTGAGGTGCCCGCGAGCAGCCTCCTGGTCGCCGAGCACCCACGCAGCCAGTGCCAGCCCCGCGTGCAGGAAGGGCGCCGTCAGGTCCCCGACGATCGCGACGTTGCGCAGGTACGACTCGGGCATGGCCGGGTCGGGGACGCCGTACAGGAACGCGGTGAACGACCGGAAGCCCAGCTCGATGCCATAGATCTCGCCCGGGTGGAGCCATCCCTCCGCTGCCCGGACCGCATCGGTCAGGAGCTGCAACGCCCCCTCGCGGTCGTCCTGGAGGCAGAGCATGCAGGCCCGCCGGAGCCCGGCGGCGAAGCGCCAGTGGGGCGACGGTGTGAGGTGGGCATAGAGCTCCAGCCGCCGGAGCGCGACCTCTGCCGCCTCGATGTCGGCCTGGCCGAGCCGCTCACCGAACTTCCACTCGTAGCCCAGGAGTGCGACCTCCGGTCGCACCAGCCGCTCACCGAGCTCGATGATCTC
>NZ_JACEFC010000051.1 GCF_014180715.1 Nocardioides stalactiti | reverse complement strand
TCTTCCGGCTCACGCCCCGGCCGCTGGCCGACCGGATGCTGACCGTCGCCGGCGGCCGGGACGCCTTCCTCAGCGGCTTGGACCACCGGGCCCGGGCCGACTACGAGGACAGGGCGCGCCGCTCGTGAGCGCGCTGAGCCACACCAGGGACGAGGCCATCGGCGCCGTTCGTTGTCTCCAGGCCGGGCTGATCGGGTTCGATCGCCCTGACAAGGTGATCGCGGGTCTCGCCGCCATCCGACGGTTCGGCGCGCTCGGCGGCCTGCCCGCCCTCGCCGCCGCCCGGCACGCCGACCGGGTAGCCGTCATCGACGAACGTGGCCCGCTGACCTTCAACGACCTCGAACGACGCTCCAACGCCGTCGCCGACGGTTGGCGGACCGCGGGTCTGCGGCCGGGTGACGGGGTCGGGATCCTGGTCCGCAACCATCGCGGATTCTTCGACGCGTTGTTCGCCGCGGCCAAGTGCGGCGCCCGGATCGTGCTGCTCAACACCGACTTCGCCGGTCCGCAGCTCCGCGACGTCGTCGCAGCCGAGGGCATCGCGATGCTGGTGCACGACGACGAGTACACGGTCGCGTTGACCGGCATCCCGCTGCGACTCGGCCGCTGGCGCGCGTGGGCCGACGCCGACGTGCCGGACGGCGGCCCCACCCTCGAGGACCTGGTCGCCGCAGGCACGACCTGGCCGCCACCGCCCCCGTCCCGGGCGGCGTCCCTGGTCATCCTGACCAGCGGCACGACCGGCACCCCCCGCGGTGCGGTGCGGGACGAGCCCCGCGGTTTCGGCATCGCGGGGGGACTGCTGGACCGGGTGCCGTTCCGGGGCCGCGGCGTGACCGAGTGCTGCGCGCCGATGTTCCATGCCCTCGGGCTCGCCCAGGCGCTGCTCGCGCTCGGCCTCGGATCGACGGTCGTGATCCGGCGACGCTTCGACGCCCGGGCGACCCTGGACAGCATGGTTCGCCACCGCGTCACCGCACTGGTGGTCGTGCCGGTGATGCTGCAGAAGATCCTCGAGATCGCGCCCGAGCCCCGGCAGGCACCGGGGGTCCGGGACCTGCGGATCATCTTCGTCGCCGGCTCGCAGCTCGGCGAAGCGCTGTGCCGGCGCGTCTCCGACGCGTTCGGCCCCGTCGTCTACAACCTCTACGGGTCCACCGAGGTCGCCTACGCCACGATCGCGACTCCCGACGACCTGATGGCCGAGCCCGGATGCGTGGGTCGGCCGGTCCGCGGGGTGACCGTGAAGATCCTCGACGGCGAGGGCCGGGAGGTCCCGACGGGGACGACCGGTCGGGTCTTCGTCGGCAGCGGTGTCCAGTTCCAGGGCTACACCGACGGTGACACCAAGGAGGTCGTCGGCGGCCTGATGTCGTCCGGCGACCTCGGCCACTTCGACCACCGGCGTCGTCTCTTCATCGACGGTCGTGAGGACGACCTCGTCGTCTCCGGCGGCGAGAAGATGCTGCCCAGCGAGATCGAGGAGCTGCTGGCGCGGCACCCCGACATCGTCGAGGCCGCAGCCCTGGGAGTCCCCGACGACACCTTCGGCCAACGCCTCGCGGTCTACGTCGTGCGCCGTCCTGGATCTGCCATCAGCGAGGACGGCGTTCGCCAGCACGTGCGCGACAACCTCGCGCGGTTCAAGGTTCCCCGAGACGTCGTCTTCCTCGACGAGCTGCCCCGGAACCCCACCGGAAAGGTACTCAAGCGTGCTCTGGATCCGGCGTCGCCGGCTCGGGGTCAGTGACGGGTGTGCGGTAGGCGCCGGGAGTCGACCCCGTCCAGCGCCGGAAGGCGCGGGTGAAGGCGCTCGCCTCTGAGAACCCCAGCCGTTGGGCGAGGTCGACGATCGGCTCCTCGCCCCGAACGAGACTGGCGATGGCAGCATCGCGTCGCACCTCGTCGCTGACGGCACGGTACGACGAGCCCTCGGCCGCGAGCCAGCGTCGGAGCGTCTGCGGACTGGTCAGGAGCTTCGCGGCAACGTCGTCGGCCGACGGCCAGCTGCCCTTGCGGGTGGCGGGTTCGACGATCTGTCGCACGCGGGCGGCGACGGTTGTCGCGGCGTAGGTCGGCCGGGTCAGCAGGCCGGCCGGCGCGGCCGCGACGAACGCCTCGACCTCGCCGGCGTCCCGCATGATCGGGCGGCGCAGCATCCGGCTGTCGAACACGATCGCCGCCGAGCGGCTGCCGAAGACGAGCGGCGAGGCGAACAGGGTGTCGAGGGCCTCTCGGTAGCGCGGTTGGGGGAACGGAAGCTCGACCCGGTCGAGCTCGAAGCGGTGCTTCACCCCCCAGGCGACCACCCGGTGCGACACCATCAGCGCGGTCACGGCCAGGAGGTGCTCCGGGTCGGACTCGGCATCCGCGTAGTCGACGACGATCCGGGTCTCGTCACCGGTGGTGGAGATCGAGACCCGTAGTGCCGGGAACGCCTGCAGAAACGACTGGGTGCGTTCCAGTGCCTCGCCCAGGTCGGCCGAGCCGAGCACGCCGTACATCAGGACCCGGAAGCTGCCGCGTGGCAGCGGGTGGCTGCCGAGACCCAGCAGCTCGTCATCGGTCGCGCGCCACAGCTCGCGGACCAGCCGGACGAGCTGGTCCTCGGTGACCCGGGCTCTTCCTTCGGCCAGCAGGAGCGGGGAGAAGCCGACCCGCCCGAGCATCGCGTTGACGTCCCATCCGCGCTGCAGTGCCAGGGCGACGGTCGCCTGGACCAGCTCGACGGGAAGGGTGCGATCGGCCACGTCGGGAACGTACCAACGGGCCTCTCCGACTCCGCCCCGTGATCGAAATGATCAATGAAATCGGGCTCGATCGTCCTGTCGAGGGACCCCGCCGGATTCGTAGCGTCAGTGCTCGCACCACCGAGCAGTGCACCCACCGAGGAGTGAAAGTGACCAACAGGGTTTTCGTGATCGGCGTCGGCATGACGAAGTTCGAGAAGCCGGGACGCCGTGAGAACTGGGACTACCCCGACATGGCCCGAGAGTCCGGCACCAAGGCGCTCGAGGACGCCGGCGTCGACTACGACCAGATCGAGCAGGCGTTCGTCGGCTACGTCTATGGCGAGAGCTGCGCGGGGCACCGCGCCGTCTACGAGCTCGGCATGACCGGCATCCCGGTCTTCAACGTCAACAGCAACTGCTCGACCGGCTCGAGCGCGCTCTACCTCGCGGCCAACGCGATCCGCTCGGGCGAGAGCAACGTGACGCTCGCCCTGGGGTTCGAGAAGATGCAGCCCGGATCGTTGGGCGCGACTTTCGACGACCGCGAGCAGCCGAATGCGAAGCACTTCCAGCTGCTCGCCGAGATCTCCGAGGTCAAGTTCCCGCCCGCACCCTGGATGTTCGGCGCAGCCGGTCGCGAGCACATGAACCACTACGGCACGACGGCTGAGCACTTCGCCAAGATCGGCTACAAGAACCACAAGCACTCGGTGAACAACCCGTACGCCCAGTTCCAGGACGAGTACACGCTGCAGGACATCCTCGACTCGCCCGAGATCTACTCGCCGCTGACCAAGCTGCAGTGCTCGCCGACCTCCGACGGATCTGGGGCAGCCGTGCTCGCGAGCGAGGATTTCGTCGATCAGCACGGGCTCTCCGACCAGGCGGTCGAGATCGTCGGTCAGGGTCTCGCCACCGACTTCGAGTCCACGTTCGACGGGACCGCGAAGAACATCGTCGGCTACGACATGAACGTCGCTGCGGCCCGCAAGGCCTACGAGCGCGCGGGCCTCGGGCCCGAGGACATCCAGGTCATCGAGCTCCACGACTGCTTCTCCGCCAACGAGCTCCTGCTCTACGAAGCGCTCGGTCTGTGCGCCGAGGGTGAGGCAGGCAAGCTGCTTGACAACGACGACACGACGTACGGCGGCCGCTGGGTCGTCAATCCGTCCGGTGGCCTCATCTCCAAGGGCCACCCGCTCGGTGCCACCGGTCTCGCGCAGTGCGCGGAGCTCACCTGGCAGCTGCGCGGCACCGCCGACAAGCGGCAGGTGAGCGGTGTCAACGCCGCGCTCCAACACAACATCGGCATCGGCGGCACCTCGGTCGTCTCGATCTACCAGCGCGCCGAGCGCTGACCCGACCCATCAACCCATCCCCTCCCCGCGGCGCGTCCGCGCCGCACGAAACGAAGGACCCACCATGGGACAGATCAACTGCAACCGCACCCTCCCGGCCAGCACCGACGCGATTTGGAAGATCATCGGTGATGTCCACGCGTGGGACTCCTGGCTGAGCATCCACGCGGGCTGGCTCGAGGAGCCCCCGGCCACGCTGACCGAGGGCTCGCGACTGGTCCAGAAGGTCGTGATGCTCGGCATGGCGAACAAGCTCGAGTGGACCGTGGAGACGGTCGAGCCGGAGAAGCTCCTGGTCATCACCGGCAAGGGCATGGCTGGGGTGAAGAGCCGCTTCTCCTTCGGTATCGCGCCGAGCTCCGATGGTGGCACTGACGTCAACATCGAGGCGCAGTTCGAGGGCTCGATGGTCGTCGGCGCGCTGGCCAAGGCGGTCGAGAAGGACGCGGCGAAGAACCTCAACGACAGCCTCGACAAGCTCGCCCTCGCGGCCGCCTGAGCTACGCCATGAGTGACGACAACCGGTTCGACGATGCCGGCCTCGGCCTGTGGACGGAACCGACGACCTTCGAGGTGACCGCGGAGCGGATCGCCGAGTACGCCGCCGCCACCAACGACCCGATCACTGCCCACCAGACCGGCGAGGTCGCCAACCCGGTGTTCGCGATCGTGCCCGTCTTCGAGTCCCTGCTCGAGCCGGTGATCGACGTGGTGCCGACCTCGCTCTTCGGGCTGGTCGTCCACGGTGAGCAGGACTTCGTGTTCCACCGTGCCATCCGGCCGGGCGACGTCCTCTCCAGCCGAGGACGCGTGATCGGTTTCGAGGGCCTGCCCAATGGCACCAAGCTCCTCGTGCACATCGAGTGCCGTGACCAGGCCGGTGCGCTCGTCAACGAGCAGTACGTGACGTCGTTCGTGCGGGGTCACGACGAAGGCCGTACCGTCGGCGAGGCTGCTCCTGCCCACAAGCTCGACCCGGCGTTGCGGGACAAGGAGCCGGCGGGAGTGGTGATCGCCCACGTCGACGACGACCAGACCTTCCGCTACTCAGCCGCTTCCGGCGACCTGATGCCGATCCACCTCGACGAGCAGGTCGCGAAGGACTCGGGACTTCCGGGGATCATCGCGCACGGCCTGTGCAGCAACGCGATGGCGGCCTGGGCCGTCCTGTCCGCCGTCGGCGACTCCGACACCACTCGACTGCGGCGCCTCGCGGTGCGGTTCTCGAAGATGGTCTATCCGGGCGAGGACCTGACCACGAAGGTCTGGGAGACCGGCACCGCCGACGGCACCACCACCTACGCGTTCGAGACATACGTCGGGGACAAGGTCGTGCTGACCGACGGCCTCGCCGAGATCTCGAACTGACCTGCGAGAAGGAAGAAGAACCATGGGACAACTGGACGGACGGATCGCGGTCATCACCGGGGCCGGACGCGGGATCGGGCGTGAGCACGCGCTCCTGTTCGCCCGCGAGGGAGCCTCGGTCGTGGTCAATGACCTCGGCGGCACGAACGACGGGAGCGGCGCAGACGTGACGGCCGCCCAGCAGGTGGTCGACGAGATCGTCGCCGCCGGCGGAGCTGCAGTCGCCAACACCGACAACATCGCTACCTGGGCGGGCGCGGAGGGTCTCGTCGAGCAGGCGATCAGCGAGTTCGGCGGCCTGGACGTCGTCGTGAACAACGCCGGCATCCTGCGGGACGGCTTCATCCCGACGATGGACGAGCAGCAGTGGGACTCCGTGATCGAGGTGCACCTCAAGGGTCACTTCTCGGTCCTGCGTCACGCCGCTGCCTACTGGAAGGCGGAGACGAAGGCCGGACGCACCAGGCTCGCCGCGGTCGTGAACACCGCGTCGGGCTCGGGCCTCACCCTGCCCAACGCCGGCCAGGTCAACTACGGCGCCGCGAAGGCCGCGATCGCCGCGATGACGCTGGTCGCCGCCGACGAGCTGGCGCGGTACGGGGTGCGTGCCAACGCGATCGCGCCGGTGGCCCGCACCCGGCTCACCGAGGCCACCCCCGGCTTCGGCGAGATCATGCGCTCCACGATCGAGGAGGGCGTCGTCGATGCCTTCCACCCGGCTAACATCTCGCCGCTGGTGGCCTACCTGTCGACGGAGAAGTGCCCGATCAACGGCCGGGTCTACGCGGTCCAGGGCGGTTCGATCCAGCAGCTGCAGGGCTGGACGGACGCGTACACCGCCGAGACCGACGACCCGTGGAGCATCGACGCGGTTCGCGATGCCGTCGAGGGCTGGGGCTGAGCATGATCGAGTGGTCCGAGACGGACGCCGCCGTACGCGAGGCGATCCGTGACTTCATCGACAAGGAGATCCGCCCGAACCTCGACGAGCTCGAGACGGGCGCGTTGCCGCCGTACGACATCATCCGCAAGCTCTGGGCGGCGTTCGGGCTGGACGCGATGGCCGGTGACGCGATCGAGAAGTTCCTCGAGAAGGAGCGCCGGAAGGCGGCTCGGATCGCCGCCGGGGAGCCACGACCGGAGCGCACGACGACCGGCGGGGGACAGGTGCCCGAGGGTGCGGAGTCGATGGCCGCGGTCGTCGTCTCCGAGCTGGCTGCGGTGAGCCTCGGCACGGTCGCGTCGATGGGAGTCTCGCTGGGCCTGTGCGCTGCCACCATCGCGAAGAAGGGCACGCTGGCGCAGAAGGAGCGCTGGCTCCCGAAACTGGCGACCTTCGAGCACGTGGGTGCCTGGGCGATCACCGAGCCGGACGCCGGTTCGGACGCCTTCGGCGGTATGCAGACCTACGTCAAGCGCGACGGTGAGGACTACATCCTCAACGGACGCAAGACGTTCATCACCAACGGGCCGCAGGCCGACACGATCGTCGTGTACGCCAAGCTCGACGAGGGTGACGGTGCCGACAAGAGGTCGCGCAAGGTGCTGGCCTTCGTGCTCGACACAGGGATGCCGGGGCTCGCCCAGGGCAAGGCCTTCAAGAAGATGGGCATGATGTCGTCCCCCACGGGGGAGCTGTTCTTCGACGACGTACGGCTGACCCGTGACCGCCTCCTCGGCGAGTCCGAGGAGAGCGGTGGCGACAGCAAGGACGAGGTCAAGGCGAACTTCGCGAGCGAGCGCATGGGGGTCTCCCTGCTCGCTCTGGGCATCATCAACGAGTGTCAGCGGATCTCGATCGAGTACGCCAAGTCGCGTGAGCTCTGGGGGCAGCCGATCGGAGACTTCCAGCTCATCCAGCTCAAGCTCGCGCGGATGGAAGTGGCCCGGCTCAACGTCCAGAACATGGTGTTCTCGACGCTGGAGCACCTCCGTGCTCGCAAGGTCCCGACGTTGGCCGAGGCATCGGCGATGAAGCTCTACTCCTCCGAGGCAGCGACCGAGGTCGCCATGGAGGCCGTGCAGCTGCTCGGCGGCAACGGCTACATGGCCGAGTACCGGGTCGAGCAGCTCGCTCGGGATGCGAAGTCGTTGATGATCCACGCAGGAAGCAACGAGGTGCAGGTGACGCACGTCGCCAAGGGGCTGCTGCGGCAATGACCACGGTGACCCGCCGGCGGGCCCGGTACGGCGACAGGGGCACCCGCAGCGTGACCTGCGACGGTGTGGGGCCGACGGTCGTGCTGCTGCACGGATTCGCCGACAGTGCCGATACCTGGAACGGGGTCGTCGACCGACTGGCGGCGGCGGGGGTGCCCGCCGTCGCCGTCGACCTGCCGGGCTTCGGGGAGGCGGACGACCTCGAGGCCGGCGATGTGCTGCCGCAGCTCGACGAGTTCGTCGCCTGGGTCGTGGAGTCCCACCGGCACCCGCACGGCGTGGTGCTGGTGGGCAACTCCCTGGGAGCGCTCGCTTCGCTGCGGGCCGCCTGCCAGGGGGTGCCGGTGCTCGGCGTGGTGACGCTCGCCGAGCCGGCGTGCGGGGACAGCTGGCTCATCCGCCGGTTCCGCCGGCGGCGCCCGTCCCTCCTCGTGCAGGCGCTCGGCACCCGACTGCCGCTCCCTTCCGCGGTGTCGAGCGCCCTGACCACGGCCGCTGCCGGGCTCGCACTGGGCCCGGCGGCGCGCCGCCAGGACCCGGCGGCCGCGCGTCGTCTCGGGGACTACCTGGCGCGGCGCGGCGGTACTGCCTGGGCGGTGCGGACCTCGCGTGCGCTCGCCCTGGAGACCGAGGACTGCTACCGGTTCGCCGAGGTGACCTGCCCGGTGCTCGTCGTCCACGGAGCGAGGGACTGGGTGATCCCGGTGAACGCCGCCAAGAAGGTCCACGCGAGCATCCCGCACAGCCGCATGCTCGTCGAGCCGCGCTGGGGCCACTGCCCCCAGATCCAGGATCCGGCCGGGGTCACCGGGCTGATCCGCGGCTTCCTCCACGACATCGCTGCCGCCGAGCCCGGGCACGGCCGCGCGGGTTAGGTGATCACCTTGGCTGCAACGCGTGCTGCGACCATCGGTCGGCCCCTGGTGCCTGTCGGGCACCTGCTCGGGTTCGCGGTCGACGTCGCCCGGGCGACCTTCCGACGACCGGTCCAGGTCCAGGAGTTCTTCGAGCAGGCCTGGTTCGTCGTCCGGGTCTCGGTGCTGCCCACCGTGGCGATCACGATCCCCTTCGGTGCAGTGCTCTCCCTCCAGATCGGCTCCCTCTTCAACCAGATGGGTGCGCGATCGTTCACGGGTGCTGTGGCGGTCGTCGGCATCGTGCAGCAGGCCGCGCCGATCGCAACGGTGACCATCATCGCCGGCGCCGCCGGCGCGGCGGTCGCTGCCGACATCGGCGCCCGCAAGATCCGGGAGGAGCTCGACGCGATCGAGGTCCTCGGGATCTCGGTCATCGACCGCCTGGTCGTTCCTCGGGTGCTGGCCATGGCCGTCGTCGCCACCCTGCTCAACGGGATCGCCACCGCTGTCGGCGTCGCCGGCGGCTACGTCTTCAACGTCCTCGTGCAGGGTGGCTCTCCAGGTGCCTACCTGCAGTCGATCACCGCGCTGGCACAGCTGCCCGACCTGTGGATCGGAGAGATCAAGGCGTTCCTGTTCGGCCTGCTGGCCGGGATCGTCGCGTGCCACCAGGGTCTGTCGGTGAAGCGCGGGCCCCAGGGGGTCGGCGACGGCGTGAACCAGACCGTCATCATCTCGTTCGTCGTGCTCCTGGTCGTCAACACCGTCCTCACGCTGGTCTACTACCAGCTCGTCCCGCCGAAGGGGCTGTGATGGCCTCCGCTCAGCGTCCGCCTGTCGGCGCCGTCTTCGCGGCCGCCTACCGTGCCCTGGCCGACCTGGGTGACCAGGTGGCGTTCTACGGCCGAAGCCTGGGTGCCGTGCCTCGTGCGGTCCGCCGCTACCCCCGTGAGATCTACCGGCTGCTCGGCGAGGTCACCTTCGGGCGGGGCGGACTGGTCCTCGTCGCGGGAACCGTCGGCATCATCGGCTTCGAGGTGTTGGCCGTGGGCAGCGTCGTGGGCCTGGTGGGCTACGAAGGACTCCAGCAGATCGGGATCCAGCCCTACGTCGGCTTCGTCTCGGCGTACTTCAACACCCGCGAGGTGGCGCCGCTGGTCGCGGCGAACGCACTGGTGGCGACCGTGGGCGCCGGGTTCACCGCCCAGCTCGGGGCGATGCGGATCAGCGAGGAGATCGACGCCGTCGAGGCGATGGCGATCCCTTCGATCCCGTACCTGGTGACGACACGCATCGTCGCCTCCTTCCTCGCCGTCATCCCGCTCTACCTCATCGGTCTCATCGGCACCTATGCGGCCACGCAAGCCGTGTCGATCCACTACTACGGGCTGACCGGCGGAACCTATGACCACTACTTCTCGCTGTTCCTGGTCCCGGTCGACGTCCTGTACTCGTTCGGGAAGGTGCTGGTCTTCGCGCTCCTGCTCACCCTGATCTGCTGCTACTACGGCTACACCGCGACCGGTGGCCCCGCCGGGGTGGGGATCGCGGTGGGCCGCGCGGTCCGGCTCTCCCTGGTCATGATCGTCGTCGCCGACTTCTTCATCAGCCTGGCGCTGTGGGGGTCGACGACCACTGTTCGGATCGCTGGATGAGCGTCGTGACGACCCGGGGCGGGAACCGGCATGGTCGTGCAGCGCTCGGCCTGGCCTACCTCTTGGTGCTCGCCCTGTTGGTGACAGTGTGCATCGCCGCCTACCGCAAGGCCCTGCCCTGGCAGCGGTCAGTGATGGTCGAGCTCGTCACCACCTCGCCCGGTCTCGAGCTCAACCCGCAGTCCGACGTGAAGTTCCAGGGGGCGCGGGTGGGGGAGGTGAGGAGAGTCGTGAGCGACGGGACGAAGGCGAGCGTAGAGCTGGCCATCGACCCGGAGTTCATGGAGCTGCTGCCGGCCAACGTCGACGCGGCGATCATCCCCAAGACGCTCTTCGGGGAGAAGTTCGTGGACCTTCGGTTGCCCGAGCGACCGTCCGACGCCCTGCTGGCCGAGGGTGACATCATCACGCCGAGCGCTACCTCGGTCGAGCTCGGCGAGGTGTTCCGGCGCCTGGTGCCCGTGCTCCGGGCCGTTCGCCCCGACGAGCTGTCGGTGGTGCTGACCAACTTTGCCGAGGCCGTGGAGGGGCGGGGCGCCCAGCTCGGGCAGACGGTCACGACCGTCGCGACCTTCCTGCGACGCCTCGATCCCCACCTCGAGATGTTGCTCAGCGACCTCGACCTCCTGGCGGGGACCGCCGATGTCTTCGCAGCCGCGAGCGGCGACCTCGAGCGTCTCCTCCGGTCGGTCAACGACCTCAGCGCGGACGTCGCTGTCGCCGGCGAGGACGATCTGGGGGCGTTCCTCGACGGTCTCGACGACCTCGCGACCACTGTGCGCGGGGTCCTGCGCCGCAACGGTGACGAGATCGGACGGCTCAGCTCCGACGCGCGCCGGCTGCTCGAACTCCTCGACGAGTACGCGGTCGCCCTGCCCTGTTTCCTCCAGGCGCTCCACGACGGCGACATCCTGGCGAACCAGGTCTTCGGGGCCCGCGGCCCGTTCGCGAACCTGACGCTCAACCTGCTCGTCGACCGCCCTGCCTACCGATTCCCCGAGGACCTGCCGGGCCAACCGGGCAGTGACGCGAGCAACGACATGCTGCCCGACGCGGTCCAGGAGTGGGGACCGCACTGTGCCCGCTATGCCTCCTACCAGCTCGGCTTGAGCGACCCAGCGCCGTACTCGCAGCTGCTGCCGGGCTCCCTCCCGGAAGGAGTGCGCGTTGACTAGCTCCCGGATCGCATCTGTCCGCCGACTTCCAGCGCCGGCCGTGAAGATGACCGCCTTCACCGCTGTCACGGTGCTGCTGATCGCGCTGCTCGCCGTCGTCATCGGCAACCTCTCCTTCGCTCCGAGCAGGACCTTCCGTGCGCATTTCGTCGACGCGACCGGGGTGCATGAAGGCGACCGGGTCCGGCTCGCCGGCGTCGAGGTCGGGCGGGTCGAGGGCGTGGAGCTGGTCACGTCGGAGAGTCGTCGCGTCGCCGAGGTCTCGTTCACGGTGCGCGAGGACGTGCCGGTGTACGCCGACGCGGAGCTCTACCTGCGCTACGAGAACATCGTCGGGCAGCGGTACCTGCTGATCGAGGAGCGACCGGGGGACCGGGCGGAGATGCGGCCGGGCGCCACCTTCGGCACCGACCAGACCACGCCGGCCCTCAACCTGACCGAGCTCTTCGACGGTTTCCAGCCGCTGTTCCGGGCGTTGGAGCCCGACCAGGTCAACGCCTTCAGCTATGAGCTCGTCCGGGCACTTCAGGGCGAAGCGGCGACCTACGAGACGCTCGTCGAGAGCGCCGCGTCGGTGACCTCCGACCTGGCCGATCGCGACGAGGTCATCGGCCGGGTAGTGGACAACCTGGACGAGCTGGCAGGGACGGTCGCGGCGCGCGACGAGGAGCTGACGGACCTCATCCGGAACTTCCGAGCGCTGATGTCGGGTCTCGCCCAGGACCGCGACGTCATCGACGCATCGTTGCCGCAGCTTGCCGACCTGCTCGACAGCACCACGCAGACGTTGTCGATCCTGCGCGACCCCCTTGACGTCGACCTCGCGGCCCTGCGCGACGTCGCCGGTGCCCTCAGCGCCGACCGAGGCGCGCTCGACGCCTCGCTACAACGACTTCCGCGCAAGCTGCGTGCCCTGGCGCGGACGGCCTCCTACGGATCGTGGTTCAACTACTACGCCTGCGGGATCGACCTGCGCCTCGAGCTCCTCGATGGGACGGTCGACCTTTCCTCGCCACGTCTCCCTGCCAACGAGTCGGCCACGGTCTGCGGTGGAGGTGAGGGATGAGCAAGGAACGCAGTGACCGCGATGCCCTGCGGCTCGGAATCGTGGGGATGGCCGCGGTCGTGCTGGCGCTGGCCGTGACCATGAACCTGGACCGGCTCCCCCTGGTCGGTGGCGGCGAGACCTACCACGCCGAGTTCGCGGAGACGAGCGGTCTCCAGGTCGGTGAGGAGGTGCGCATCGCCGGCGTGAAGGTCGGCGAGGTGACCGAGCTCGAGCTGGACGCCGGGAAGGTGCGAGCGACGTTCCGGGTCCGCGGTGAGGACCTGGGCGACGAGACCACGGCGTCGATCGAGGTGAAGACGCTCCTCGGCCAGCACTACGTCAGCCTGGAGCCTGCGGGAGACGGCCTGCTCGACGAAGGGGACACCATTCCGCTGAGCCGGACCACGACGCCCGTCGACATCGTGCCGGCGGTCGAGCAGCTGACCGGGCAGGTCGCGGACATCGACGTCGACCGTGCCGCCGAGGCGTTCGACGCGATCTCCGCGACGTTGCGGGCGGCGACGCCCCAGGCCCGTCGGCTCCTCGGCGGCCTCGGCCGGTTGTCGCAGACCGTCGCCTCCCGTGACCGCGAGCTCCGCAGTCTCTTCCAACGTGCCGCGAAGGTCTCCGAAGTGGTCGCGGCACGCGACGACGACCTCACTGCTCTGCTGCGGGACAGCGCCGATGTCCTCGGCGTCCTCGAGCGGCGCCGCGCCACCGTCACCCGGATGGTGCGAGGGACCGCCGCGCTCGCCCAGGAGCTGCGGGGGTTGGTCGACGACGTCGACGACGACCTCGGGCCGGTGCTCGCCGACCTTGACGACGTGCTCGAGGTGCTGGTCCGGAACCGCCGCGACCTCGACCGGATCATCACCTACGCCGCTCTCTACGCCCGCGAGTTCGTGAACGTCGCCGGGACTGGACCGTGGTTCGACACCACGGTCACCCTGCCTGCTCAGCTGTCGGTCTGTGCGCCTGGTTCCGGGCCACTTGACGGCCTGGTCGCCGCGGCTCTCCAGGGCGTGACCGAGCTCCTGTACGGAACGCCGCGGGAGTGCCTCCCCCTCGGCTCCTCCGGAGGTGGCCGATGACCGCCCGCAACCGGCAGCTGCTCATGGTCCTCGTGGGCCTGGTATCGGTGGCTGCGGCGGCTTTCGCGGCGCCCCGGCTCGATCCACCGACGCGCCATCTCACGGTGACGTTCGAGAAGACGGTCGGTCTGTACGAGGGTGCCGACGTCCGGGTGCTCGGCATCGACGTCGGCACCGTGGAAGAGGTTCGGGTCGAGGGCACCGCGGTCGAGGTCGACATCAGCTACGACTCCGAGGTGGATCTTCCGGCCGACGTGCACGCGATGGTGGTCGCCCCCTCGATCGTCGGTGACCGCTTCGTCCAGCTGGCTCCGGCCTACGTCGAGGGCGACGTCCTGGCTGACGGCGCGCACATCGACCAGACGAGCACCGCGATCCCCATCGAGCTCGACGACACCTTCCGCACCGTGCAAGAGCTGGCCGTTGCGCTCGGCCCGAAGGGCGTCAACTCCGATGGCGCCCTCGCCCGGCTGATCCGCTCGGCAGCCGGCCTGTTGGAGGGCAACGGGCGAGCGGTCAACCAGACCATCGGCGACCTCGCGACCGCCATGTCCGTGCTCGCCGGCAGCAGCGACGACATCGACGCCACCATCTCGAACCTCGCCGACGTCACGGCGACCTTGGCCGGAAACGACGACCGCCTCAGGGCCGTCGTGACCTTGCTGACGTCCGTCGCCGTCGAGCTCGCCCGTCAACGGTCGAGCGTGGTCGACGCCGTGACCTCGCTGCGTTCGGCCACCCGTGAACTGGACGCCTTCGTGGCCGAGCACCGAGAGGATCTCACCGGTGCGGTCCGCCGGACCAGCACCGTGACGCGCATCCTGGCGCGTCGTACCGAGACGATCACCCACCTGGTGGACCTGTTCCCCGTCGGCCTGACGAACCTGATCCGGCTCTACGTCCCGACGAACTGGGATCCTCAGAACCCCGAGAGCAGTGTCGTCGACGGACGCAACGGCAGCGGTGCGCTGCGGGACAACTTCATCGACGGGCTCGACGGCCAGCTCGGCGTGCTGCTCCTCGGGATCTGTGACCAGCTCCCCGCGGCGGACCGCGACGAGCTCGAACCGTTCTGCAGCACTCTCGCGAGCGTCGGTGGGAGCCTGGGTGCGCTGATCCAACAGATCACCCAACGGGGAGCTCCGGGAGTGCCGGGGGGTGCCCGATGAGGCGATCGACGGGACTCGTCCTCGTGGTCCTCTCCGTGCTGGTGACGACTGGCTGCGGGTTCAAAGGTCCCAGCAGCCTCCCGCTGCCGGGCGCGATAGGCGGCGATGACACCTACCCGGTGACTGTGGTCCTTCCCGATGCGGCGAACCTGGTCCCCAAGGAGACCTGTCGCACCAACGACACCGTCGTGGGCAGCGTCGAGTCGGTGGACCTCGACGAGCGCCTCCGTGCCGTGGTGGTCTGCCGGATCAAGGACTCGGCGACGATCCCGGCCAACGCGGTGGCGACCCTGAGCGAGACCAGCCTGCTCGGCGAGCGGTACGTCGCCCTCGACCCGCCCGACGGAGAGCGGGCGACGGGTGTCCTCGAGCCGGGCTCGGAGATCCGAGCATCGGCCGAGCGGATCGACCCGGACGTCGAGCTCGTGCTCGGAGCGCTGTCCCAGGTCCTCAACGGTGGCAGCCTCGGTGAGCTGAGCACGATCACCCGCGAGCTGACGACTGCCCTGCAACAGAGCGACCTGAGCGACGGCGTACGGCAGATCTCCTCGTCGGTGTCGACGCTCGCCAACGGGAGCCGACGGATCACGCGCAGCCTGGAGTCCGTCGATCGGCTCGCGAGCCGTCTGGCGCGGCAACGACGTGTCATCGCGCGAACCCTCGAGGTCCTGCCCGACGGCATCGCCGCGCTCGATCGTCAACGTCCGCGGCTCGTTCGTGCGATCGCTCGAGTCGCGGAGCTGTCGAGGACGGCCGTTCCCCTGCTCGAGGAGACGCGCGCGGACATCGCCGCCGACCTGGAGCACCTGACGCCGGTGCTGCGCGGCCTGGCCGAGCAGGGAGACGAGCTCGCGCTCGCCCTGGAGCGGTTGGCCAGCTTCCCGTTCCCGACCAACGCGATGTCCACCCTGCGCGGCGACTATGCCGGTGCGTATGCCAACGTGCCCTTGGACATCGACCTGCTGAACCAGCTCTTGGCCGACTCCGCGCCGGGTTCGGCCGACGGCGGCCCGAACCCGACGGGCTCTCCCGGGGGAACGCCACCCGGGCCCGTCCTGCCGCCGCTACCGCTGCCCGAGCTCGACGTCCCGCTGAGCCTTGGCGGCATCGCCGACCTGTTCGACCTGGTTCGACGGGAGACCCGCCCGTGATGACCACGCGACGGACCATGATCCAGGTGGCGTTGTTCGTCATCGGCACGCTGGTGGCTGCCTGCTACGGCGCAGTCACGCTGTTCGACGCCGGTCGGCTCGTCGATCCGCCCTACCGGGTGGAGGCGGTCTTCGAGCGCTCCGGGGGCATCTACACCCGCGCGGACGTCGACCTTCTCGGCACCCGGGTCGGCCGGGTGGCCGAGGTCCGCCCCGGCGAGGACGGGACGACGGTCGTCGTCATGGAGCTCGACCCCGACCAGCCGATCCCGGCCGACGTGACCGCGACGATCGCCAGCAAGTCCGCGATCGGCGAGCAGTACGTCCAGCTCACCCCGCAGAGCAACGAAGGTCCGCACCTGGAGGACGGCGACGTCATCGGCGTCGGGCGGACCTCGGCGCCGCCCGACATGGCCGAGATCCTCGCCGACGTCGACCAGCTGGTGTCTTCCCTGCCGCCCCGCAAGGTGGCGCTGCTCCTCGCCGAGTCCGTCGACGCGGTCCGCGGCCTCGCCCCGACCCTCGGGCGGCTCCTGGACGACACCGAGACGGTGGCGGACGCCTCGCTGGCGGGAGTCGAGGACCTGACCTCGCTGATCCGGAGCGCGAACGTCGTCCTCGACACCCAGGTCGATCTCGGCGGAAGCACCCGGCAGGCTCTCGCTTCATCCGCCCTGCTCACGAGGGCACTGGCGGAGAACCGAGGTGCGCTGTTGCAGCTCCTCGTCAACGGCGCCCGCGCCTGGAGCGAGCTCGACGGTGCGCTGCGCGACGTAAGGCAACCGCTCGCGCGGGTCCTGGAGGCGCTGGTGCCGCTGGTCGCCGGCACCGCCGACCGCGAACAAGCCCTCCGCAAGGCCCTGACCCTGTTCCCCTGGTCCTTCGAGCTCGGTGCCACGGCGATCCGCCCGTGCGGGGAGTACGACCCACGGACCGGAGCGCCCAATCCGCGCACCTGTCGGTACGACGACCAGGGTCGACCGATCTTCTCCGGGCACCTGGCCCTCCAGTTCCCGGAGGACCCGGGCGCGGCGCCGTACCTGCCGTGCACCCGTGGCTACGAGGGGACCGAGCGCCACTACCCGGACGGCCGTCCGATGGACGGGGGCCCCCGGCAGCGGCCCGACAGCGACCCCAACCGGGACGCGAGGTGCACGGCGACGCCCGACGACCCCCGTACGCCGAACGTGCGCGGCGAGCAGAACGTCCCCTGAGCGCCGGGCGACCCGGCACCACCGATCATCACCCGCCGAGAATCGAGGAACCATCATGCGTGCCCGCCGACCACTCGCCCTGGCTGCTGCCGTGACGTGCGCTACCGCTTCGGTAGCCCTGGCCGCAGCGTCCGACCCCGCTCCCGCTGCGGTGGCGGCGCCTCCTGCGCCGGCGCCGACCTGCGTCACGCTCGCCAGCCCCGACGGCCTCGAGCCGCCGTGCAACCCCCACCTGGCGGACTCGACCTGGGCGATGGGGCACCGCAACTCCTACGCCCAGGCATCGGCGCCGGTCGCCGGCCCACGTCCCGGCGAGCAGGTGCGGCACGAGTACCAGGGCCTGGGCGACATGCCGGTGGGAGTGATCGTCGGCGCTCTCTTCAGCAGCCCGTATCCCGACGGCAAGAGAGTCGCGTGGGCGCTCGGCGTCGCCGGCACCAACGACAACCCGATCTACAAGATCGACCCGGACACCCGTGAGGTCATCGACGTCTACACCCGGCTCACCGACGAGGCGGAGCTGCCTACCGGCACCTCTGCGCTCTCCGGGATCTACGTCATGGTCGACCGGGACAACCACCTCATCCAGCCGCTGGGTCGGACCATCCGGGTCTACGGGGACAGTGTGCCGGGAGACCGGACCTCGCCGATCGCCGCGCTCCACACCTTCACCCTTCCGGATCGGGCCTTGTGCGGAGCGGACGACGAGATCGTGGGCCAGACCATGCTGTGGAACGGGAAGGTCGCGTTCGTCACCGAGCGAGGCATGGTCGGACTCGTCCCGCGCGACATCACCCGGATGGACGACGAGCACCTGCTGGTGGCGTCGCTCAATCCGCGCGAGGCGTGCGAGACGGGTGAGGAGGAGGCGCTCGAGACGGTCTCCAACTCGCTCGCCGCCGACGAGTTCGGGGGGATCTTCCCGGTCACCGATCACGCCCAGTACCGGCTCGACGTCCGCGCCGGAGAGCTCGACGTCACCTGGCGCACGCCGTACCAGCGCGGGAGCGGGACCTCCGCGTCCCGCCAGGACGCCGGATCGGGATCGACGCCGACCCTCATGGGCACCCGCCCGCAGGACGACAAGTTCGTCGTGATCACTGACGGACAGGACCTGACCCACCTGGTGCTGATGTGGAAGGACACGATCCCAGCGGACTGGGCGGGTCTGCCGGGTCGGCCTCGTCGGATCGCCTGCGAGTTCCCGATCGACTTCGGCGACCCCAGCCGGACCAGGTCGTCCTCCGAGCAGTCCGTCGTGGTCCGCGGCTACTCCAGCCTCGTCCCCAACAACGAGCTGCGGAACATGGACCTCGTCGACCCGCTGCTCGCCCCGTTGACCGAGGTCGGGAACCTCCCCATCCGACTCGCACTCGCCGGGTTCCTCGGCCAGTCGCCCCTGCACGCGCCGCACGGGTTCGAGAGGATCGACTGGAACCCCCGGACGCGGACGTGTCGCACCGTGTGGGTGAACAAGCAGGTCTCGATCCCCAACGGGGTGCCCAACATGAGTCCGTCGTCGCGAATGGTCTACGGCATCGGGCAGCGACGAGGCGTCTGGGGCCTGGAGGGGATGGACTTCCGCACCGGGCGGCCGGTGCTGTGGGTCCGCGGCTCCGCGCACCCGTTCGAGAACGCCTACTACTCCGGACTGCAGACCGCGCCGGACGGGTCGCTGTGGTCCGGCGCGACCCTCGGGTTCACCGTCTACGACCCGCTGCGGTGATCGGGCCGTTCTCCGTCCCGCGTCCCGCGGGGTGATCGCGGCAGGGTGATCACCCCGCGGAGGCCGTGGGGCTTGGCCGCCTCCAGGTGGACCTCGCCGTCGTAGGCACGGATCCCGGCTCGGGCAATGGCGAGGCCCAGACCGGAACCACTGCCTGGGGGCGCATCCGGCTCGGCGCTGCGCCAGAAGCGGTCGAACGCTCGGTCGATCTGAACGTCGCTGAGGCCGGGGCCGTCGTCCTCCACGACCACGCGAACGACGTCCTCGGGCCCCTGCTCGACCCTGATGCCGATGGTGGTCCCCTCGGGCGTGTGTCGGCATGCGTTGGTCAGCAGGTTGGCGAGCGCTCGGTGCAGGGAGTCCCGGTCGCCGAGGATCGTGAGCCCGGAGGCCGCGGCAACCATCTGGTGCTCCGGGTGGAGAGGGGCGATCGCGTCGACCAGGTCGGCGACGACGGCGTCGATCTCCACCTCCGTCGGCGGCCGGTCGGGAGCGTTGCCGACGCGTGCGAGGGTGAGCATGCCGTCGACCAGCTCGCGCATCCGGGTCGCTTCCCGGTTGATGTTGTCCATGGCCTCGTCGATGGACGCCCAGTCGGACAGTCCGCCTTCGCGATAGAGGTCGGACCAGCCATGGACGACCGCCAGCGGAGTGCGCAGCTCGTGCGATGCGTCGGCGAGGAATTCCCGGACGCCTTGCTCACTGGTGGAGCGCGCGTCGAAGGCGGCGTTCAGGGCATCGGCCACCTCCGTCAGCTCGGGACCGGCATCCGGAACCTGGATCCGCTCGTCGTGGTCGCCCGAAGCGATCGCGCGAGCGGTGCGCGAGACCTGTCGCAGCGGGCGGAGCCCGACCCGAATCGCTGCCGAGGCCAAGCCGCCGACCCCCAGGAGCACGAGCAGGCCACTGACGATCTCGGTCACCACCAGAAGACGCAGCGCGTCGTACGCGTCCTGGACAGGGAGCCCGATCACGACGGTCGCGACGGTCGCGGACGTCCCGTCGTCACGGGTCACAATCAGGGTCGAGCGGGACACGTCGATCCTCGTCATCCGGTACGGCTCGCCATCGACGTCGAGGGTGACGGGCTCTTCCTCGGACATCTCCTCGAGGCGACTCGCTGACACCCCGGCATCGGGGCGGTTGGTGGTCGAGATGACGTCCCCGTCCACATCGAGGAAGACGACCATGACGCGCGGAGGCGCGACCTGGTCGATCGCGTCGAGACCTCGCCCGGTGCCACGGGCGGCGATGAGGTTCAGCTGTGCCTCGGCGAGGGCGAGGTTGTCGTCGGTCCGGCCGAGGAGGTGGGTCCGCAGCGAGGCGTACGCGGCGACGTCAGCGGCAACCAGGCCGGTGGTCATGAGAGCCAGCACCGCGACCAGCAGGCGGGCATGCAGCCCGCGTGGCCGGGCGCGCCAGGACTTCACCGCGTCTACCGGGGGTCCCGAAGCACGTAGCCGAATCCGCGGACGGTCTGGATCAGTGCGGGTGTCCCGTCGTCGAGCTTGCGCCGAACCTGACTGACGAACTTCTCCACCACTCCCGCGTCGCCGAAGTAGTCGTGACGCCAGACCTGGCTGAGGATCTGCTCCTTGGACAGCACCCGTCCCTGGTTCACCATCAGGTACCTGAGAAGCCGGTACTCGGTCGGCGAGAGGTCCAGGACCCGGCCGCCCAGGGACACCTCGTGGGAGTCGTCCCGCATGACGAGGCCGGCGACGACCAAGGCATCCGACGCATCACGCCCGCCGCGCCGCCGAAGGACCGCGTTCACCCTGGCCACGAGCTCAGCAACGCTGAACGGCTTGACGAGGTAGTCATCGGCGCCCAGGGCGAAGCCCGTCAGTCGGTCAGGCACGGCATCCCGGGCGGTGACGAAGACGACCGCGATGTCCTCGTCGTAGGCGCGCAGCGCCTGACAGAGGTCGAGCCCCGATCCATCGGGGAGAAGGACGTCGAGGACGGCGAGGTCGGGGCGGAAGCTCTCCGCGGCGGAGATCGCGTTGCGGTAGGTGCCGGTCGCCTGGACGACGAAGCCGGACAGCTGCAGGGTCCGCGCGAGCAATTCGCGGATCGCACGCTCATCCTCGACGACGAGGACCCGGGCGTCGGACGTCGTGGACAGGGTTGCGCTGGTGCTGCCCGGCCGGATGCTGGTCGATCGCGCCATGCAGGTGATTGTCCGCCACTCGGCCGCTTCGGGCAGCAGACCTTCAGCAGATCGTCAGGAAACGGGACGCGGACGCGGCAGGTTGGGGCCTACCTTCTCGCCGCGTGACGATCCATGCCCTCGTGCCGCCGGCTTCCCTGCCCGGCGACGTCGCCCGCCTGTTGTCCGGCTTCGCCGTGCGACAGGGCTGGCCGATAGGGGAAGGGCTCGGCACCGAGGACCAGTTGGGCTCCGCGCTGCGAGCGCAGTGGCGTGCTTCCGAGGACGAGCTCCTTGGGCTCGGGCACGAGCGGCTGCCCCGCGGGAGCTTCCGGTTGTTGTGCTTCGGGCTCCTCGGGGCAGCGGATCTCGGGGAGGCGATCGGTCGCGCGGAGAGCTTCCGTGGGGCCCTGCCAGCCCTGTCCTTCCAGGTGGAGCGCGACCAGGAGGCGGGCCGGGTCGCGATCGTCGTGCCGTCTCGTTCGACAGGGGTCGACGATCCCGATCTCGTCATCCCGACCGTCGGGCTCGTCGTGGTTCACCGGTTGCTCTCCTGGGCCGTGCATGGTCCGGTCCCTGGCGCGCGGATCGAGCTCCCGGGGCCCCGTCGGCTGTCGCCGGGGACGACCGAGGCCCTGTTCGGTGGGATCCGGGTCGTCTTCGGTGCGCGTCGGGCCGTGGTCGCGTTCGATCATTCGGCGATGGCGATGCCGATGGCGCGCAGCTCCGCCGATGTCGACGTGCTCGTCGAGGGGGCACCGCTGACGTTGCTCCGTGACCCCGAGCCGGATCCTCAGATGGCACCTCGGGTGCGGCAGCTGATGCTCGGCGACCCGCCCGGTGGTTCATGGTTGTCGGCGCAGGCGGTGGCACGCCGGCTCTGCATCAGTGAGCAGACGCTGCGCCGACGCCTCCAGGTGGAGGGGACGTCCTTCCGTTCGATCGTCGAGGAGGTGCGCCGGGAGGCGGCGATGGCCAGCCTCGCTCGGGGCGAGGAGTCGATCGCCGCGCTGGCGCTCCGGTTGGGATACAGCGAGGCGAGCGCGTTCACCCGAGCCTTCCACCGCTGGACAGGGGCGACCCCCGGAGCCTTCCGTCAGGAGGCGTGAGCGAATCGATCACCGGATGGGAGCGAATCCATCATTCCTGGGGGCCATGGCGTTGCCTAGCGTCGTCATCGTGCGACGACTGGCTCCCTGTCTCCTCATCCTCTCGCTGCTGGCGACATTCGCCGTCCTTCCGGTGACGGCGGCGATCGGTACTCCTCCGGCGTCCGACGATGCGGTCCCACAACGAACGCTCGAGCCGATCGACGTCCGCGAGGTTCCGCTGCCCGCCGACGTCCTCGGGATGTCGGAGTCGTCGTTCGCGACCGACGGGGTGCACCTCGTTGCTGCGTTCGTGCAGCGAGACCCTGGGGGGCGCCCTCCCGGTGAGCTCGGGCTCGTGGACCCGGTCAGCGGTGAGGTCGACTGCCTCACCTGTGGGGTGGTGATCCCGGGGATCGCCGAGGACGAGCGGCCCAACCTGGGAAAGCCTCAGGTCTTCACGGACGGCGTAAGGGTCCTCTTCCGTACCGGTGAACGACCGGACAGCGACGCCGAGAGCCCGATCGGGCTCTTCACCGGTGACGCCGGCATGTTCCGCTACTACGTCCTGGAATGCGCTCCTTCGGTCGTGCAGTGCGACGCGGCGCAGATCGTGCCGGTCAACCTACCGTCCGAAGGTCTGGGGAGCATCACCCAGAACCGCGAGGCCAGGATCTCGCCGGATGGTCGCTGGTTCGCGTGGACCGAGGTGAAGACCGATGGAACCAGGATGACGATGGGCCAGCTCCGCCGCGAGCCGGAGGGCTATCAGCTGCACGACCTCTTCGTGATCAACCCGAGGTTCGACCTGCGCAGCGGCAGCTCCGACGAGTGGCGCAAGGCGATGCCGCTCTACGAGTTCAAGAACTTCGCGGAGGGTGGACGGATCGCCTACTACGCCTCGTTCCACGACGCCGAGAACTACGACGTCTTCCGGGTCGATCTCGCGACGGGCGCGACCCGACGGGTGACGACCGACGTCGAGTGGAACGAGGGCACGGTGACGAGTCCGGACGGCAGCTCGTTCGTCAACGGCTCGTCGCGCGGCCGGGAACGGATGTCGCCGTTCGCGCTGGTGCCGCGGCCGCCGTTCGTCGACTTCGGGGTCTATGTGTTGACCGGACGCTACTCGTTGGGCGGTGACAACCGGAGGTGCCTGCTGGAGCCCTGGCTGCTCGACTCGGAGGGACAGCAGGGGGAGTACTTCGGTCAGCCGTTGAACCCGGAGAACGAGGCGGGATGGGGCAGTCACGGCCCTGGCGGGTGGTCACCGGACGGGACGCGCTACACGTTCTGGGAGCGCAACTACGCCGGGGAAGACCCGGAATCGCGCCTGGTCGTCGCCCATCTCCCGGCGCGGGGACCGTCGCCGGCGACCACACCTGCTCTCACTCCGCGTCCGACGTGGGCGACGCCGCGCGCGGACTGGAACGGCGCGATCGACGACGTCGGTACCCACGTCATCCGCGGCAAGCACTCGGGTCGGGCCGTCCTGACCATCGTCGGCCTCAACCCCAACACCACGACCGCCACGGTGGTCTACCACCGCTACTCCGATGACGGGCTGAACGTCCTCGACGGCTATGAGACCTCGGTGAACCCGTTCGCCCTGGTAGCAGGGGGCTGGAAGGCCGACATCCGGTTGAGTGGCGCGCACACCGGGCGGCTCGTGGCCGACGTGTTCTCGTTCCAGAAGTCCCTGCGAGGTCGGGTGCGCAGTGAGTACGACGGACGGGTCGCCCAGGGACTTCCGGACGGCGACTGCGAACCGGACGTCCTGCCGGCGCCGAGGCTCGTGATCCAACGTCTGCCGGACGAGCCCGGAGTCGAAGCTTTCCGCGTGGTGGCGCGGCCCATCGGGGACGACATGGACCGTCCCGTTCGCGGCGTCGAGGTCGTCGCCGACGGCCGGGTCGGGATCACCGACGACGATGGCGAGGTCCGGTTCAGGCTGGGCAACCGGCCGCTCGAGGTCGTTGCGACCGCTCGTGGTTTTCAGGCTGCGACTCTCGAGGTCCCGTGAAGGGGCCTCAGGAGATCCAGAGGTCGACGGCAGGTGGTCGGCGGTTCCCGCGCCTAGCGTGCGGTGTCTGACGTCGCACCGACGTCACCTTCTCGAGGAGGGCTGACACCGTGACGGTGCGGAGAATCATCGTGCTCGTCGCCGTCGGGCTGCTCGTCGGTGCGGTGGCCGCCGACCGCTGGGTCGCCGGGCAAGCGGCGAGCGCGATCGAGGATCGCCTCGGATGCCGGCACGCCACGGCGACCGTGAAGGGGTTCCCCGTCACCTGGCAGATGGCGCGGGGCGTGCTCGACCGGGTGCGGATCACCGTCGACGACTTGGCGTGGCGCGACCTCACCGTTGCTGCCGAGGCCGAGCTGTCCGGCGTGAGCACCAGCAAACCCACCGAGATCGATCGCGCCGAGGTCGCGGTCGTCGTCCCGTGGCCTGAGCTGATGGCCGCACTCTCGAACCACCGGTCGGCGGACCGTTCGGCGATGCTCGCGGGCGCTGAGATGTCCGCGGCCGGCGACCAGGTTGCATTGAACCTGTCCGGTCGGCCGTGGTCGCCCCGGCTGCTCCTCGATGTCGAGCTCGAGGGCAGCACGGTGACCTTCCACACCGATGCGGTCGAGGTCGCTGGCCGCCACCTCGCGGCAGCGAGGCTCGCCGCCCTCACCGGTCGGGACCTGGCGTCGTTCGACCGCTCCTACCCGATCCGACTTCCCGGCGGCCTACGAGCGACCGAGGTCCTCCCGGACGAGGACGGGCTTCGGGTCGTGGTGGTGGGGGAGGACCTTCGACCACAGCGGGGCACACTGGCTCGCCCGTGTGACACGTCGGGCGAGGAAGGGCGATGACGGCTCCTCTGCTCAGCTGGGTCGCTCGCAGCTGTGCGCGTCACCCGCTCGTGGTGATCGCGTCGTGGCTGGTCCTGGCAGGAACGGCGCTGGCGGGTGCGGGAGCGTGGGGCAACTCCTTCGCCGACGACTTCGACCTTCCTGGGTCCCAGGCTGTTCGCGGCATGGCCGTTCTGGACGAGGCGCAACCTGGCCTTTCGTCGTGGGCGTCGGCCCAGGTCGTGCTGCACGCTCCTGACGGCGATCTCGTGACGAAGCGTCACGCCGTGGGGGAGGCGGTCGCGGCGCTCGAGGGCCTCGACACGGTCGTGACGGCGGATGCGCCGTTCGCCACCCCCGGGTTCGTGTCGCCCGACGGGTCGACGGCTGTCCTCAGGCTCCAGCTCACGCGAACCGCCGCGGACCTCACCGACACCGAGGTGGAACGCGTCGTCGCGGCGCTGCAACCGGTACGGCGAGTCGGTGTCTCGACCGACTACGGAGGGACGCTCGGCGAGCGCGTCGACGGAACCGGTGGCGAAGGCCACCTGGCGGAGATGCTGGGCCTGGCGGCCGCGGTCGTGATCCTGCTGATGGTCTTCCGCTCGGCTCTCGGAGCGCTGGTGCCGATCGGAGGCGCCGTCCTGGCCATCGGCCTCGGGGTGGGCCTGCTGGGCCTGGCCTCGGCGCACCTCAGCTTCCCGAGCGCCTCTCCGGCGCTGGCCATCATGATCGGGCTCGGCACGGGCATCGACTACGGACTGCTCCTGACGACCAGGTCTCGCCAGCTCATGGTCGATGGACTCCCGCCCGATGAAGCGGTGGTTCGTGCCGCCGAGACGAGTGGCCACACCGTCGTCGTCGGAGCCGTCACCGTGGCGGTCGCACTCCTGTCGCTCGTCGTGTCCGGCGTCCCGTTCGTCGGTCGGCTGGGGCTGGCTGCGGTGCTGACGGTGGTCACCGCGATGGTGTCCTCGTTGACCCTCGTGCCTGCACTGGTCTCCTTGGCCGGCAACCGGATCGATCGATGGAGCCTGGGAGCCGCTCGGGCCGAGCCGGCGGCGGAGGCCCCTGGAGGGGACGGCGCGATCTGGGTCAGCTACGCCCGAGCGGTCACCCGGCGGCCGATCGCCTGGATGCTCGCGGCCGTGGTCGTCCTCGCCGTGCTGACGGCGCCTGCGGCGTGGCTGGACACCGGGATCACCGACGACGGCGCCTCGGCGACCGCGAGCACCGCCTCACGAGCTCACGACCTGGTCACCGAGCACTTCGGCGCCGGCGCTACCGCGCCCTTGCTGGTGGTCGTCGACGGTGCGGGACTCGACGCCGAGGTGGCTCAGGGCTGGGCGGAGGGCCTGGGTTCGTCGCTCGCGGTCGAGCCGGGTGTCGCATCGGTCGGCCCTCCGTCGCAGGTCGGTCGGAGCCAGGTGTGGACCCTGAGCGTGACGCCGGTTCACGGTGTCGACGATGAGCGGACCGAGCAGCTGACCCAACGGCTCGTCGATGAGGTCCTTCCGGAGTCGCAGGACGACCACGGCGGTGATGGCGGCACGGTCTACCTCACAGGGACCGCTGCCGCCCACCTGGAGTTCAGCTCTCTCCTCTCCGGTCGGCTGCCGTGGATCGTCGCCCTGGTCCTGCTCGCCTCGGTCCTCGTCCTGACTCTTGCGTTCCGCAGCCCGGTGGTGGCACTCAAGGCGGCGGTCCTCAACGTCGTGTCGATCGGCGCTGCGTACGGCGTCCTCGTCGCCGTGTTTCAGTGGCAGTGGGGTTCTCGGCTCGTCGGAGTCGACGAGGCGGTCCCGGTGGAGGCCTACGTCCCGATGCTGCTCTTCGTGATCGTCTTCGGTCTTTCCATGGACTACGAGGTCTTTCTCCTCAGCCGGGTCCGCGAGGCGTGGCTGCGGTCCGGGGACGGGGTCGCGGCGGTGGAGGAGGGATTGCGCGCGACGGGACGCGTCATCAGTGCGGCTGCACTCATCATGATCTGCGTCTTCGTGGCGTTTGTCGGGCACGACGACCTGCCCGTGAAGATGCTCGCGGTCGGTCTCGCGACCAGCGTGGCCGTCGACGCCACTCTTGTCCGACTGGTCCTGGTCCCGGCCACGATGGCGGTGCTGGGCTCGAGGAACTGGTGGGAACCTCGTTGGCTGGCGCGTGTCGTCCAGGGGTTCTCCGTCACCGTCAGCAGATCCTCAGGCTTCGGGAAGGAACCGTGGACCACCGTCGAGCACGATGGCGAGCATGGACGATCCCGCTGAGTTCGACGACCTCCTTCGTCATGTCACCGCCGACACATCCGGCTTCGGTCATCGCGAGCACGTCCAGCTGACCTGGCTCGCGGTCCGGAGGTTCGGCCTCGCCGACGCGATCGACCTGGTGTGCTCGGGGATTCGCCGCACGGCCAGATATGCCGGCGCGCCGCAGAAGTATCACGCGACGATGAGTCGGGCCTGGATCGAGCTCGTCGGGCATCACGCATCCGAGGAAGGCGACCCGGACTTCACGACCTTCCTGGACCGGAACCCCGCCCTCCTGGACAAGCGGCTGCTGTTGCGGTTCTACTCGCCCGGGACACTCTCGGGAGCCGAGGCCAGGACGGGTTGGGTGCTCCCTGACCGTGCGCGGTTTCCTTGGGTGGCCCAGCAGGGCGGCGTCTGAGGGAGTCGCTCGCCGAGCGCCGCTACTCGGTCATCGGGGAGCCATGCGGAGGGCGCCGTCCATGCGAATGGTCTCGCCGTTGAGGTAGTCGTGCTCGACGAGCATGGTGACCAATCGGGCGTACTCCTCGGCGCGGCCGAGGCGCTGGGGGAACGGCACGCCGCTGGCCAGTCCGGCGCGGAAGTCCTCGCTGACGGTGGCGAGCATCGGGGTCTCGACGATGCCGGGGGCGATGGTGTTGACGCGGATGCCGTACTGGGCGAGGTCGCGCGCGGCGGGGAGGGTGAGGCCGACGACGCCGCCCTTGGAGGAGGAGTAGGCGACCTGGCCGACCTGGCCCTCGTACGCCGCGACGGAGGCGGTGTTGATGACGACGCCGCGCTGGTCGTGCTCGAGGGTCTCGGTCTGCGCGATGGCCTCGGAGGCGAGCGCGAGCACTGTGAAGGTGCCGATCAGGTTGACCTCGATGATCTTGCGGTACAGGCCGAGGTCGTGGACGCCGTTGCGCCCCAGGATCCGTGCGGAGGGCCCGATGCCCGCGCAGTTGACGACGATGCGCAGCGGCCCCTGCTCGGCGGCGAGGGAGACCGCGCGCCGCACCTCGGCCTCGCTGGTGACGTCGGTCTTGACGTATTCGACGTTCGCGATCGAGGGGGCGTCCGCGATGTCGAGGTCGAGCCCGAAGACGCGTGCTCCGCGGGCGGCGAGGGCGGCGGCGGTCGCGTTGCCGAGGCCGGAGGCGGCGCCGGTGACGATGGCCGAGACGTCGTTGATCTGCACGGTCGGTTCCTAGGTGAGGGAGAGGAGAGGGGGAGGGGTCAGCCGCGGTTGAGGTCGCGGCTGATGACGAGGCGCTGGATCTGGTTGGTGCCCTCGAAGATCTGCATGACCTTGGTCTCGCGCATGTAGCGCTCGACGGGGAAGTCGCGGGTGTAGCCGGCCCCGCCGAGCACCTGGACGGCGTCGGTGGTGACCTTCATGGCGTTGTCGGTGCAGACGAGCTTGGCGATCGAGGCCTGCCGGCCGAAGGGGCGGCCGGCGTCGCGGAGCCGTGCGGCGTGGAGGTACGTCGCGCGGGCCGACTCGGCCG
>NZ_JACEFC010000050.1 GCF_014180715.1 Nocardioides stalactiti | reverse complement strand
GCATGATGCGGCCGTGCCGGTCGAGGACCTCGCCGTAGGCCCCACCGAGGCGGCCCAGGAGCGCGGTCGAGCCCTCGATGTCGGAGAACAGCAGCGCCACCCGTCCGGACGGGAGCGCCGCGGACGCGGCGGCGCACACGGGGGGAAGGCTAGTGGCGCTCCGGACGCCTGTCTCGAGGAAGTTCCCGGTCCATCCGTTCGGCGGAGCGGGCGCCGGTGCCGTCGACGAGCACGTCGGCACGTTCGGCGGTGCGCTGGGTGGCGAAGTGCTCGTCCTCCTGGCGCATCCAGCCGTCCCACTGCGGCGCCAACGCTTCGCCGTCCCGGGCGAGCCCGCGCTGGCGTCTCAGCTCCCGGGGAGCACTCACCCAGACCAGCACCGTGATCATCGTGGTGAGCTCGGCCGCGCCTGCGCCGACGCCCTCGAGGACCAGCAGCGGGGGCGGCTCGACGTCGACGGTCTCGGCGAACTCGCCCCGGTGCCAGTCGTAGCGCCGGTAGAAGCCGGCGCGTCCCAGCGCGAGCGGTCGGACGAGGGTGCTGAGCTGGCGGGAGATCGACCCGAGACCGCCCCAGCCGTCGTAGAGGTCGTCCATGTGGACGACGTGCGCGCCCTCGTCGAGGGCGGCCAGGGCGCTGGCGAGGGTGGACTTCCCGGAGCCGGCCGGGCCGTCGACCGAGACCAGCCGCGTCGCCCCGAGGGTCGGGGGTCGCTCCGCCGCCAGGGCGAGCACGAGGCGGGCCGTGTCCTCGAGGGCTCCCGCCGGGCGACCCCCGGGCGACTCAGAACGCGAGTCCATGCCCACGGTAGGTCGGGACCGTGGCCGTGAACCGCTCGCCCGCGAGCAGGTGCACCTGCGCGGTGTGCTCGAACGGCTCACCGGACTTGGCGTGGCGGAACCACACGAGGTCACCGATCCGCAGCAGCGCGGCCGGGTGGCCGGTCAGCGGTGTCTGGACCTCGCCGGCGCCCTCCAGCCCGGTCAGGTGGAGGCCCGCCGGGGCCCACGGGATCGGCAGCCGGTCGCTTCCGGCGGCACCGCTGGCCACCAGGCCGCCGCCGTGCACGGTGGCGAGCTCGGGGGAGGGACGACGGGTGACGGGCAGGCCGAAGAACGACGCCGGCCGGGGCTCGAACGCCTGGTAGTGGTCGAACAGGCCGGGGACGAGGAGCCCGGAACCGGCGCTGAGCTCGGTGACGACCGGGTCGGCGCTCGAGGACTCGAGGGAGCCCGAGCCGCCGGCGTTCCAGAACTCCAGGGGTGCCACGGCGGCGAGCGCGTCGGCGATGGCGGCTCGGCGTGCCTTGAGCTGTGCGACCGAGGCGTCCTTGAGTCGTCGGACGACGAGGGAACGTGCCTTCTGGTGCGGGACGGCGTCGGGCACGCCCGCCACCTGGCCTTCGTAGGTCATGACCCCGGCCAGGTGGAAGCCAGGCCGATCGACGACCGTGCGGGCCAGGCGGGCGATGTCGGCCGCGTCGTGCAGGGGGGACCGTTTGGGTCCGACGTGGCGCCCGCCGACGATCAGGCCCGCGTCGATGTCGATGGCCACCCGGACCGGCACCGCCGTCGAGCGTCGCAGCGCGTCGACCGCGTCGAGGTGGGCGACGTCGTCGATCATCAGGGTGATCCGCGACGCTGCGCGGGGCGACGCGACCAGCGCTGTCAGCGCTGCGCGGTCGACCGTCGGGTAGCCGACGAGGAGGTCGCCGTCACCGTCGCCGACGACGCCGTTGGCCTCGAGCCACAGTGCCTCGGCGAGGCTGTAGCAGAGGACGCCCTCGAAGCCGTCGTGCGCGACCGCCCGGCGGATCAGCTCGGGCACGCGCAGCGACTTCGACGCGACCCGGATCGGGGTACCGCCAGCCCGGGCGACGAGGTCGGCTGCGTTGGTGTCGAACGCGTCGGTGTCGACGACGAACACCGGCGTCGGCAGCGGCTCACCGTGGGCGCGCACAGCGGCGTCGAGCCGGGCCGCCAACCGGTTGCGCGCGATGGAGTCGGTGGGCATCCCCGCATCGTTTCACGCAGGCGACGTGGATGCGGCGCTGCGACACGGCGATGCGACCATGGGCGCGTGACCGAGCCGCACCCGAAGCAGCGCCTCCTCCAGGGGTCGTCGTACGTCGATGACGACGGAGCGGCCGACGGTGCCCTGCTCAGCGCGCTCGGGTCCTGGGCAGCCGGCTCGACCGCCTATCCGGAGGTCCTGGCCGCGCTCGCCGGTGCCCGCCTGCTGGTGCCGGTCGTCGCGCTGCTCGGCGAGGTCGAGCACGACGACGCCGGGCTCGCCCACGACAAGTCCAGCGACATGGCGACCGTTCTGCTGACCGCTCCGGACGGCAGGCGCGCCCTGCTGTCCTTCTCGGGCATCCCGGCGATGCGGGCGTGGGACCCTGAGGCGCGGCCGGTCCCCGTCGCTACGCCGCTGGCCGCGGCGACCGCGGTCCAGGAGGGTGCCGATGCGCTCGTGGTCGACGTCGGCAGCCGGCACGCGTTCACCGTCGCGGGCGAGGACCTGCACCGCATCGCCGCCGGTTGGCGCCCGGTCCGGCTCACCGACGGCGCCTGGGCCTGGGCGGGCGAGGCCCCGTGAGCCCTCGCTCCGGCGATTCGCGGGCGGGGAACAACTCCGGTAACATCCGTGGTTGACCGATCTGTCATCCCGAGCCTGGGATGGCAGGTCTACCAAGCGGGGACCAGCAGCATCCACGTCTCCCACCCGCATCGATCGCCGCTCCGCCAGATTCTTGGGGCAACAGATCGTCGGGTCCGGTCCATGAGACCCGGTCGTGCGCGTGAGCGTGCGGCGACGGGGTTGCGACTGGCTTCCGCTTGGACGAGCGGGAGCCTTTCTTCGTTTTCGGGCCCACCGCGACGAACGAGAAGCCCCCGACACCCACAACACTGGAGGACACATCAGCACCGAGCTGCGTATCAACGAGCGGATCCGGGTACCCGAGGTCCGACTCGTGGGACCCAACGGCGAGACCGTCGGGATCGTCCCGACCGACCAGGCACTCAAGCTGGCCCAGGAGGCCGACCTGGATCTCGTCGAGATCGCTCCGATGGGCAAGCCGCCCGTCTGCAAGCTCATGGACTACGGGAAGTTCAAGTACGAGAACGCCCAGAAGGCCCGTGAGGCACGACGGAACCAGACCAACGTCATCATCAAGGAGATGAAGCTCCGGCCGAAGATCGACCAGCACGACTACGAGACCAAGAAGGGTCACGTCGTGCGGTTCCTCAAGGCAGGCGACAAGGTCAAGATCACGATCATGTTCCGCGGTCGCGAGCAGCACCGCCCCGAGCTGGGCTTCCGCCTGCTGCAGAAGCTCGCCGAGGACGTCGCGGAGCTGGGCTTCGTCGAGTCCTCGCCGAAGCAGGACGGCCGCAACATGATCATGGTGCTGGGTCCGAACAAGAAGAAGGCCGAGGCCAAGCTCGAGGTGAAGGCCGCCAAGCAGGAGGCCGCCGCCGAGCGTGACGCCGAGAAGGCCGCCGAGCACGCCGAGCGCGTCGCCCACCAGCCGTCCACGACGAAGAAGGCCAAGCGCGCCAACGAGGCGCTCGACCCCGACATCGACCTGTAAGAAGAGAGATAGCGAAGAGATGCCGAAGAACAAGACGCACTCCGGTGCCAGCAAGCGCTTCAAGGTGACCGGCAGCGGCAAGATCCTGCGGGAGAAGGCCGGCAAGCGCCACAACCTCGAGAAGAAGCCGTCGAAGGTCACCCGCCGCCTCACCGGCACCGTCGAGGTCGCCAAGAACGACGTCCCGCGCGCGAAGAAGATGCTCGGTCTCTGACCGGCTCTCGCACCACCGAACAAGGAGTTAGAAGATGGCACGCGTCAAGCGCGCAGTGAACGCGCAGAAGAAGCGCCGGACGACCCTCGAGCGCGCCAGCGGTTACCGCGGCCAGCGCTCGCGCCTGTACCGCAAGGCGAAGGAGCAGGTCACCCACTCGCTGGTCTACAGCTACAACGACCGCAAGAAGAACAAGGGCAACTTCCGTCGCCTCTGGATCCAGCGGATCAACGCCGCGGCTCGCGCCGAGGGCATGACCTACAACCGCTTCATCCAGGGTCTCAACCTGGCCGGCATCGAGGTGGACCGCAAGATCCTCGCCGACCTGGCCGTCAACGACCCGGCCGCGTTCTCGGCCATCGTCGCCCAGGCGAAGGCCGCTCTGCCGGAGGACGTCAACGCCCCGGCCGAGGCCTCGGCCTGACCTGCATCACCCTTCTCGCATGACTCCACTGACGGCGGGCAACGCTCGCGTCAAGGAGGCAAGGAAGTTGAGCCGCCGCTCGGTGCGAACCGAGCGGCGGCTCTTCCTCGCTGACGGCCCGAAAGCCGTCGAGGGTGCGCTCGAGGTGCCCGACCGCGTCGTGGAGGTCTTCGCGACGCCGGCGGCCGTCGACCAGTACGCCGACCTGCTCGCCGCCGTCGACGTGACCCTCGTCGAGCACCGCGCCCTCGGTTCGCTGTCCGACGCCGTCAACCCGGCCGGGGTGGTCGCGGTGTGCCGTCACCTCGACCAGCCGGTCGACGGCCTGATCGAGGCCGACGGCACGCTGGTCATCTGTGCTGACATCCGGGACCCCGGCAACGCCGGCACGGTCATCCGGACCGCTGACGCCGCCGGCGCGCACGCCGTCGTGTTCGCGGGACAGTCGGTCGACCCCTACAACCCCAAGACCGTTCGCGCCAGCGTGGGCAGCCTCTTCCACGTGCCGTTCGCGATCGATCCCGATCCTGCCGCGGTCATCCGCGCCGCCCAGGCAGCCGGCCGGGTCGTCCTCGCCGCCGACGGCGGGGGCGAGGTCGACCTGTTCGCCGCCGACCACCTGCTCGACCAGCGGGTCGCGTGGCTGTTCGGCAACGAGGCGTGGGGCCTGCCGCCCGAGCTGGCCGTGCTGGCCGACCACCGGGTCCGAATCCCGATCCGTGGCCGGGCCGAGAGCCTCAACCTCGCGACCGCTGCGGCCGTCTGCCTCTACGCCTCGGCAAAGGTTCAGCGGGGCTGACCATGATGTCGGCGGGGACTGACAGGCTCCTGCCATGACCGACACCGCCTCGGACCCTCGTCGTTGGAAGGCCCTGGCCGTCCTGGGTCTCGTCCAGTTCATGCTCATCCTCGACGTGACCGTGGTCAACGGCGCCCTGCCCGACATCCAGACCGACCTCGACTTCACCGAGACCGGGCTCGCGTGGGTGGTCAACGGCTACGTCCTGATGGCCGGCGGCCTGCTGCTGCTGGGCGGTCGGCTGGCGGACATGCTCGGTCGGAAGAAGGTCTTCCTGGCCGGGGTCGTGCTGTTCGGCGTCGCGTCCGCCGCGTGCGGCGCCGCCGCCAACGCCGAGATGCTGGTGATCGCGCGATTCGTGCAGGGCATCGGCGAGGCGCTCGCGGCGCCGGCCTCGCTCGGACTGATCGCATTGATGTTCCCCGACCCGCAGGAGCGGATCAAGGCGCTCGGCCTGTGGGGTGGCATCGCCGGGCTCGGCGGCACCAGCGGCACGGTGATCTCCGGCTTCCTCACCGAGCTGGCCGACTGGCGCTGGATCTTCTACATCAACCTGCCCGTCGCCGCGTTCGCCCTGATCGTCGTGCCGCGTCTGGTCTCGGAGAGCCGGATGGAGCGCGCCTCGCAGCACCGGCCCGACGTCGCCGGCGCCCTCACCGGGACGGCCGGTCTCATCGCGATCGTCTACGGCCTGCTCGAGGCGGTCGACCACGGCTGGGGCTCGGGCAACGTCCTGCTGCCGCTGCTCGGTGGCGTCGGCCTCATCGTCGCGATGGTGCTGATCGAGGCGCGGGCGGTCGACCCGCTCATCCCGCTGTCGTTCTTCCGCAACCGGACCCGTGTGGTCACCAACTTCGTGACCCTTTTCTTCGCGGCCGGCTTCTTCTCGTACTTCTTCCTGCTCACGTTGTTCGAGCAGCAGGTGCTGGGTTACTCACCGATCGAGAGCGGGCTGTCCTACCTCCCGTTCGGCCTCACGATCGGTGCCGGCATCGGTCTGAGCACGGCGATGATGCCGCGGCTCGGCGTACGGACGATCCTCACCGCCGGGTTCGCGTTCTGTGCCGCCGGACTCGCGCTGACCAGCACGGTCTCGATCGACTCCGGCTACGCGTCGGGGATCCTGCCCGGGATGGTGCTCCTCGCGTTCGGGTCGGGGATCAGCTTCCCGGCCTTCGGCAACGCCTCGCTCCACGAGGTCACCGGCCAGGACTCATCACTGGCCTCCGGGGTGCAGAACGCCATGCAGCAGGTCGGTGGGGCGTTGGGCCTGGCGACCATCGTGACGATCGCGCTCACCCACGCCGAGGACCAGGTCGCCGACGGCGTGCTCCCTCCCGTGGCGCTCACCGACGGGTTCACGCTGGGCTGGCAGGTCGCGGTCGGCCTGCTGGTGCTCGGCGGGGTCCTGGTCGCCCTGCTCCTGGAGAACGTGCTCGCCGTCCCGCGCAACGTGCTGGCGGAGGAGGTCGCGGCTGAGGTCGGAGACACTCCGGCCTGACGCGGCACCACTACGATCGGGGCATGCCGCCCGACGCCCTCGACGCGCTGCCCGACGGCGTGGTGCTGGCCGGTCCCGACGGCCGGGTCGTCGTCACCAACGAGGTCGCCCGGCGGATGCTGGGGATCTCCGGCGAGGTGGCGGGGGAGTCGCTCGCGTCCGTGCTGGCGCTCAGCGACCACAACGGATCGGGCTGGGTCGCGTGCAACGACCCGTACGGCGGCCTGCCGACCCGCACCGCGGTGCCGGAGCAGTCATGGGTGCTGCCGGACGGCACCGAGGTCCTGGTCACCGCCCGGCTCCACCGGCCGAGCCGCGGCGCGCCGGTCGACACGGTCGCGATCAGCCTGCGCTCCGGCCGTGGTCGGGCCCGGCTCGACCGGGAGCGGTCGGACCTCGTCGCCACTGTCGCCCACGAGCTGCGCTCGCCACTGACGGGCGTCAAAGGCTTCGTCCACGCGCTGCTCAACCGCTGGGACCAGCTCAACGACGAGCAGAAGAAGCTGATGCTCACGACCGTCGCGGCGGACGCCGACCGGCTGTCCCGGCTGATCGCCGAGCTGCTCGACGTCGCGCGGATCGACACGGGCCGGCTCCAGCTGCACACCCGCCCGTGCGACGTGGTGGTGCTCACCGAACGGGTGGTGGCCTCGGTCCAGCAGGCCACCGCCACCACCATCAGCCTCGACGTCGTCGAGGTCCCGAAGGTCGCCGCCGACCCGGACAAGGTCACCCAGGTGGTGACCAACCTCGTCGAGAACGCGGTCCGGCACGGGGCGGGTGACGTCACCGTCGAGGTGGGTCCGGACCCGGCCGACCCGGCGCTCGTGGCGATCACGGTCACCGACCAGGGGGCGGGCATCCCCGTCGAGCTGCGCCAGCGGGTGTTCACGAAGTTCTGGACCGCGAGCTCCGGCGGCGGGTCGGGCCTCGGCCTCTACATCGTCAACGGCCTGGTCCGGGCCCACGGGGGCACCGTCGAGATCGGCGACCGCCCCGGTGGCGGCGCCGCGCTCCGGGTGACGTTCCCGGCGGTCGACGCCCGCTGACCGGGCGTCGGAGGAGGGCTCAGGCGAGCTGGACCCAGACCTGTCCGCCCTTGCAGAACCACAACCGCTTCGACGCGTCCACGAAGAGGTCCCCGGCCAGCCCGTTCGCCGGGTGCGTGGTCGCGGTCCTCGGAACCAGGCGTGCCGCGGCCGCCGACCCGTCGAACGTCCCGCCGCGCACGCCCCCGCCGTACACGCCGACGCTGGTCGTCGACCGGGCGAACACCCCGTAGCTGTCGCGGCTGTCGCCACGGATGCCGTACTTGGTCTGGGACTTGCCCTCGACGCCGTTGCCGCTCTGGGAGAACCCTCGCACGCCGATCCCCGCGTCGCTCTCGCCCTCCACGCCGACCCGGGCGCCGAGCCCGGAGACGCCGCCCCCGGTCGGGGACTCGGAGAAGCCGAAGACTCCGGTGCTCGTGGTGGACTGACCCTCGACCCCGATGCCCGTGTTGGACTCGCCGCGGACACCGGTCGCCCCGTTGAACAGACCCTCGCCCAGGACGCCGACGCCGCCACCGTCGGCCAGGCCGTAGACGCCGGTCGTGGCCGACATGCCACCGCCGCCGCGGTTGCTCGACAAGCCGACCACCCCGATCCCGGCGTTCTCGCCGTCGTGGGAGAAGGCATTGCCGGCGATGGCGGCCTGGTCGTTCAGGGTGTGGGAGTCGACCCCGACGGTGGACATCGAGCGGGCGCCGTAGCCGTTGCTCCCGTCGCTCTGACCGACCTGGTGGCTGTTCTTGACGTAGACGAAGCCCCGAAGCTCGGTCCCGTCAATGACGGTGAGGTCGTTGTTGACGGTGAGGTTGTCGAACGTGCCGTCGGCTGCGGCTGCGGGACTCGACGCCCCCGCGGCGAACGTGGCCGCGACTCCGGCGGTGCCTGCCGCGGCGTACTTGAACAACCCGCGGCGGCTGGGCTCGGCGGCCGGTTGCGGGGCCTGGGTCGCCAGCGGTTCGGGTGCCGGGTCCCGTTGGTCGGCCTGGGCCCGCAGCCGGTGGACCTCGGCCTGGAGGTCGCGGACGACCGCCCGCAGCTCACTGATCTCGTCGTGGGTGCTCACTGGTTCCCCTGTCTCCGCAATGTGGCGCAACGGTACCGAGCCTGCCCACGATCCGAGGGGAATATGCGTCGACCCGTCGTCCACCCCGAGACCACGTGCAGTCCACCCGGCACAACCGGTTCGCGACAGACGGTGACCGGTTCCTAGACTGGCGTCCGTGTCCGGACCCAATACCGATTACGACCCCGTGGAGGTGGCTGCCGTGCAGCCGGAAGAGGTCGACGCAGCCCGCGATGCGGCACTGGCCGCGATCGCGGCGGCGACCGACCTCGACGACCTCAAGCGGGTCCGGACCGAGCACGCGGGCGACCGTTCGCCGCTCGCGCTGGCCAACCGGGAGATCGGTGCGCTGCCGCCCCAGGCCCGCAAGGAGGCCGGCCAGCGGGTGGGGCAGGCGCGCGGCGCCGTCAACCAGGCGCTGGCCGCCCGGCAGGAGGTGCTCGACGCCGAGCAGGCCGAGCGGATCCTCGTGGAGGAGACCGTCGACGTCACGCTCACGACCGACCGGGTGCCCGCCGGTGCCCGGCACCCGATCACCACCGGCTCCGAGCTGATCGCCGACATCTTCGTCGCCATGGGCTGGGAGGTCGCCGAGGGCCCGGTCATCGAGGCCGAGTGGCTCAACTTCGATGCGCTCAACCTCGGTCCGGACCACCCGGCCCGCACCATGCAGGACACCTTCTGGACCGCGTCGCCGGACGGCGCCGGGGTCGAGAGCGGCGTCGTCCTGCGGACGCACACCTCGCCGGTCCAGGCACGCACCATGCTGACCCGGACGCCGCCGATCTACGTCGTGTGCCCCGGCCGGGTCTTCCGCACCGACGAGTACGACGCCACGCACAGCCCGATGTTCCACCAGGTCGAGGGCCTCGCCATCGACGAGGGGATCTCGATGGCCCACCTCAAGGGCACGCTCGACCACTTCGCGAGCCAGCTCTTCGGCGAGGGCATCACCACCCGGTTCCGGCCGTCGTACTTTCCGTTCACCGAGCCCTCCGCCGAGGTCGACCTGCGCTGCTTCGTCTGCAAGGGCGAGGACGCGGCGACCTGCCGCACCTGCCGCGGCGAGGGCTGGATCGAGTGGGGCGGCTGCGGCGTCGTGAACCCGCGGGTGCTCACGGCCTGCGGCGTCGACGCGGACCGCTACACCGGCTTCGCGTTCGGCATGGGGATCGACCGGACGCTCATGTTCCGGCACGGGCTCTCCGACCTGCGCGCGCTCTTCGAGGGCGACATCCGCTTCACCACCGCTTTCGGAACGGAGCTCTAGCTCGTGAAGGCCCCTCTCTCCTGGATCAAGGAGTACGTCGACCTCCCCGCCGAGGTCACGACCGAGCAGCTCACCGACCGGCTCACCGACCTCGGGCTCAAGCTCGAGGCGATCCACAGCGCCGCGGACGGCATCACCGGTCCGCTCGTCGTCGGCAAGGTCCTGACGATGGACCCCGAGCCGCAGAAGAACGGCAAGACCATCAACTGGTGCACCGTCGACGTCGGTGACGCCAACGGGACGGGTGAGCCGCAGGGGATCGTCTGCGGCGCCCACAACTTCGCGCCCGGCGACCTGGTCGTCGTGATCCTCCCGGGCGGTGTGCTGCCGGGGAACTTCGAGATCTCGGCGCGCAAGACCTACGGCCACCTGTCGGCCGGGATGATCTGCTCGGCCCGGGAGTTGGGCCTCGGCGAGGACCACGACGGGATCATCGTGCTGCCGGCAGACGCCGGCGCCCCCGGCACCGATGCGTTCGACGTGCTCGGCCTCCGCGAGGAGGTCATCGAGTTCGAGATCAACCCGGACCGTGCCTACGGCCTGTCGCTGCGCGGGATCGCCCGCGAGGCGGCGCTCGGCTTCGACGGCACCACCTACCGCGACCCGGCCCTGCGGGCGACTCCGGCGGCCGACGCCGCCGGCTACCCCGTCGTCGTGGACGACGCCGCCGGCTGCCCGGTCTTCGTCGCACGGACGGTGACCGGCTTCGACCCGGCCGCGCTGACCCCGGCGTGGCTGGCGGAGCGGATCACCCACGCGGGGATGCGCCCGATCTCCTTGGCCGTCGACATCACCAACTACGTGATGCTCGAGACCGGCCGACCGATCCACGGCTACGACCTCGACAAGCTCCAGGGCACCATCCGGGTCCGGCGGGCGAGCGAGGGCGAGCGGATGACCACGCTCGACGGAGCCGAGCGGACGCTGTCCGCCGAGGACCTCGTCGTCACCGACGACTCCGGGATCATCGGGCTCGGCGGTGTCATGGGCGGCGAGACGACCGAGATGTCGGACGTCACGACCAACATCCTCGTCGAGGCCGCCCACTGGGACGCCACCTCGATGTTCCGCACCGGCAAGCGTCACAAGATCAGCTCCGAGGCCGGCAAGCGCAACGAGCGCGGCGTCGACCCCACGATCTGCGAGGCGGCAGCCGACCGGGTGGTCGAGCTGCTCGTCGAGCTCGGTGGCGGGACCGTCGCCCCGGGTGTGACGGTGGTCGGCACGCCGCCGGCCGCGCCGTCGGTGCGGATCGACTACGACCTCCCGGCTCGGATCAGCGGGATCGCCATCGACTCCGAGACCGTCGTCGCGGACCTCCAGGCGATCGGAGCGAGCGTCGACGCCGATGCCGACGGCATCACCGTCACCCCGCCGCCGTGGCGCCCCGACATCACCGACCCGTTCGACCTGGTCGAGGAGGTCGTCCGGATCGTCGGCTACGACCAGGTGCCCTCGGTCCTGCCGCGCGAGGCGGCCGGTCGTGGTCTCACCCGTCCGCAGCGACTCCGCCGGCGGATCGGCCGCACCCTCGCCGGGGCCGGCTGCGTCGAGGTCGTCAGCTTCCCGTTCGTCGGACCGGCGTCGTTCGACGCGCTCGGCCTGCCGGCCGATGACGTACGACGGAAGACGGTGCTGCTGGCCAACCCGCTGTCGGCCGAGGAACCCGCCTACACCACCACGCTGCTGCCGGGCGTCCTCAAGGCCGCCGCGCGCAACATCGGTCGCGGTGCGCCGGGCGTGGCGCTCTTCGAGACCGGCACGGTCGCGTTCCCGGTCGACCGCGGCCCGGCACCGATCTACGGGGTCGACCGTCGTCCCGACGTCGCCGAGCTCGACAAGCTCTACGAGGCGCTGCCGCGCCAGCCCCTGCACCTCGCGGTCGTCCTCGCCGGTGAGCGTGAGCGCGCCGGCTGGTGGGGGAGCGGCCGTGAGGCCGGCTGGTCCGACGCGATCGGCCTGGTCCGCCGCTTGGGCGAGGAGCTCGGGGTCACCGTCGAGCCGCGCCGGGCCGTCCTCATGCCGTGGCACCCGGGCCGTTGTGCCGAGCTCACCGTGGGCGAGGTCGTGCTCGGCCACGCCGGTGAGCTGCACCCGCAGGTGTGCGCCGGGCTGGGCCTGCCGGCCCGCAGCGCGGCCCTCGAGATCGACCTCGACCAGCTGATGGACCTCGCGACCGTGGTCGTGCCGGGGCCGTCGTTCTCGTCGTTCCCGGTCGCCAAGGAGGACGTCGCGCTGGTCGTCGACGCCGACGTCCCGTCGGCGTCCGTCGAGGCAGCGCTGCGCGAAGGTGCGGGCGACCTGCTGGAGTCGGTGCGGCTGTTCGACGTCTACACGGGCGAGCAGATCGGCGAGGGTCGCAAGTCGTTGGCGTTCGCCCTGCGCTTCCGTGCTACCGACCGTACGCTCACCGAGGGCGAGGCGGGTGCGGCGCGAGACGCCGCGGTCGCGCGTGCGGCTGAGGTCGTGGGCGCAGTCCAGCGGTAGTCGTGCAACCTTCGGCCGGTCTGGCGGTGTCTGTGAGGAGACAGGCAACCAGGAGGTGACGCGATGGCAGGCGACGACGGGGCGTTCCTCGACTTCGTCGAGTCACGGCGCACGCACCTGCGCGCCACGGCGTACCTCATGTGCGGTGACTGGCACCAGGCCGACGACATCGTCCAGGAAGCGCTGATCCGGTTGTACGTCGCGTGGCCCCGGATCGCGGAGTCGGCCTCGCTCAACGCCTACGCCCGGCGCACCATCGTCAACACCGCCCTCAACCAGGCGCGCAAGGTGTCGCGCCGCGAGGTGCCGGTCGCGGAGGTCCGCGACACCGCGGCACCCGCGGACGGGGTAGACGCCCGCCTCGACATCGTGTCCGCGCTCGACCGGCTCGGCTCCCGTCAACGGGCCTGCGTGGTGCTGCGCTACTTCGAGGACCTGCCGATCGACGAGGTGGCCCACGTGCTCGGCTGCCGCCCGGGGACCGTGAAGAGCCAGACGGCGCGTGCCCTCGTCACCCTGCGCACGGTCCTGGGCGCGGAGCTCAGCGAGATCGAAGGGGCGTTGTCATGACTGATCTGAGGCACGCGCTCCGGGAGGCGGTGGCCGCGCCGCCCGAGGACGGTATCGACCTGATCGCCGTCGTGGCACAGGGCCGGCAGGCCCGGAGGGGTCGGCGTCGGTGGGTGGTCACGGCGATCGCCTCCGCCACTGCGACCGTGGTGGTCGGCGGTGTCGCCGTGGCCGCGGTCGTGACCCGCGACGCCGGCGACGGGACGCCGGAGCCTGCACCGACGCCGCCCGAGCGGATCGAGGATCTCCAGGACCCGGTCCGCCCCCCGCGCGACTTCGTGAAGCACCCGGTCCGCGACTTCGAGCCCGATGCCCCGTTGCTCCGCGGGGGCGTCGTCGTCGGCGGTCCCGACGACGACCTCACCAGTGCGTACCTCACCGAGGACCTGCAGGTGCTGGTGTCTCGATGGGAGGTTGGCAGCGGCGACCGCTACGGTCTGGTCGACCCCGCGGCTCCGACCGAGGTCGACTGGCTGCCGGACTACCCGGGCGCGGCGGAGATCTACCCGTTCTGTGGCTTCTGGGCGCGCGGCCGCGGGAGCGAATGCGTCCAGGGTGCGCGATCGTTGTCGTTCTACTACTTCAGCCCACCGCGTTCCGACCGGATCGAGACGCTGCGCTACGACCGGGTGAACCGCGAGTGGTCGCGGGCGCCGCGGCCGCCGCGGACCGAAGGAGGTGCCGGGTCGATCGAGGCGCGCATCCTCGACCACCGGCGGTTCGTCATCGACGGGCCCGCGGGGCGAACGGTCGTCCGACTCGACCGCGCGCCCTTCTGCGACCGGCGGCGAGGCCTGGTTCCCCGGCACCTGACCGACACCGGTGTCGGGAACGTGACAGCCGAAGGTGACTTCGTGACCGTCGAGTACTACTGCGCCAGCCTGACCGACCCGGGCGGTGAGGGCGAGAACGCCTTCGCGGTCCTCAACGCCGGGGGTGAGATCCTCGTCGACCTGCAGCGATACCGCGGCGGGGCGAAGATGGTCGCCGATCGCTACGTGGGCTTCCGCGGCATGCTCGTCGACCTCGCCGGTGGTCGCGTCTTCCGGCTGCTCCGGCAGGAGCCGCACGGGGTCGGACAGGGCTGGTTGAGCGCTTACGCCGGCGTCATGTCGGTGCAGGACGGGCTCGTGACCTGGAGCGAGGTCTACCTCAGCCCTGAGGACGCCGCCAACGGCGGTCCCCGGAGTGGCGACGCCGTGATCCACCTGGTGCCGCTGCCGAACAGCTGACGGCATGACGGCGCGGTCCGGTGGATCGATGACGTGTCCGCGCCGTACTGACAGGATGGGCGCGTGGCCCTGCATGACTCCTTGCGCGAGCTCGTCCAGACCCGAGGTGCCGGGGTGGTCGACGAGTCCGAAGAGCTGCGCGGTGCCCTCGACGACTTCCTGGCCGAGGACGAGGCCTCACTCGGGGAGCTGAACCTGCTCGTCGACGCGGTCCGGCTCGGGGCGCTCCGGCGCGTCCGTGACGTCCTGGCCCACGGCGCCGACCCCGAGGCCGCGATCCGGCAGGCCGGCGCCGGGCTCGCCCGGGACCGCGGCACCGACGACCCGACGCGGTCGTGCTGGGCGCTCGCGACCCTCTGCTACGCCCTGGACGCCATCGACGAGCAGTTGCTCGACCTCTTCGCCGTCGGGGGGACACCGTCGGCCCCGGCGTCGGCCCCGGAGCCCCCCTCCGGACCCACCGCACCGGGGACGGCCGACCCGCACCCGACCCGGATGATGTCGGTCGACCCTGCGGACGGGGCCGCGTCCGTCGGCCCGTCGGTCCCCGCGCCGCCGCCGGTGGTCGCGCCGTCGGGGTCGGCCCCGGTCGAGCCGGCCCCTCCGCCCGCTCCTCTCGCCCAGCCTCCCGCCCAGCCACCCGCCCCGCCGGCCGCACCTCCGACGGCGTACACCCCACCGGCACCGCCGGTCGCCCCCGCGCCCCCGGAGCGCCGGGGCCGGGTCGGGCTCGTGGTGCTGGCGGTCGTGGTCGTGCTGCTCGCCGTGGCGGCGACCGGCTGGTGGCTGCTGCGCGACGACGGCGACGACGCGACGGCAGACGACGACCGCACGAGCGAGGCCGCGTCGAGCGGTACGACGACCGAGCCCACCGACGACCCCACGACCGAGCCGACGGACGACCCGACCACCGAGCCGACGGACGACCCCACCGACGAGGTCGTCGCCGTGGGCGAGGAGGAGATCGTCGCGCCGTTCGTCATCGACGGGGAGTCGCACCTCTTCGCCGTCGACGCCGACAACGACCAGGTCCGTCAGCTGACCGACGACGGCGGCAACGAGCTGCTGCCGTCGGTCTCGCCGGACCGGAGCACCATCGCCTACCAGCGCGGTCCGCGGCCGTTCGAGCTGTGGACGGTCAGCGCTTCTGGCGGGCTCACCCGGGCGCCGCTGGCCGACGAGCCGGCGTGCGCCCACTCCGGGCGCCCCGCCTGGAGCACGGACGCCAGCCGGGTGGCGATCGTCTGCTCCGGCGACGACGACGTGCCCGACGGGATCTACCTCGCCGAGGGCGACCTCAGCGCGCCCGAGCTGGTGCTCAGCGGGACGGGTTTCGCCGGGGCGCCGACCTGGATCGACGACGCCCGGTTCGTCTACGGCGTCATCAGCCCCGACGGCGTACGACGGCTGTGGCTCTATGACACCGCCAGCACCGCCGGCTCCGTGATCGAGCTCAGCGGCCTCGAGGGCGCCGACCTCACCCACCCGGACTGGTCGGAGGACCAGCAGCAGCTGGTCTTCCTGGTCCACCCCGACCCGGAGTCGGAGTTCGGCGAGCTGTGGGTCACGGGCCCCGATCTCACCGACCCCCAGCCGCTGGGCGGCGCCTACGGTCACCCCGCGTGGGCGCCGACCGGCGACCGGCTGGTGGTGACCACGCTGGTCGACGGCGTCGAGAAGCTGGCCGTCGTGCGCACCGCCGACCCGCTCTCGCCCCAGGTGCTCGAGACGCCGGACCTGCCCGAGGACGCCGAGGTCGGCGTCCCGGCGTGGGGGACCCGCTGAGATGATCCACGACTCGCTGCGCGAGCTGGTCGAGGTGCGGGGCCCCGGCGTCGTCGCCGACGCGGACGAGCTCCGCGGCGCCCTCGACGACTTCCTCGCCGAGGACGAGGCGACGCTGGGCGAGATCAACCTGCTCGTCGACGCGGTGCGGCTCGGTGCGCTGCGGCGGGTGCGGGAGGTGATCGGGCACGGCGCTCCGGCCGAGGACGCGATCCGCCAGGCCGGGGACGCGTTGTCCCGGGACCGGGGGACCGACGACCCGATCCGCTCGTGCTGGGCGCTCGCCAGCCTGCTCTTCGCGATCGGGGTGGTCGAGGCCTCCCTGGTCCGGATGTTCCGGGCTGGGCTCGGCACGGTGCCCGCGCCCGCACCGCCCTCGGCGCCACACGGACGGGCCCCTGAGCCTGCACCCGCGCCGGCCGCCCCGCCCGCCCCAGCGCCCGAGCGTCCTGCTGCGCTCGCTGCCCCCGCCTCGGTGCCGCACCGCCCGACCGTGCCGGTCGAGGTCCCGGCCACGGGCGGCACCCACCCCCGCGGTCCGGTGCCACCCACCGGCGTGGAGCGCCGTACCGGTCGGGCCGGGGTCGCCCTGCTCGTCGTCCTGGTGGCTCTCATCCTCGGCGGCCTCGTGGCCGCCGGTGTCATCCTGCTCGGCGCCGACGACGGGGATGACGGCTCCACGACCGCCGACGACCCGACCAGCGAGGGCCCCGGGCGTCGTTCCGAGCCCCGCCCGCTGGTGCCCGACACGGCGATGCTCGTCGCCTACGAGATCGACGACGAGGCCGCGGTCTTCGAGGTCGACGTGGCGAGCGGCGTGAGCAAGCAGCTCTCGCCCGACGGCGTCGACGCCCGGCTCCCCACGATCTCCCCGGACCGCCGGTCGATGACCTACGTCGACTTCACCGAGGCCGCCAAGGGCGAGCCGGGCGTCCTCATGCTGATGGACCTGGAGTCCGGCGAGACCCGCCGGGTGTTCGACGCGGCCGGCCCGTGCGCGCACGCGCTACGACCCGGCTGGAGCCTCGACGGGTCGCGGGTCGCCGCGATCTGCCAGGACGACGAGGGCGACCCGCTGGGCATCTACGTGACCAGTGCCGACGGCTCGGGGGACCCGCGGCTCGTGGTCGAGGACACCCTCGTCCGGGGTGCGCCGACCTGGGTGTCCCGGCGCGAGTTCGTCTACGGCCGTTACAGCGACGACGGCGAGGTGCTCGGCCTGCGGCTCATCGACGCCGACGCGGGCGGGCAGGCCGTCGAGGTCCCGACGCCGCCGGGCTACCAGATCTCCTACGCCGACTGGTCGCCCGAGGCCGGGCAGCTGCTCTTCCTCGTGACCGAGCCCGGAGCGGAGGAGGAGATCGGGAGCATCTGGACGATGAACGCCAACGGCACCGGTCAGAAGCTCCTCGCCGAGGGCGAGTTCCTGCACCCGGTCTGGTCCGTCGACGGGCGTTCCATCGGGGTCACCTGGTACGACGACAGCGGCAGCGAGGTGCTGGCCTACCTCGACGTCGACGACCCGAGCACGGTCGTCGTGGTCCCCGACCCGCCCGCCGGCGAGGCCGGGATCCCGGTCTGGGCGACGCGCTAGGAGTCAGCCCAGTCGCGAGGCGAGCCCGTCGAGCGCCGCCGCGAGGTCGGGCGCGACGACCAGGTCGTCGACGGTGGTGCGGCTCATGAACTCGTGGTCGGCGAGCCGGTCCAGCGTGGCGACGAGCGGGTCCCAGAAGCCGTCGGTGTTGAGCAGGCCCACCGGCTTGGAGTGCAGCGAGAGCGTCTGCCAGGTCCACACCTCGAAGAGCTCCTCGAGGGTCCCGAGCCCGCCCGGCAGCACGAGGAAGGCGTCGGCCCGGGCAGTCATCATCGCCTTGCGCTCGTGCATGGTCTCGACGACGTGCATCTGGACGCCCGGCTCGTGCAGCCGGCCCCACTCCCGCTCGACCATGAAGCGTGGGATCACGCCGTAGACGCGGCCGCCGCCGTCGAGCACTCCCTGCGAGACCCGCCCCATCAGGCCGCCGCCCCCACCGCCGTACACGAGCTCGATCCCGCGCGCGGCGAGCTCGGCTCCGACGTCGTAGGCGTCCCGACCGAAGCGTGGGTCGTCCCCGTCGCGGGAGCCGAGGAAGATCGCGAGTCGCTGGATCACGCGACCAGACGCTAGCGAGGTGGGGCCGGTCTGCATCGGTGGGCCCTCCCGGTCTGCTCAGTCGAGCGGCTGGTCCAGCACGGTCCGGACGAGGTCCCAGACGGTCGCGTCGCCGGTGACCTCGATCCCCGCGTCGTCCCGGCGGCGCCAGATCCAGGCGTTGAGGTCAGCGGCCGGCCCGGACACGACCACGTCGGCCGCGCGGCCGGGGTCGGCGACGACGTGCAGGTCCGTCTCGTCGGTGTAGACCGTGCCGTCGGGCGCCGTGCCCTGGAACGTGCCGGGCTGCGTCCACACGGAGGTGCCCGCGTCGGTGAGCCGGAACTCGACGTAGTGGGGGAGCGGGTCGAAGGAGCCCCACGGCGGCAGGTTGCCGTACATCCAGTCCAGCGCCTCGTCGACGCCGTCTGCGGCCAGTGCCGTGTCGAACGGAGTCACCTTGCCGGCCGTCAGCTCGGCGTCGAGCCGGTGGACGAGCGCCTCGTGGGCCTGCCGCCGATAGGTGAACCCGACCGTGTGGTTGACCGGGTCGCCCGACCAGGAGTAGGCGGGCTCGGTGGGGTCGGCGGTCTCGACCGCGGCCACGAAGCGGGCGTGGGTGTCGTCGAAGCTGGCCAGCAGCTCCTCGTACGACGCCGGGCGATCGGGCTCGACGTAACCCAGCTCCTCGCCGGTCTGCGGGCGGTGGGTGACGATCGCGCCCCACCAGTGCTGGACGGTCGTGAGGTGCCAGAGCAGGTCCGCGGCGGTCCACTCCGGGCAGGACGGCACGGTCGCCGCCGGGTCGCAGTCGACCAGCACCTCTCGGAAGCGGTCGGACTCCCGGCGGATGGCAGTGAGATACTCGGGGAACGAGAGCCGCGTCATGGTCCGGACACTAAGCGGCGGCATCGACACGAGCGACCGGTTATCGGAACCCCGTGATGCAGAGTCATGCAGGGTTCTGTATAGTCATGCAAATGGATCGGGTGAGGGTCGCCGTCGCAGGCGCCAGTGGATACGCCGGGGGCGAGGTGCTGCGCCTCCTGCTCGGGCACCCCGCGGTCGAGATCGGCGCGCTCACGGCGGGCAGCAACGCCGGTGAGCTGCTGGGGTCGCTCCAGCCGCACCTGGTCCCGCTCGCGGACCGCGTCCTCGACGAGACCTCCGTCGCCGTGCTCGCCGGTCACGACGTCGTCGTGCTGGCGCTCCCGCACGGCCAGTCCGGCCCGCTCGCGGCCGAGCTCGGCGCGCTCGACGACCGGGTCGTGGTCATCGACTGCGGTGCCGACTTCCGGCTCGCCGACGCCGCCACCTGGGAGCAGTTCTACGGCAGCGCGCACGCCGGCACCTGGCCCTACGGACTGCCCGAGCTCCCCGGGCAGCGGGAGCGGCTCGTGGGAGCCACCCGGATCGCCGTCCCCGGCTGCTACCCGACCGTCTCCTCGCTCGCGCTCGCCCCGGCCGTGGCCGCCGGGATCATCGAGCCCGACGTGGTCGTGGTCGCGGCGTCGGGCACCAGCGGCGCCGGCAAGGCGGCCAAGCCGCACCTCCTCGGCAGCGAGACCATGGGCAACGTGTCGGCGTACGGCGTCGGTGGCGTCCACCGGCACACCCCCGAGATCACCCAGAACCTCGGCGCCCTGACCGGCGCAGCGGTGAAGGTCAGCTTCACGCCGATCCTGGTCCCGATGCCGCGGGGCATCCTGGCGACCTGCTCGGCGCCGCTCGCCGGTGACGTCACGGCGGAGGAGGCGTACGGCACCTACGCCAAGGCCTACGCCGACGAGCCGTTCGTCCACCTGCTGCCGCCGGGCCAGTGGCCACAGACGAAGTCGGTCGTGGGCTCCAACGCAGTTCACCTCCAGGTGACCGTCGACCCGACCGCCGGCCGTCTGGTCGTCGTCGGCGCCGTCGACAACCTGGCCAAGGGCACGGCCGGAGCCGCCGTCCAGTGCCTCAACCTCGCCCTCGGGTTCGACGAGACCACGGGCCTCACCACCGTCGGAGTCGCGCCATGAGCAGCTATCAGATCGCCCGGTTCCCCGAGACCATCGCCGTGGTCCGACTGGCGCCCGGCGCCGAGATCCCGGAGTGGGCGGAGTCGTCCTCGATCTTCTCGATCACCGCGACCGCGACCGAGACGTCGTTGGTCTGCGCGGCCCGGAGCGTGCCCGCCAAGGCGCGGCAGCAGAAGCCGTACACGGCGTTCGCCGTGGTCCCCGCCGAGGGCTCCACGGACTTCGACCTGGCGTCCGGCGCGGTCGGCGTGCTGGTCGGGCTGCTGACGCCCCTGGCGGAGGACGGCGTACCGGTGTTCGTCCTGTCGACGTTCGACACCGACTGGGTCCTGGTGCACAAGAACGACGCGGAGAAGGCCGAGCAGGCGTGGCGACGATCGGGGCACGAAGTCGCACCCGCCGTCCCCGCCTGATCCCACGTCCTCGAAGGAACCACCCGTCATGTCTGTCACCACCCCGGCCGGCTTCGTCGCCGGCGGCGTCCACTGCGGCCTCAAGGCCAACGGCAACTTGGACCTCGCGCTCGTCGTCAACGAGGGTCCCCACTTCGACTCCGCGTCGGTCTTCACCGCCAACCGGTGCAAGGCCAACCCCGTGCTCTGGAGCGAGCAGGCCGTCAAGGACGGCGTCGTCAAGGCCGTCGTCCTCAACTCCGGTGGCGCCAACTGCTACACCGGCGCCGAGGGCTTCCAGACCACGCACGAGGTGGCCGAGCGGGTCGCGACCCACCTCGGCATCGGCGCGATCGACGTCGTGGTCTGCTCGACGGGCCTCATCGGACTGCGGAACGACCGGCCGACCCTGCTGGCCGGCGTCGACGCGGTCCACGCCGGCCTCTCGGCCGACGGCGGCGACGACGCGGCCCACGCGATCATGACCACCGACTCGGTGAGCAAGCAGGTCGTCGTCGAGCGGGACGGCTGGTCCATCGGCGGCATGGCCAAGGGCGCGGGCATGCTCGCCCCGCAGCTCGCGACGATGCTGGTCGTCATCACCACCGACGCCGTCGTACCGGCCGCCGAGCTCGACGCGGCCCTGCGGGCCTCGACCCGGATCAGCTTCGACCGGCTCGACTCCGACGGCTGCATGTCGACCAACGACACGGTGACCGTGATGGCGTCCGGTGCGAGCGGCCTGACGCCGAGCACCGAGGAGTTCACCGCCGCGTTGACCGAGGTCTGCACGTCCCTGGCGATGCAGCTCCTCGCCGACGCCGAGGGCGCCGACCACGAGATCGCGATCACCACGCTGAACGCCGCGACCGAGGACGACGCGGTGGAGGTCGGCCGGAGCGTGGCCCGGAGCAACCTGTTCAAGGCCGCCGTCTTCGGCAAGGACCCCAACTGGGGCCGGGTGCTCGCCTCGATCGGTACGACGGACGCGGTCTTCGACCCGGCCGACCTCGACGTCGCGATGAACGGCGTGTGGGTGTGCCGGAGGTCCGGACCGGGGGAGGACCCCGCGGCGATCGACCTCGCGCCCCGCCAGGTCACCGTGACCATCGACCTCAAGTCCGGCGACGCCCAGGCGACCGTCTGGACCAACGACCTGACCCACGCCTACGTCCACGAGAACAGTGCGTACTCCTCATGAACATCGACTCCGAGCAGCACGACCCCGGCCGGCCCGACCCCAAGAAGGGGGAGACCCTCGCCGCTGCCCTGCCGTGGCTGAAGGCCTACCACGGCAAGGTGGTCGTGGTGAAGTACGGCGGCAACGCCATGACCGACCCCGAGCTCAAGAAGGCGTTCGCCGAGGACATCGCGTTCCTGCGGTTCGCCGGCTTCAAGCCGGTCGTCGTCCACGGCGGCGGTCCGCAGATCTCCCAGATGCTCGACCGGCTCGGCATCGAGTCGGAATTCCGGGGCGGCCTACGGGTGACCACCCCGGAGGCGATGGACGTCGTCCGGATGGTGCTCGTCGGCCAGGTCCAGCGCGAGCTGGTCGGTCTCATCAACGAGCACGGTCCGCTGGCCGTCGGGCTCTCGGGTGAGGACGCCGGCCTGTTCACCGCCGAGGCGACCAACACGATCGTCGACGGCGAGGAGGTCGACCTCGGCCTGGTGGGCGAGGTCGCCCAGGTCCGCCCCGAGTCCGTCCTCGACCTGATCGAGGCCGGCCGGATCCCGGTGGTCTCCAGCGTCGCCCCCGACATCGACGGGATCGTGCACAACGTCAACGCCGACTCCGCCGCCGCTGCCCTGGCGATCGCGCTCGGCGCGGAGAAGCTGCTCGTCCTCACCGACGTCGAGGGCCTCTACCTCGACTGGCCGGACCCCGAGGAGGTCATCGGCGAGATCGGCCCGGAGGCGCTCGAGGAGATCCTGCCGACCCTGGCCAGCGGGATGATCCCCAAGATGGGCGCCTGCCTCCAGGCGGTCAAGGGCGGCGTCGAGCGCGCGACCGTCGTCGACGGCCGGCAGCCGCACGCCGTCCTGCTCGAGCTCTTCACCGACGAGGGCGTCGGCACCCAGGTGCTGCCCGGGGTGACCACGAAGACCCGGAAGGCGAGGGTGATCGAGTCATGACGACGACCGCAGCCTGGACCGAGCGCTACACCGGCGCGCTCATGAACACCTTCGGTCCGCCCAAGCTGGTCCTCGTCCGGGGCGAGGGCGCGCGAGTGTGGGACGCCGACGGCCGCGAGTACCTCGACCTGCTCGGCGGGATCGCCGTCAACGCCCTCGGCCACGGGCACCCGCGGCTGGTGGCTGCGGTGACCGAGCAGCTCCAGACCCTCGGCCACATCTCGAACTTCTTCGCCAGCGAGCCGCAGGTCGAGCTCGCGGAGCGGTTGGTCGCGCTGCTCGGCACCGAGGCGCACGTGTTCTTCACCAACTCCGGCGCCGAGGCCAACGAGGCCGCCTTCAAGCTCACCCGGCGCACCGGGCGCACCAGGATCGTCGTCACCGAGGGTGGGTTCCACGGCCGCACCATGGGCGCCCTCGCGCTGACCTCGAAGCTCGCCTACCGCGAGCCCTTCGAGCCGCTGCCGGGCGACGTCGTCTTCGTGCCGTACGGCGACCTGGCCGCCCTCGAGGCCGCGGTCGACGACACCACCGCCGCGGTCCTCGTCGAACCGGTGCAGGGGGAGGCCGGCGTCGTCGTACCTCCGGCCGACTACCTGCCGGGCGCCCAGCGGATCGCCCACGAGCACGGCGCGCTGCTGTGGCTCGACGAGATCCAGACCGGTGTCGGCCGGACCGGCACCTGGTTCGCGCACCAGAACCCCGCCCTGGTCAGCGACCGGGTGGTGCCCGACATCGTCACCCTGGCCAAGGGCCTGGCCGGCGGCATCCCCATCGGCGCGTGCATCGCGACGGGCGGTTCCGGCAAGCTCTTCGACCCGGGCAACCACGGCACGACGTTCGGGGGCAATCCCGTCGCGGCCGCAGCGGCGCTCGCCGTGCTCGACGTCGTGGCCGAGGGCCTCCTCGACCACGCGACGCGGATCGGGGCACGGCTCAAGGCCGGCCTCGCAGCCGACCCCCGGGTCGCCGAGGTCCGCGGCGAGGGCCTGCTCATCGGCCTCGACCTGACGGAGGCGAGGTCCGCCGAGGTCGCCGCTGCCGCCCAGGACGCCGGGTTCATCGTCAACGCACCGACCCCGGAGCGGATCCGGCTCGCGCCCCCGCTCGTGCTGACCGACGAGGACGTCGACGCCTTCCTCGCTGCCTGGCCCGCCATCCTCGACACCGCGGGCGTCACCGAAGGAGCAACCGCATGAGGCACTTCCTCCGCGACGACGACCTGACAGCGGCCGAGCAGGCCGAGGTGCTGGCTCTGGCGGCGACGCTCAAGGCCAAGCCGTTCGAGCACCAGCCGTTCGCCGGCCCGCACACGATCGCGATGATCTTCGACAAGCCGACCCTGCGGACCCAGGCGTCCTTCGCGGCCGGCATCGCCGAGCTCGGCGGACACCCGCTCCTCGTCGAGGGCAAGCTCGCTGGCATCGGCCACCGGGAGTCGATCGCCGACGTCGCCCGTGTCCTCGGTCGGCAGGCGGCGGCCATCGTGTGGCGCACCTTCGAGCAGAGTCGGATCGACGAGATGGCGGCGTACGCCGGGGTGCCGGTCGTCAACGCGCTGACCGACGACTTCCACCCCTGCCAGCTGCTCGCGGACCTGCTGACCGTCCAGGAGCACAAGGGGACGCTCGCCGGGCTCAAGGTCGCCTTCGTCGGCGACGCCGCGTGCAACATGGGCAACTCGTGGGCTGTCGCGGGTGGCCTGGCCGGGATGCAGGTCGTCTTCGGCTGTCCCGAGGGCTACGCACCGGCCGTCGGCGATGCCCCCGCGACGACCGACCCGGTCGCCGCCGTCACGGACGCCGACGTCGTGGTCACCGACACCTGGGTGTCGATGGGCAAGGAGGAGGAGGCCGAGGCACGCAAGGCGATCTTCGCGCCCTACGCCGTCACGTCCGAGCTGATGGCGCACGCGAAGCCCGACGCGATCGTCCTGCACTGCCTCCCGGCCTACCGGGGGTCGGAGATCAGCGCCGAGGTCCTTGACGGGCCGCAGAGCGTGGTCTGGGACGAGGCGGAGAATCGCCGGCATGCGCAGAAGGCGATCCTCGCCTGGTTGGAAGCGCGACGTCATGACTGAGCACGCGCTGACTCCGCTCACGAAGAGTGCCCGGCTCCAGCTGATCACCGACCTGCTCGGCGGCAGCGAGGTGCGCTCCCAGACCGAGCTCGCCGAGCTGCTCGGCCGCAGGGGAGTGCACGTCACCCAGGCGACCCTGAGCCGCGACCTCGTCGAGCTCGACGCCGTCAAGGTCCGCCTCCCGTCCGGATCGCTGGTCTACGCCGTCCCCGCAGAGGGCGGCGACCGCACGCCGATCCACGGCGAGAGCGCAGGCGCGTCGCACCGGCTGAGCCGGCTCAGCGCGGAGCTCCTCGTCAGCGCCGAGGCGAGCGCCAACCTGGTCGTCCTTCGCACCCCGCCCGGAGCCGCCCAGTTCCTGGCCAGCGCGATCGACAAGGTCGACCTGCCCGACGTACTGGGCACCATCGCCGGCGACGACACCGTCCTGGTGATCGGTCGCGATCCTTCCGGGGGCCAGGCCCTCGCCCACAAGTTCACCGACATGGCAGAAAGAAGCACCACCGCATGAGCAAGGTCCTCACCTCCCTCCCCGAGGGGGAGCGCGTCGGCATCGCCTTCTCCGGCGGCCTCGACACCTCCGTCGCCGTCGCCTGGATGCGCGACAAGGGTGCGATCCCGTGCACCTACACCGCCGACATCGGGCAGCCCGACGAGCCGGACATCGCGGGCGTCGCGCTCCGCGCGAAGGAGTACGGCGCCGAGATCGCCCGGGCCGTCGACATCAAGCCCCAGCTCGTCGAGGAGGGCCTCGCCGCCCTTGCCTGCGGCGCCTTCCACATCCGGTCGGGCGCGAAGGCCTACTTCAACACCACGCCGCTCGGTCGTGCGGTCACCGGCACGATGCTGGTCCGCGCGATGCAGGCCGACGACGTCAACATCTGGGGCGACGGGTCGACCTACAAGGGCAACGACATCGAGCGGTTCTACCGCTACGGGCTGCTGGCCAACCCCGAGCTCCGCATCTACAAGCCGTGGCTCGACAACGACTTCGTCCAGGAGCTGGGTGGACGGCACGAGATGAGCGAGTGGCTGGTCGCCCACGGCCTGCCCTACCGCGACTCGACGGAGAAGGCGTACTCCACCGACGCCAACATCTGGGGCGCCACCCATGAGGCGAAGACCCTCGAGCACCTCGACGTGTCGCTGGAGACCGTCGAGCCGATCATGGGGGTGAAGTTCTGGGACCCGTCGGTCGAGATCGCGACCGAGGACGTCACCCTGACGTTCGAAGCTGGCCGGCCGGTGGCCATCAACGGCAAGCGGTACGACGACCCGGTGGCCCTCGTCATGGAGGCGAACGTCATCGGCGGGCGCCACGGGCTCGGGATGTCGGACCAGATCGAGAACCGCATCATCGAGGCCAAGTCGCGGGGCATCTACGAGGCGCCCGCCATGGCCCTGCTCTTCGCGGCGTACGAGCGGCTGCTCAACGCGATCCACAACGAGGACACGCTGGCGAACTACCACCTCGAGGGCCGCAAGCTCGGTCGGCTGCTCTACGAGGGCCGGTGGCTGGACCCGCAGGCGCTGATGCTGCGGGAGTCGATCCAGCGCTGGATCGCCTCGCTCGTCACCGGCACCGTCACGCTCCGGCTGCGACGCGGCGACGACTACACCATCCTCGACACCCAGGGGCCGTCGTTCTCCTACCACCCGGAGAAGCTGTCGATGGAGCGCGTCGCCAACGCGGCGTTCGGGCCGACCGACCGGATCGGCCAGCTCACCATGCGCAACCTCGACATCGCGGACTCGCGCGCCAAGCTCGAGCTCTACGCGGGTCAGCCGCTCGACCAGGGCACGGTGCTCGTCGAGAACGGCACGCTCTTCGGGGAGCTCCCCGCAGGCGGCTTCGACCGGATCGCCGCCAACCCCGCCGTCACGGGCGAGGAGGAGGCGCTCCTCGAGGAGGCGGCGATGGAGCTCGGGACCGACTGATGGCTGCCGACGAGACAGCGCAGCCGATCCACCGGGTCGCGGTACGGCTGTTGCCGGTGTCGCCGGAGGGCCGGGTCCTGCTCCTTCAGGGCCAGGACCCCGCGCACCCCGGCGACCTGCACTGGGTGAGCGTCGGGGGAGCGGTCGACCCGGGGGAGACCCACGAGGAGGCGGCCGTCCGCGAGCTCCACGAGGAGACCGGGATCGACCGCGAGGTCGCCGACCTGGTCGGGCCGATCGGCACCGGCGTGCACCCGTTCTCGTGGGCCGGCACCGACTACGTGTCCCACTCGACGTTCTATGCGATCCCCGTGGCCGCGGACGCGACGGTCCACTTCGAGGGGCTCGAGCCCGGCGAGGTGGGCAACATCCTGCAGGCGGCCTGGTGGACCCCGGCAGAGCTCGAGGCGGACGGCACGGCGGCGTCCGACGACATGCCCGCGATGATGGCGACCGCGATCGACGCGGTCCTGGGAGGAACACTGTGACCACGGGGAGCACCAACACGGGCAAGCTCTGGGGCGGCCGGTTCGAGGGCGGACCGTCCCCGGAGCTGGAGGCGCTCTCGCGCTCGACGCACTTCGACTGGCGGCTCGGTCTCTACGACATCGGTGGGTCGCACGCGCACGCGAAGGCGCTCGGTGCCGCGGGTCTGCTGACGACCGACGAGGAGGCCGAGCTGCACCGCGGGCTCGACGTGCTGGCCGACCGGTTCACCAGCGGCGCGCTGGCTCCGGACCCGTCCGACGAGGACGTCCACGGCGCGCTCGAGCGGCTGCTCATCGAGGAGGTCGGCCCTGACGTGGGCGGCAAGCTCCGCGCCGGCCGGTCGCGCAACGACCAGATCGCGACGCTGTTCCGTTGCTACCTGCTCGACCACTCGCTGGCGATCAGCGGGTTGCTGCTCGACCTGATCGACGCGCTCGCCGCCCAGGCGGAGAGCCACCTGGGCGCGATCATGCCGGGTCGCACGCACCTCCAGCACGCCCAGCCGGTGCTGCTGTCGCACCACCTGATGGCCCACGCGTGGGCTCTCCTGCGCGACGTGGACCGGCTCGCCGACTGGCGCCGCCGGGTCGAGTCGGACTCGCCCTACGGTTCCGGCGCGTTGGCCGGCCAGAGCCTCGGGCTCGACCCCGAGCTGGTCGCGCGCGAGCTCAACTTCACCGGGTCGACGGCCAACTCGATCGACGGCACCGCCTCGCGCGACTTCGTGGCGGAGTTCGCGTTCGTCGCGGCCCAGGCCGGTGTCGACATCAGTCGGATCGCGGAGGAGATCATCCTCTGGGCGACCAGGGAGTTCGGGTTCGTGACGCTCCACGACTCCTGGTCGACGGGGTCGAGCATCATGCCGCAGAAGAAGAACCCCGACATCTCCGAGCTCGCGCGGGGCAAGGCCGGGCGCCTCGTCGGCAACCTGACCGGGCTGCTGACGACGTTGAAGGCGCTGCCGCTGGCCTACAACCGCGACCTCCAGGAGGACAAGGAGCCGGTCTTCGACTCCGTCGACACCCTCGAGGTGCTGCTGCCGGCGTTCACCGGGCAGGTCGCGACCCTGGTCTTCGACACCGCGCGGATGGCCGAGCTCGCACCTCAGGGCTTCTCGCTGGCGACCGACATCGCCGAGTGGCTGGTCCGCGAGGGCGTGCCCTTCCGGATCGCGCACGAGGTGGCCGGAGCCTGCGTGCGGACCTGCGAGCAGCAGGGGATCGAGCTCCACGAGCTGACCGACGAGCAGTTCGCGGAGATCTCGCCCGCGCTCACACCGCAGGTGAGGTCGGTGCTGACCGCGGAGGGCTCGGTCGCCTCGCGCGACGGGCGCGGCGGTACGGCGCCGGTGCGGGTCGCCGAACAGCTCACCGAGCTGCGCACCCGGGTGGGCGACGCCCGCACGGCCGTGGAGGGAGTGCGTGAGCGCGCTCGCTGACCTGCTCGCCGGTCCTGTCCAGGAGGTCGCCCCGCGGTTGCTGGGCGCGGTCGTCCGGCACGGGCCGGTGGCTGTCCGCCTCACGGAGGTCGAGGCCTACGACGGAGCGGACGACCCGGCGTCACACGCCTTCCGCGGACGAACCCGCCGCAACCAGGTGATGTTCGGCCCTGCCGGCCACCTGTACTGCTACCTCAGCCACGGCATCCATGTGTGTGGCAACGTCAGCGTCGGCCCCGAGGGTCGAGCAAGCGGGGTGCTCCTCCGTGCCGGCGAGGTGGTCGACGGCATCGACGTGGTCCGAGAGCTCCGCCCGGGCGTCGCCGACCGCGACCTGGCCCGTGGACCAGGCCGGCTGGGACGCGCACTGGGGCTCCGGCTGGACCTCGACGGGACCGACCTGACCACGGGGGCGGTCACCGTCACGCCGGGGGAGCCGCCTCCGGAGACCTCCTGCGGACCGCGGACCGGCGTGCGCCACGCGGCGGATCGGGCGTGGCGCTTCTGGTCGACGGGAGACCCCACCGTCTCGCCGTACCGCCGTCATGCGCACGCGAACGGCCTCTGACCTGGGCTTTTGCAGAAATGCCACCCCCGATTTGCAAGCGCCCCCCGGGGTGCTGCTAACTTTCTCCACGTCGCAGCACGCGGCTCCTGAACGCAGGAGCGGGGTGCGAAGACACCGGCTGACAACTGCAGCCCGAGACACCGCCGCTCACACTCGTGATGCGGAGTTGACGGGCCAAACCGACACCGGTAGCGTTTCGCAGGTTGCCCCGGAGGCGCCGCCGCGAGGCCGGCGATCCGAGCGCGTGTGATGTTTGAGAACTCAACAGTGTGTCATGCAATTTATGTCGTTGTGATTGTTTTAGCAGCGTCTGCATGTGGGCCGGCTTTGGTTGGTTTGTGTGTGGGTGTTGTGGTTTTTGGCAAGAGC
>NZ_JACEFC010000005.1 GCF_014180715.1 Nocardioides stalactiti | reverse complement strand
CGGGAGCGCCCGAGGGCGCGGCCGAGAAGCTGATGCTCTCGGCCGCCGACCAGGACCCGGCCGCTGCGATCGGCGTGCTCAGCCCCGGTGAGTTCGAGGGCCTGGACGACGTCTACGACAAGGCGTTCGAGCGCGCTGAGGACGAGGAGCTCGTCGAGGGCGACGGGATCACCGACGCCCTCGACATCGAGCTGAGCGACCTGGAGTTCGATGTCGAGGAGCTGGGTGACGACCTCGCGCGCGTGACCCTCACGGGCGGCGAGTACGACGTGAGCTGGGACCCCGAGAAGCTCCCGGAGCGGTTGGAGTTCCTCAGCGAGGAGAGCGAGGCCGACTCGGAGTCCGGCGACCTCGAGGAGCTCTTCGACGGCGAGGAGGTCTCGGTCATGACGGTGAAGATCGACGGCCGGTGGTACGTGACGCTGCTCGGGACCGTCGCCGACTACGCCTACCAGGACGCCGTCGACGACAGCGACGAGGAGCTCGCGGAGCCCGACTGGGACGCCGCTGCGGAGGACGTCGACGCGATCGTCGGCGACGACCCCGAGGCGGTCATCGAGAACCTCGTCGAGGCGATCAACGGAGATGACGTCGAGGACCTGCTCGCCAACCTGCCGGAGGAGCTGGTCAAGCCGCTGCGGCCCTACGCCGGGGTCGTCCAGGAGTTCCTCGACGACAACGGCCTGGCGGACGACGAGATCGGCGTGGAGGTGACGGTCGCCGACCTCGACCTCTCGACCGAGGAGCTCGACGACGGCCGGGTCAAGGTCGTCATCGAGCGCGGCACCTTCTCCGGGTCGGCCTTCGAGATCGCCGACGGCTACACCGAGGAGGGCTCGGGCTCCATCAATGTCGCCGGCGACTGCATCGAGATCTACGAGGCCGGTTCCCTGCAGGACGAGACCTGCCTGGGCGAGGAGGAGACGGTCGAGGACCTCGGGCTCGACGAGATCTTCTTCGTGGTGAGGGAGGTCGACGACGGATACCAGCTCGACCCGGCTGCGACCTGGACGGAGTACGCCTCGATCGCCGTCGAGAACCTCACCGACGACCTGATCGACATGATCGTCGAGGAGATCGAGGAGGAGGTCTAGGACGATGGACTGTCCCTCGTGCGGCACGGCGGCCACGTCGCCGGGACAACGGTTCTGTGCGAAGTGCGGCACCAACCTGGCGGTGGTCGAGCCGCCGCCGGTCTACGGTCAGGCGACCCGGATCACGGGCCCGCTGTTCGCCGACGACGTACCCCCGCCGCCACCCCCGCCACCACCCCCGCCGCCGTCCTTCTCGCCGCCGCCGTCCTTCCCGCCGCCCGCACGCCCGCCCGGCGTTCCGGTCGCACCCCCGGTCACGCCGTCGTTCGACGACGGCCCGCGTCGCCGTCGCGGAGTCTGGCTGATCGCGCTGGTAGCGGCTGCGGTCGTCGCCGCGCTGCTCGGGGCGGGCGGTGTCTTGCTGCTGCTGGGCGACGAGGACGCCGGCGAGGACCGCGCGTCGGACACCCGGACCGACGGGTCCGAAGGGTCCGACCCTGACGGCGACGCCACGGCGACGGAGACGACGGTGACCGCGACGCCGCCGACCGACGACGCGACCGAGGAGCCGGNTGACCGCGACGCCGCCGACCGACGACGCGACCGAGGAGCCGGCCGCCTCCCGCTGCTGGAGCGGCGGGGCCGTGGTCGAGCGGATCGCCGACTGCGACGTCCCGACCGGGGTCGAGGGCATGTCCTGGGTGTTCCCGTCCTCGACGGGCAGCACCTGTGTCATCGAGGGAGCGGTCCAGCGGGCCGCCGAGGTCGACTGCACCCCGGTCGTCGGGGGTGGCGCGGTCCGGTTCCACTACAGCGAGTGGCGCACCCGGCCGGCGCTCGAGGGCTACTACGGCGGCAACACGATCAGCCCGATCGCCGCGCCCGAGGGTCGCGCCGACCTGGTGGCCGCGCAGGTGGAGTCGCGCGATCCCGACGTCGGCTACAAGGTCGCGATCTACTACGCCGACAGTGCGGGGCTCTGGTCCGTGACGATCTATGCCGCCGACGAGGCGCAGTACGACGCCGCCGTCGCGGCGCTCGACATCCGGCCGTTCCGGGAGCTGCGCGGCAAGCCTGCTCGCTGAGGCCGGTCAGCGGCCGTCGACGTCGAGGTCCTGCTCGGCGTCGAGCTCGCTCCCGGGCACCGGGCCGAGGCCCAGCAGGTCGGTGACGAGGTTCGCGACGTCGCCGTTGCGCACCGGCTGCGGACCGCGGTAGCCCGGCTGTTCCTGGCCGGGGTCGCGGTAGTCGGGGTTGAGCGCGTAGAGGTCGCCGGTGCTGACGCCCGGGCCCCAGACGACGAACGGGATCGTGTAGTTCTCCGACCGGGTGCGGTCGAGGTGCCGGGTGGTCCCGGGGACGCCGCCGTGGTCCGCGGTCACGATGACCACGACCTCCTCGGACAGCTCCTCGTCGTCGGCGATCGCGGTGATGAGCCGGTCGATGTCGGCGTCGGCCTCGGTCACGGCGTCGTTGTACTGTGCGCTGCCCCATCCGAACTCGTGGCCGGCGCTGTCGGGGCCGGCCAGGTGGACGAACGTCAGGTCGCGGTCGTGCTGGTGGAGGTCGTCGATGGCCATCACGACGAGTGCGGTCTGGTTGGTCATGATCTCGGGTCCGTGCATGGTGTCGGGCCACGCGCGGCCCCACATCTCGAACTTCTCCTTGCCGGCATAGACGGCGCTGCTGCCGCCGGCCGCGTCGATGACGGAGAAGACCGACTCCGTGCCGGGCGCGACCGACCGGGTGCTCGTGTGGTTCCAGGTCACCCCGTGCCCACCGAGCGCCGCGACCACCCGCCGCCCGGTGACCATCCCGGTGTGGTTGGGCAGGGTCACCGTCTTCTCGACCTCGGTCCGCGCGTTCAGGGTGCCCGCGCCGTGCAGGAACAGGTCCGCGATCGTCGGCGTCGTCTGCTTGCTCACCCAGGCCGACCCGAGGCCGTCGACAGACACGACCACGACCCGCGGGTCGTCCGGGAACCCCTGGGACGCGATGTCCTCCGCGGTCTCGCCCAGCCCGGGGTCACCGTCGGATCCGTCCCCGCGCCCCTCGCCCGACCCGTCGTCGTCCGGTGCCCCGTCGGTCGCGGACGGACCCCCCGCCGACCCTGAGGAGGCCTCGTCGGCCCCGGCCGAGGCGCTGTCGTCGTCGTTCCGCACCCACCACAGCCCACCCGCCACCAGCGCCGCGATCACGGCCACGACAGCGAACGTCGCAGCCGTTGTGCTCGGCTTCGGAGTCGGGGCAGTCGCCATGTCGGCAAAGGTAAGGCACGGGCCCAGCCGAGCAAGGCGGTGCTGGCGATGCATTGCCGCGGGCGAAGAATTTTCAGAACTCGACCAGGCTCGCGGCTGCGGCGATACGTTGCCGGGATCCGCGGTTGTGCGGTCCCTGTCTTCCCAGGAACGTCCGATGGAACTTCACCTTGCTCTTCGTGACGTGGTCGCGCGCATGGGGCCTGAGGTGCTCCGAGACGGGTCGTCTATCCGGGGTGTGCTCGACGACGTCCTGGACGAGGACATCGCCACGCTCGGGGATCTGAACCTCTTGGCGGACGCTGTCCGCCTGGGCGCAGTGCCTCGACTTGAACGGATGCTCGAGGCCGGTGCCGATCCCGGATCGGCCTGCGAGGAGGTCGGCTCTCAGATCGCGCGGGACCGGGGCGGCGCCGACGTCGCGGCATCGATCTGGGCATGCGCGGCCCTCGGCTTCGGCGTCGGGTTGGTGCCGGACGAGGTGGTGCGTTCTGTGCGCTCGCGCCCTCTGTCGGCCAGGCCGGCCCACCCGACGGTGATACCTGGCCAGGCGACCGTGGCGCCGTCGAGCCCCGCCGCTCCTACGGTGGCCGCCCCGATCGGAACCAGGGCCGCTGGGATCCCGCCGGCCCCGCCTCGCCGCCGGGTGGTGGCATGGGCCGCCGGCGGGGTGGTCCTTGCCGCTCTCGTCGGTGCCGCTGCGGCGGCTGGCGTCGTTGCGATGAACGATGACGGTGGCCGAGAGGTGGCGGCGGTCGACGGGACCACGACGTCGCCCGCGCCGGGGACGTCGGTGTCGCCGTCGAGCGCTGCCACCGCGGCCCCGTCGGAGAGCGCTCGTCCCACGGGTTCGACCAGCCCCGGGGGTGACGCGATCGACGTCGGAGGGGAGGCTCCGAAGATCGATTGCTGGAACGGCGCGGAGGTGGCCGCGCTTCGTTCGTGCAGTCTGCCGAGTGGTGTGCGCGGTCTGGACTGGATCTTCCCTCGTGCTCAGGACCCTGGATGCGGTGCGATCGCCCGAGGCCACCACGGCCGAGTGGTCGACCGCTACTGCGCGGTCGACCTGGCCAGCGGCTCCGAAGCGCAGTTCCACTATTCGCAGTGGCGCGACTTCGACCGCATGAGGTTGAATTACCGGAACGATCAAGGCGGAGCGGATCTCGTGCTCGAGCGGGACGACATCCATGCGTTCCCGGTCATCGATGTCGACGCTGTTCGCAAGGTGGTCCTCTACTACCGGCTTCCGGACGCTCCGTGGGCGGTGACCATCTATGCGGAGTCCGACACCGACATGACGCTCGCGCTCCGGCTCCTCGAGATCCGTCCGGTCAAGCAGCTGCGCGGGGTGGGTCGGCAGCAGCAGAACGTGCCGGCGTCGTTCCGCGTCGACTACCCCTGACGCGCCGCCGTCTTGCCCAGATCGCCCGATGGGCCGGTCCCGGCGCAGGGCCGATAGATTTGCGGCGTGCTGGACACCGTTTCCCTCGCCGCGACCGACCCCGACCGCGAGCAGCCGTGGGCCGACCTCGGGCTCAAGGAGGACGAGTACCAGCGGATCCGCGAGATCCTCGGACGGCGCCCCACGTCCAGCGAGCTGGCGATGTACTCGGTCATGTGGAGCGAGCACTGCTCCTACAAGTCCTCCAAGGTGCACCTGCGGCAGTTCGGTGAGATCCCGCAGGTGACCCCGATCGGGCCGATGCTGGCCGGCATCGGCGAGAACGCCGGCGTCATCGACATCGGGCAGGGCTACGCGGTCAGCTTCAAGGTCGAGAGCCACAACCACCCGTCGTACGTCGAGCCCTACCAGGGCGCCGCGACCGGGGTGGGCGGCATCGTCCGCGACATCATCGCGATGGGTGCCCGCCCGGTCGCGGTCATGGACCCGCTCCGCTTCGGTCCGCTCGACGCCGACGACACCCACCGGGTGCTGCCGGGGATCGTGGCCGGCGTCGGCGGCTACGGCAACTGCCTGGGCCTCCCCAACATCGGTGGTGAGGCCGTCTTCGACGAGACCTACCTCGGCAACCCGCTCGTCAACGCGCTCTGCGTCGGGGTCCTGCGGCACGAGGACCTGCACCTGGCCAAGGCGTCCGGCACCGGCAACAAGGTGATCCTGTACGGCGCCCGGACCGGCGGCGACGGCATCGGCGGCGTGTCGGTCCTCGCGAGCGAGACGTTCGACGCCGACGGCCCCGCGAAGCGGCCGAGCGTGCAGGTGGGCGACCCGTTCATGGAGAAGCTCCTCATCGAGTGCACGCTGGAGCTCTTCCGGGCCGGCGTGGTCGCCGGCATCCAGGACCTCGGCGGTGCCGGGCTGTCCTGCGCGACCTCCGAGCTCGCGTCCGCCGGTGACGGCGGCATGCGGTGCGAGCTGGACCGGGTGCCGCTGCGCGACTCCACGCTCGCTCCCGAGGAGATCCTCATGAGCGAGAGCCAGGAGCGGATGATGGCCGTCGTCGAGCCCGACGACGTCGCCGCGTTCCTGGCGATCTGCGCCAAGTGGGACGTCGAGGCCGTCGCGATCGGCGAGGTCACCGACACCGGTCGTCTCGAGATCACCTGGCACGGCGAGGTCGTCGTCGACGTCCCGCCGCGCACCGTCGCCCACGACGGCCCCGTCTACGAGCGCCCCTACGCGCGCCCGGACTGGCAGGACGGCCTCCAGGCCGACGCCGCCGAGGCGCTGCCGCGCCCGACCACGGGTGACGAGCTTCGCGCGACCCTCCTCCAGCTCGTCGCCAGCCCCAACCTCTGCGACAAGTCGTGGATCACCGACCAGTACGACCGCTACGTCCAGGGCAACACCGTCCTCGCGCAGCCGTCCGACAGCGGCATGGTCCGCGTCGACGAGGAGACCCACCTCGGTGTCTCCGTCGCCACCGACTGCAACGGCCGGTTCGCCAAGCTCGACCCCTACGCCGGCGCCCAGCTCGCGCTCGCCGAGGCCTACCGCAACGTCGCGACCGGTGGGGCCCAGCCGCTCGCGGTCAGCGACTGCCTCAACTTCGGCTCGCCCGAGGACACCGGCGTGATGTGGCAGTTCGCGGAGGCCTGCCGCGGTCTCAAGGACGCGTGCGTCACGCTCGGCATCCCGGTGACCGGCGGGAACGTGAGTCTCTACAACCAGACCGGCGACACGGCGATCCTGCCGACCCCGGTCGTCGCGGTGCTCGGCGTCATCGACGACGTACGGCGCCGCACGCCCACGGCGTTCGGGGCGGCCGGCGAGCGGATCGTGCTCCTCGGCGAGACCCGCGAGGAGCTGTCCGGCGGCGAGTGGGCCCACGTCGTCCACGGACACCTGGGCGGCCGTCCGCCGGTGCTCGACCTCCACGCCGAGCGCAGCCTGGCCCGGCTGCTCGCCGACCTGGTCGGTGTCGCGACCAGCGCCCACGACCTCTCCGACGGCGGTCTCGCCCAGTCGCTCACCGAGGCCTGCCTCGTGGGCGACGTCGGCGCCACGGTCACGCTCGACGACGTCGCCGACGACGCGTTCCTGGCCCTGTTCTCGGAGTCGGCCACGCGCGCTGTGGTGACGGTGCCGGTGGAGGAGATCGAGGAGCTCCGCGCGCTCTGTGCCCGCCACGACGTGCCGATGACCGAGATCGGGAGCACCGGTGGTGACGCGCTGGTCGTGGAAGGGGCGTTCGACGTGCCGCTCGACGAGCTCCGCACCGCCTGGACCTCGACCCTGCCCGCCGCGCTCGGTCACTGAGCCGGGCGGGGACGATCGGTGAGCGCCACGTCCGCCCCGCGCCGTCGTACCGTGCTGGCCGCGGCCGCTGCGGCGGCCCTGGCGGCCTGTGGGACCGACCCTGACAAGGAGTCCTCGATGGAGCCGAGCCCGACGGACCGGCTGCGCCATCCCTACGGTGACGACCCGAGCCAGTTCGGCGAGCTCCGGTTGCCGGACGGCGCGGCCCACGGCGTGGTGGTCGTCATCCACGGCGGCTTCTGGAAGGCGCAGTACGACGCCTCCCTGGGCACCCCGCTGGCCGAGGACCTCACCGCCGCAGGCTGGGCGACCTGGAACCTGGAGTACCGGAGGGTGGGTTCCGGGACAGGGGGTGGAGGGGGCGTCCCTGAGACGCTCGACGACGTCGCCGCAGGGATCGACCTGCTCGCCGACCTGGTGCCGGCCGACGTGCGGGCGCGGGTCGTGACCCTCGGGCACTCGGCCGGAGGCCACCTGGCGACGTGGGCGGCCGGACGGGTCGACCCGGTCGTGCCGGTCACCCACGTGGTGTCCCAGGCAGGGGTGCTGGACCTGGTCGCCGGGTCGCGCGACGGCCTCGGCGCGGGTGCTGTCGACGCGTTCCTCGGGCACCCGGCCGGCCCCGCGGACGCCGCGGCCGACCCCACCCAGCAGCTGCCGCTCGACGTGCCCGTCTGGTGCGTCCACGCCCCCGACGACGACATCGTGCCGATCAGCCAGTCGACGGACTACGTGGAACGCGCCGTCGCTGCTGGCGCGACGGCCGACCTGGTCGAGGTGACCGGCGGCCACTTCGGGGTCATCGACGTGACCAGCCAGGCGTGGTCTCGGATCCGAGACATCTTCGACACGCTGCACTGACGGCGGCACAGGCCTCGGCGCTACGGTGACGAGGTGTCCATCGAGGAGGGGTACCGGCCGCTCGAGCCGGGCGTGCGCACGGACTTCAGCGGGGCCCTCGACTACGCGGGCTACCTGCACCTCGACACGCTGCTCGCCGCCCAGCACCCGCTGAGCGACCCGCAGCACCCGGACGAGCTGCTCTTCGTCATCCAGCACCAGACGACCGAGCTGTGGCTCAAGCTGATGGTCCACGAGCTGGTCGGCGCGCGGACCTTCCTCGACGCCGACGACCTCGCCCGTGCCCGCAAGAGCCTGTCCCGGGTCAAGCACATCCTGCGGACCGTCACCGAGCAGTGGTCGGTGCTCGCGACGCTCACTCCCAGTGAGTACGCCGAGTTCCGCGACGTCCTCGGACCGGCGTCGGGCTTCCAGTCGGTGCAGTACCGAGCGGTCGAGTTCCTGCTCGGCAACAAGAACCCGCAGATGCTCAAGGTGTTCGACGCCAACCCGGCGGCGCGCGACTTCCTCGCCGGCGCGCTCGACAGCCACACGGTCTACGACGCGTTCCTCCGCCTGATCGCGCGGCGCGGGCTGCCCGTCCCGGCGGCGGTGCTCGAGCGCGACGTACGCCAGCCGTGGGTCGAGGACGCCGGCCTGATCCCCGTGTTCCGGACCGTCTACGAGGACACGACCGGCCACTGGGACCTCTACGAGACCTCCGAGGACCTCGTCGACCTCGAGGACGCGTTCCAGCTGTGGCGCTTCCGTCACCTGCGGACGGTGCAGCGCACGATCGGCTTCAAGACCGGGACCGGCGGCTCCTCGGGGGTCTCCTTCCTGCGGCGCGCCCTCGACCTGACCTTCTTCCCCGAGCTGATCACGGTCCGCACGGAGATCGGGGTCCGATGAGCACCGCACCGCTCGGGAGCGTCCGTGGCGACCTCGCTGCCCGCGCCGCCGCCCTCGACGCCGCCGACCCGCTGGCCGAGCACCGGGCGGCCTTCGTCCGGACCGACGGCGTCGTCGCCTACCTCGACGGCAACTCGCTGGGGCGCCCGCTGCTGGCGACCCGGGACCGGCTCGCCGACTTCGTCGGCGGGGCCTGGGGTGACCGGCTCATCCGCTCCTGGGACGAGGGCTGGATGGACGCACCGACCGAGCTGGGCGACCTCATCGCCCGGGTCTGCCTCGGTGCCGCCCCGGGCCAGACGGTCGTCGCCGACTCGACCACCGTCCTGCTCTACAAGCTGGTCCGGGCCGCCGTCGACGGCCGGGCCGCGGACGGCCGCTGCGAGGTCGTCGTCGACACCGACAACTTCCCGACCGACCGCTACGTCGTCGAGGGGATCGCGGCCGAGCGTGGCCTGACCCTGCGGTGGATCACGCCGGACGCCGGCGGCGCCGTGACGGTCGACCAGGTGCGCGACGCGGTCTCCGAGCGGACCGCGCTGGTCCTGCTGAGCCATGTCGACTACCGGTCCGGCCGGATCGCCGACCTGCCGGCGATCACCCGGGTGGCCCACGACGTCGGTGCCCTCGCCCTCTGGGACCTCTCCCACTCTGCCGGCTCGGTCGAGCTGAGCCTCGACGAGCACCAGGTCGACCTCGCGGTCGGCTGCACCTACAAGTACCTCAACGGTGGGCCGGGAGCCCCGGCGTTCGCCTACCTCGCGGCGCGCCACCACGGACGGCTGCCCCAGCCCGTCCAGGGGTGGATGGGCGCGGCCGACCCGTTCGCGATGGGCCCCGGCTACCAGCCTGCGGCGGGCATCCGCCAGCTGATCAGCGGCACGCCGCCGATCGTGGGGATGCTGCCGATGCGCGACATGCTCGCGCTCGTCGAGCGCGCCGGGATGCCGGCGCTGCGCCGCAAGTCGATGGCGCTGACCGGCTTCGCGATCGAGGTCGCCGACGCGTTGCTCGCGCCGTACGACGTCCGAGTGGCGTCCCCGCGCGACCCGGCGGCCCGGGGGAGCCACGTCATGCTCGAGCACCCGGACTTCCGCGCCGTGACGGCGGCCCTGTGGGAGCGCGGGGTCATCCCGGACTTCCGTCCGCCTCACGGGCTCCGGGTCGGGCTGTCCCCGCTCAGCACCTCGTTCGCCGAGGTGGCGGCCGGCCTGGGTCAGGTGGCCGACCTGCTCACTCCTCGGTGAGCTCCTCGGAGGTCTCCTCGGACTCGTCGTCGCGGTTCTTCTTCCGCTTCTTGTCCTTGGGGTCCTTCCAGAGGTACAGCTTCTCCTTGCCGACGACCTTGCGCTTGCGGGGCTCGTCCCACTGGCCGTAGCTGACCTGCTCGACCTGCTTGTAGGTCAGCTCGACCACGAACGGACCCTGCTCCGGGTCCTCCTCGGGGACCTCGAAGACGTAGGTCGTGCTCTCGGCACAGGTGTTGGTGCCCGGGACCGGGCACTGGTTGAGGTCGCTCTGGGAGACGAGCGTGTAGTCCGCCTTCTCGCGGTCGATCTCGGCCGTCACCTTCACACCGCGCGAGAAGTAGCGCGCGCCCGAGCCGAGCAGGTCGGTCTCGGCGTAGACACCCATCCGGGTGGTCAGGGTGACGGCGAGCCAGACGCTGCCCTCGGGAGCCCACTCGCCCGCGGCGTACGGCGTGATCACCGGGCCGACGGTGTTGCAGGTGAAGTCGGCGCTGACGTAGCGCGGGTCGAACCACTTCTCGTCGGTGCACGAGGTCTTCTTGAGCTGGTCGTCCTCGATGTCGTAGAGCGCCGCGGCGATGCCCTCGTCACGCTCGCCGGAGGCGAGGTCGAGGGTCTGGGTGACCCCGTCGAACTCGATCTCGAGGGTCCGCTCCTCGGCGTCGCCGTCGGCGACGACGTAGAACGACTCGGCGTTGCCCTCGGCGTCGCGCTCCGGCGGCGGGACCCGATAGCTCTCGGTCTCGGTGACCAGGTTGATCCGCGGGGTGTCGGAGGTGTCGACGATGCCGTCGAGGCGGTTGGACGCCCACGGGTCGTACTGCCACGTGATCGGGACCAGGACGGCGCCGGCCGGGGCGTCGACCGTCTGACGGGTCCGCGTCTCGTCGGCACCGGCGGATTCGACCGGGTCCTCGGTCCAGACGAGGAGGCGCCCGACGGGCATCGTGATCGTGGTCCGGCGACCGCTCTCGAACTGGTCGTCCTGGCGCGCCCTGACGATGTCGCCCGCCGAGAGCTCCGCCTTCTCCTCGCTGCACGCGGTGAGGGAGGACAGGAGCACGAGGAGGGCCGTACCAAGGACCACGCGTGCCTGCATGGCTCTCATTGTGACCGACGATGGTTTGTAGTCTCGCTTCCGTGCCCTCCCGACTCCGTCCCGCCGACCCCGCCGAGGTCGACGCCGCGCTCGCACGGGTGGCCGCCGACGAGCCCGACCGCACCGACCTGCGGCTGCTCACCAAGCACTTCCTGGCGCTCCTGGAGGAGCGTGCTCCGGGCCGGTCGGTGGAGGTGCGGGTGCCGCCGTACGCCGCCGTGCAGGTGGTCGCCGGGGTACGGCACACCCGCGGCACGCCGCCGGCCGTCGTCGAGACCGACGCGGGCACCTGGGTGGGTCTCGCGAGCGGGGCGATCGACTGGTCCGAGGCGCTCGCCGACGGCCGGGTCACGGCCAGCGGGGAGCGCACCGACCTGGCCCCCTACCTCCCCCTGGCGTGACTGCGTCGGTGACGTAGGTTGCCGTCATGACGATGACGAGTGACGAGATCCGATCCCGCGTCGCCGAGCTGCTCCCCGGTGTTCGCGACGACCTCGAGGCCCTGGTGCGCATCCCGTCGGTGAGCGCCGACCCCGAGCGGCTCCACGAGGTGGAGCGGAGCGCCGAGGCGACCGCCGCGCTGTTCCGTGCCGAGGGCGTCGACGCGCGCATCGTGCGCGCCTACGACGGTGCCCCGCCGGCGGTGATCGGTGAGAAGCGCGGCCCCGAGGGCGCCCCGGTGGTGCTGCTCTACGCCCACCACGACGTGCAGCCCGAGAACGACCCGACCGAGTGGGACAGCGCGCCCTGGGAGCCCACCGAGCGCAACGGCCGGCTCTACGGCCGCGGCGCTGCCGACGACAAGGCCGGGATCATGGCCCACGTCACCGCGCTGCGAGTGCTGGGCGAGGAGCTCCCCGTGACCGTCCGGCTGTTCATCGAGGGCGAGGAGGAGGTCGCCAGCGCGACCCTCCCGCAGCTGCTGGAGCAGAACCTCGAGGACCTCCGCGCCGACGTCATCATCATCGCCGACTCCGGCAACTGGGACATCGGCGTCCCCGCGCTCACGACCAGCCTGCGCGGCCTGGTCCGGGTCAACGTGCAGGTCCGCACCCTCAGCCACGCCGTGCACCAGGGCATGTGGGGCGGCCTGGTCCCTGACGCCGTGCTGGCACTCTCCCGCCTCATCGCCTCGCTCCACGACGACGACGGCAACCTGCTCGTCGAGGGCCTGGTCAGCGGCCCGGCCGCCGACGTCGACTACCCCGAGGAGCGGCTGCGCGCCGAGTCCGGCGTCGCCCCGGGGGTCGAGTGGATCGGCCACGGCCCCAAGGTGGAGCGGCTCTGGACGCAGCCGGCCCTGTCGGTGATCGGTCTCGACGCACCCAAGGTCGACGGCTCGTCCAACACCCTGATCCCTGCCGCCCGTGCCCGACTCGCGCTGCGCACGGCGCCCGGCGAGACCTCCGCCAACGCGATCGCCTGCCTCCGGGCCCACCTCGAGAAGCACGTCCCGTGGGGCGCCCAGCTCTCCATCGAGGTCGTCGACACCGGTGAGCCGATCGCGCTCGACGTCACCGGTCCGGCGTACGACGCCGCCCGCTCGGCGTTCGCCGAGGCCTGGGGCGGCACCGAGCCGGTCGACATGGGCGTCGGCGGCTCGATCCCGTTCATCGCCGAGTTCCTGGACGCCATGCCGGAGGCGAGCGTGCTCGTCACCGGCGTCGAGGACCCCGACACCCGCGCCCACGGCGCCAACGAGGGCCTCCACCTCGCCGAGTTCGAGAAGGTCCTCGTCGCCGAGGCGCTGCTGCTGCGCAACCTGGGGGAGTGACCGCGAGGCGAGGGAGATCCTCCGATGTGAGGATGCCGCCGGATCGCAAAATTCGTTAGCGTCGGTGCCCTCAGGGCGTGGTGTCGGGACACGCCGTCACCCGTTGCTCCCCGGGGGTCGCTGTGCACAAGTTCCGTATCGCTTCCGTCGTGGTCCTGGGCGTGACCGCCCTCACCGGGGCGGTCGCCTCGCCTGTGGCGCCGGCCCGGGCCGTCTCGCCCGGCATCAACGGCGACATCGTGTTCACCACCAACGTCGGCGGCAACCTGGAAGTGATGCGGATGAACGCCGACGGGATCGAGCGGACGCAGCTGACCAACGATCCCGCCAGCGACCTGCATCCGGTCGTCTCTGCGGACGGCCTGACCATCTACTTCTCCAGTGACCGTGATGGAGACCGCGAGATCTACCGGATGAACCTCGATGGGTCGGATCTCACGCAGCTGACCCGCAACAGCGTCAACGACACCGAGCCCGCGCCCTCCCCTGACGGCCGCTACCTCGCCTACACGAAGGCACTCCCGGGTGTCGGGGCAGAGGTCTGGCGGATGCGCACCGACGGCACCGAGCACGTCCGGCTCACCGTCGCTCCGGGGCAGGATGCGAGCCCTGCCTACGCGCCCAACGGCCAGCAGATCGTCTTCCTCAGCAACCGTGACGGCAACTCCGAGATCTACAAGATGAACGCCGACGGTACGAGCCCGACGCGTTTGACCAACAACGTCGCGAGCGACGACGAGCCGTCCTTCTCGCCCAACGGCCAGCAGATCGTCTTCGGTTCCACACGCGACGGTCAGGGTGAGATCTACCGGATGAATGCCGACGGGTCGTCGGTGGTCCGGTTGACGAACCAGGCCGGACTCGACGCGAGCCCCGTCTTCTCGCCCGACGGAACGCAGGTCCTGTTCACCAGCGACCGGAACGGTCCTAGCCTTCAGCTGTTCCGCATGTCGGCCGGCGGCGGCGCGGCCACCCGCTTCGTCAGCAGCACCGACGACTCCGGGCCCTCGTGGGGTGCGGCGTACGTGGAGTGCCAGGGTCGCGCGGCGACCATCACGGGCACCAACGCGAGCGAGACGATCACCGGCACCCCCGGACCCGACGTCATCGCCGCCCTCGGGGGCAACGACACGATCAACGGGCTCGGCGGCGCGGACGTGATCTGCGGGGGCATCGGGACCGACACGGTGACCTACGCCGGCCACGACCTCGACGTGACCGCGAACCTCGGCGGCGGTCAGGGGGACGACGGATCCGCGGCGGACGGTCCTGCCGGGTCGCGGGACTCCATCGGCGAGGACGTCGAGAACCTGACGGGCGGCAACGGTGAGGACGTGCTCCGCGGCAACGGCTCGGTGAACACGCTGGCGGGCGGACCGGGCGACGACGTCCTGCTCGGCGGGGTGGGCGACGACGTCCTGATCGGAGCGTCCGGGGACGACGTGGCTCGCGGCGGCGACGGCGCCGACCTGCTCCAGGGCGGTACCGGCGACGACCAGCTGCGCGGGGGTGACGGCGTCGACGCGCTCGAGGGCGGCACCGGCGACGACGTCCTCGGCGGCGGTGAGGGCGACGACGTCCTCGAGGGCGGGGCCGACGCCGACCAGATGATCGGGGGTCCCGGGGTGGACCAGGCCAGCTATGCCGCCCGGAGCGCGGCGGTGACCGCGTCCCTCGGCGCCGGCACCGGGGACGACGGGGGAGCCGTGGACGGCGTCCTCGGCTCCCGCGACACGATCGCCGCCAGCGTGGAGGACCTCGTCGGCGGTTTCGGCAACGACAAGTTGACGGGCAGCGCCGGCAACAACTTCATCTCCGGCGGCGCGGGGATCGACACCATGCTCGCTCTCGGTGGCACGGACCTGATCTTCGCGGTCGACGGGGTCAAGGACGCCAAGATCGACTGTGGTGCCGACAACGACTTCGCCGCCGGCCGCGACGCGATCGACCCGTCCGCCGCCAGCTGCACGGGGGCCTGAGCGAGCCGTGGCCGATCCCACGCACGCGCGGAGTGCGGAGGTCCGGGGCTCCGACCACTAGACTCCTGGAACGTGTGCGGAGTCTTCGGCGTGTGGGCCCCTGGTGAGGACGTCGCGAAGCTCACCTACTTCGGGCTCTACGCCCTCCAGCACCGCGGTCAGGAGTCGGCCGGCATCTCGGTCAGCAACGGCCGCCAGATCCTCGTCTACAAGGACATGGGGCTGGTCTCGCAGGTCTTCGACGAGACCACGCTCGACTCCTTCCAGGGTCACCTGGCGGTCGGACACTGCCGCTACTCGACCACGGGGGCGAGCACCTGGCAGAACGCTCAGCCCACGTTCCGGCCGACCGCCCACGGCTCGATCGTCCTCGGCCACAACGGCAACCTGATCAACACCGCCGACCTCGCCCAGCTGGTCCGCGACCTCCCGAGCGACGAGGAGGAGCTCGACATCCACGCGCGCGAGCTCGAGGCGTCGACCAACGACACCAGCCTGGTCACCGCGCTGCTGGCGCACCACCCCGACCAGTCGCTCGAGGCCCGAGCGATGGAGCTGCTGCCGCAGGTGAAGGGCGCGTTCTGCTTCGTCTTCATGAACGAGGACACGCTGTACGCCGCCCGCGACCCCGAGGGCATCCGCCCGCTGGTCCTGGGTCGTCTCGACCGCGGCTGGGTGGTGGCCAGCGAGAGCGCCGCCCTCGCCACCATCGGCGCGAGCGTGGTCCGCGAGGTGGAGCCGGGCGAGCTCATCGTCATCAACGAGAGCGGGCTGCGCTCCCACAAGTTCGCCGAGCCGCGCCGCAAGGGCTGCGTGTTCGAGTACGTCTACCTCGCCCGCCCGGACGCGATCATCGCGGGTCGGAGCGTGCACGAGGCGCGGGTCGAGATGGGCCGTCAGCTGGCCCGCGAGTTCCCGGTCGAGGCCGACGTCGTCATCCCGGTCCCCGAGTCGGGCATCCCGGCAGCGACCGGCTACGCCCTCGAGAGCGGCGTCCCCTACGCCCAGGGCTTCGTCAAGAACGCCTACGTCGGCCGCACCTTCATCCAGCCCAGCCAGACCCTGCGCCAGCTCGGCATCCGGCTGAAGCTCAACGCGCTCGACCACGTGATCCGCGGCAAGCGGGTCGTGGTGGTCGACGACTCGATCGTCCGCGGCAACACCCAGCGGGCCCAGATCCGGATGCTCCGCGAGGCGGGCGCGACCGAGGTCCACGTCCGGATCTCCAGCCCGCCGGTGAAGTGGCCGTGCTTCTACGGCATCGACTTCGCCACCCGCGCCGAGCTCATCGCCAACGGCCTCGATGTCGACGAGATCGCCGCCAGCGTGGGCGCCGACAGCCTCGGCTACATCTCCCTCGACGGCATGGTCGAGTCCACCGGGCAGCCGCAGCAGAGCCTCTGCACCGCCTGCTTCACCGGCGACTACCCGATCGAGCTCCCCGACGAGAGCCTGCTCGGCAAGCACCTCCTGGAGGCAACGCTCTCGTCGCAGGTCCAGGGCGAAGCATTGCCCGTCTTCAACAACCCGTGAGGAACCCCGTGTCCGACGCCGACAACGCCTACGCCCGCGCGGGCGTCGACATCCACGCCGCCGACAAGGCCGTCGACCTCATGAAGGCCTCGATCGAGAAGGCCCGACGCCCTGAGATGCTCGGCGGCCTGGGCGGCTTCGCCGGACTCTTCGACGCGAGTGCCCTCACGTCGTACAAGCGGCCGCTGCTCGCCACCTCGACCGACGGCGTCGGCACCAAGGTCGCCGTCGCGCAGATGATGGACAAGCACGACACGATCGGGTTCGACCTGGTCGGGATGGTCGTCGACGACCTCGTCGTCTGCGGCGCCGAGCCGCTCTTCATGACCGACTACATCGCGACCGGCAAGGTCGTGCCCGAGCGGATCGCCGCGATCGTCCAGGGCATCGCCGAGGCGTGTGTCGAGGCGGGCTGCGCGCTCGTCGGCGGCGAGACGGCCGAGCACCCAGGCCTGCTCGCGCCCGACGAGTACGACGTCGCGGGCGCGACCACGGGCGTGGTCGAGGCCGACGACCTGCTCGGCCCCGGTCGCGTCCGGCCCGGCGACGTGGTGATCGCGATGGCCGCGAGCGGCCTCCACTCCAACGGCTACTCCCTGGCCCGCCACGTGTTCTTCGCGCAGGCCGGCTGGACCGTCGACCGGCACGTCGAGGAGTTCGGCCGCACCCTGGGCGAGGAGCTCCTCGAGCCGACGAAGATCTACACCAAGGCCGGTCTCGCGATCGCCCGCGGCACCCGGACCCACGCGATGGCCCACGTCACCGGTGGCGGTCTCGCCAACAACCTGGCCCGGGTGATGCCGGTCGAGCTGCGGGCGACCCTGGACCGCGCGACCTGGACGCCGGCGCCGGTCTTCGACGTCGTCCGCCGGCTCGGCGACGTCTCCCAGCCCGACCTCGAGGCCACCCTCAACTGCGGGGTCGGGATGGTCGCGCTGACCCACCCGGAGTCCGTCGGAGCCGCTCTGGACCTGCTCGCCCAGCACGGCGTCGACGCCTGGGTGGCGGGCGAGGTCGACGTCGACCCGGACCAGAAGGGCACCGTTCGGCTCGTCGGCCAGCACGCCGGCTGGTGATCTACCGAACATTGGCACCCCCAACCGCGGACTCGGTGTGCGGGAACACCCCTGCAACAGGTAGCGTTGTCCCCACGAAGACTCTGACTAAATAGTCCGGGGTGCCACTGCGCGTCCCGGCCGAGTGTGCGAGGGGGCTGGACCCTATGGGCCGCGGCCGTGCGAAAGCCAAGCAGACGAAGGTCGCGCGCGACCTCAAGTACCGCACTCACGAGACTGACCTCAGTGCCCTGGCGCGAGAGCTCCACGGCGACGAGGGCAAGTCCGACGTGGTGGACAGGGTCGAGGAGCCCGACCAGTGGTCGGACTACGACCCACACCGCGATTGACGCACCCTCGTCGTTGACAGGGCGACCCGACCAGCACGCTGGCCGGGTCGACCCGTCGGTCGAGTGCGCGTCGGTGTCTCAGGGCAACCAGATGCCGCGGAGGCGACCCACCTCGAGCATCCGCTGCTCGGCGATCCGGTCGGCGGCCGTGGCGGTCGGGACGCCGTCACGACGGGCGCGCTCGAGGACCGTCCGGGTCGTGTCGTAGATACGGGTCGCCCGCAGCTTCGCCCGCTCGAAGCTGAAGCCCTCGAGCTCGTCGGCGACCTGGACCAGGCCACCGGCGTTGACGACGTAGTCGGGCGCGTAGACGATGCCGCGGTCCTCGACGAGCTTCTCGACCCCCGGGTGCGCGAGCTGGTTGTTGGCGGCACCGCAGACGATGCGGGCGCTCAGCTCCGCGACGACCTCGTCGCTCAGCGCCCCGCCGAGCGCGCAGGGAGCGTAGACGTCGAGCGCGGAGGCCACGAGTGCCTCCGTCGAGGTCACGACCTGGACCTCGGGGTGCTCGTCGCGGACCCGGTCGAGCGCCGTGGTCGAGACGTCGGTGACGACCACCCGCGCGCCGGCGTCGACCAGGTGGCCGACGAGGTGGCGACCGACCTTGCCGACGCCCGCGACGCCGACGGTGCGGCCGGCCAGCCCCGCTGCCGGGTCGTGGTCGCCCCAGACGGTCTCGGCGGCGGCACGCAGGCCGCAGAACACGCCGTACGCCGTCAGGACGCTGCTGTCGCCGGCGCCACCGTGGGCCTCGGTGCGACCGGTGACGAAGGAGGACTCCCGGGCGACCAGGTCCATGTCCTCGCTGTAGGTGCCGACGTCGCACGCGGTGAGGTAGCGACCGCCGAGCGACTCCACGAAGCGCCCGTAGGCGCGTAGCAGCGCCTCGCTCTTCTGGGTCGCGGGGTCGCCGATGATGACCGCCTTGCCGCCGCCGAGGTCGAGCCCGGTCACCGCGGCCTTGTAGGACATGCCGCGGGAGAGCGCCAGCACGTCGGCCAGCGCGGCCGCCGTCGAGGCGTAGGGGTAGAAGCGGGTGCCGCCGAGGGCGGGGCCGAGGGCCGTGGAGTGGATCGCGATGATCGCGCGCAGTCCGCTGGCGGGGTCGTTGGCGAAGACGACCTGCTCGTGCTCGAGACCGTGCTCGAGGAGCTCAGTGGCGGGTACGACGGGCGGGGTGCTGCTGTCGGACATGAGTGCCGCTTTCTGTCGGCCACGGGGGTGGTGTGGCGGTGGAGACCGGCGCCGCGGGGGTGGTGCGGTGCCAGTGACTCAACGATAGGGCCGGCGCGGGGCTATCACCACGCTGCCGGCACGCAACCGATCCGGTTGCCCGCTCGTCTACAAGGAGTGCGCACCGTCCGACTCCTGCTCGCCGTCCTCCTCCCCGCCCTCGCGGCGACCCTCGGCCTGGTGGTGACCACGGCCGGCCCAGCGGCGGCCTGCTCCTGCGTGGGCGGCGACGTCCGGCAGTTCGCGCGCTGGGCGGACGTCGTCTTCACCGGCTTCGTCGCCGAGGCGGACGACCGTGAGCAGAAGGTCGTCTACACCTTCGAGGTCGAGCGCGTGTACGACGGCGAGGCGTCGGCGACCGAGCGGGTCGTCACCGGCAACCAGGGCAGCGCCTGCGGGCTGCCGGGCCTGCAGCCCGGCCGGCGGTACGCCGTCTATGCCGGCGCGACCGATGCCGGCGTGCTCAGCATGTCGTCGTGCGGCGGGACCCGGGCGGCGGGACCCGGCTACGTCGACCGCATCGAGCGGAACCTCGGCGCCGGTACGACCCCTGCAGTGACCACGCCCGCAGGGGACCGGCCCGAGGCCAGGGACGACGCCCGGGACACGGTGGACGACGCGGGCACCCGGTGGTGGGTCCTCGTCGTCGCGGGTACGGCCGGCGCCGTGATCGTGGGCGGCCTGGCGGCGGGAGCCGTCCGCACCCGGCGCCGGGCCTGACCGAGGCTCTCGGGGCGGCCGCGGCGGACAAGCGTCAGCCGGGTGGGCCGCTCCCCCCATGGCGCGGGCCCACCCGGCCGTCCTGTTCAACGACGGATCACGCCGGGGGATACGCCGTACATCATGTCCAGATAACAGGTCGGACGACCTGTTCAGCTGACCTGCATGTCCTCGTTGCTCCAGAAGGCCCGCATGCTCGTGATCCGGCCCTCGTCGTCGAAGGTCATCACGTCGATCGGCGCGAGCGTGTAGCGCTGGTCGCCGACCTTGGTGACCAGCTCGAACTGGAACGCCGCGGAGCTGCGATCCTCGGCGATCCGCGCCGAGACCAGGGCGCTCTCCTGCTCCAGCGGCTCGATGGCTGCATAGAACTCGTGGATCGACTCGCGCGAGGTGCGGACCTCGGACCCCACCGGGTCCTCGACCGTCGCGCCGTCGGCATAGAGCGCGAGGATCGCGTCAGCGGTGCCGCTGCCGACGAGGTCGACGTAGCTCTGGATGGTCTCGAGGATCCGGTCCCGGTCGGCGGCCATGCGTGCTCCCAATTCTAGAACGTGTTCTTGTTCCAGGCAGGGTAGCCGCTCCTACCGCGGCTCGGCAGGCGCGGTCGCGGCCGGCGCGACCCCGACGGTGCCGCCCCCGGCTCCGAGCAGCTCGATGGTCGACCGCGGCTGGACCGTGTGGAGCAGGCGGAGCAGGGTGCCGACGGCGAGCAGGATGCCGCTGATCTCGCACGCCTCCTCGAAGGTCAGCACGGTCAGGTACGGCGTCGACTTGCGGCCGTTCTCGACCGCGAAGCCGCTCAGCATCTCCACCACGATCGCGCCGCCGAAGTAGATGCCGGCCGCGGCGATCAGCCGGAGCTGGGTCGACGCCGGCAGTGACCGGATGACCGGGGCGAAGTACCACGCGGCGAGGACGAGGAAGGCGACCGCGGGGATCAGCCACGCGAAGTAGAAGACGCCGAAGTCGATCGCCAGGCCACGGCGCAGGGGGCCGGTGAAGAGGTCGTGGAGCTGGGACGCCTCGTCGATCGACATCAGCAGCAGCACGCCGGACAGGGCGGCCCACCGGTGGGCGAGGGGCGCTCCGCTGTCGCGGTAGTGCGACGCGAGGAGGAAGGTGACCATCGCCGCGACCAGCAGCGGGAACGACTCGAACCAGGACGCGAAGTTGCCCTCGCCGTTGAGGTCGAAGTGGCGCGGGACGCCGTACTCCCGGCTGACGCCGTGCTCGAGGAAGAGGTACAGGGTCACGACGTGACCGAGGAGCATGATCCCCGCGGTGATCCAGAGCGAGCGAAGCAGGCGTAGCGACAACACACCGGGACAGTAGGTCGTCCGTCGGAACGCCACCGACGGTTCGCCGGATTTGATATCTGTTCGCGACCTGCTGCCGCGTGTGCTCGGCTCAGGTGCTGCTGCCGCCGGTCGCGGCCGCGGTCAGGACCGACAGTCGGTAGCGCAGCACCATCGGCCGGATGCCGAGCGCCTGGAACGACAGGTGCGGCCAGCTCCACGCGGGGTCGTTCTGGTCGGGCTGGAGGGTCACCGTGACCGCAGCCGCCCCCGCACCGCTGAAGCTGTCCCCGCTGCCCGCCGGGAGGATCTGGGCGATCGTGACCTCGGCCGCGAGGGCCGGCTCGTCACCGGTCCGGATCGCCGCCGCGTCCGGCGGGACGAACCCCATCGGCGTCCCGTCGATCTGGCTCGGACGGTGGACGAGGAGGCCGGAGTCCTGGCGGATGGTGATCTCGCCCGAGTAGGTGCGCACGCGGGCGGGCGATCCGTCCGGTGCGAACGCGGGTTGGTCGAGGAACGGCGACGGCGTCACACCCGCGAGTCCTAGGGCCATGGTCCCAAGATAAGGGGACCGGGACCCGGATGTGGTGGTCCGACGACGTCACTCCGGTCGAGTCGCCAGATGCTGGAGCAGCCGCATCGGCGAAACCTACCGTAGGTGCTTAGACGTCTAAGCACTCTGCTGGCGGCGTCGATCCCCCCAAGGAGCAGTCCGTGTCGATCGTGCCCGTCGCAGCCCGCACCAAACCCCCCGTCCGACGACGTGGACTGGCCGTTGCGGAGTACGAACGACGCGCGGCCCCGGTGATCCTCTCCGCCGCCGACCGCCACCTGGTCCGCCGGTTCACCCACGGCCTGACCCCGGAGCTCGCCGCGCAGGTCAAGGCCGTCGGCGGCGGGATGGCCTGGTTCCAGCAGCAGCTCACTCCGGCGCTCGTCGCCGATGCCCCGGGCGCGGCCACGGACAACTGGTTCCCGACCCTGCGCAAGACGCCGGCCCAGATCTTCCAGGACAACCAGGACGGCGTGCGGGGCGGCTGGGAGGTCGCCAACGACCTCAGCAAGTGGACGGTGGCCCGGCGGATGCTCAGCAACCGCCAGGTCCACGAGGTGATGGTCGACTTCTGGTCGAACCTGCTCAACGTCACCCTGTTCCACGACGACGCGCTGTTCTGGCGCAAGGACTTCGACAAGGTGATCCGGACCAACGCCCTCACGTCGTACGAGAAGCTGCTGCAGGCCGCCGTCACGCACCCGGCGATGGGCCTCTACCTCGACAACGCGTTCTCCTCCAAGGAGGCGCCCAACGAGAACCTCGGACGCGAGGTCCTCGAGCTGCACACCGTCGGCGTCGACGGCGGCTACACCGAGGACGACGTGAAGGCCTCGGCGCGGATGCTGACCGGCTACCGGGTCGACGTCTGGTGGCCCGAGTTCCGCGCCTACTACGACCGCAGCTGGCACGACACCCAGCCCGTCAAGGTGCTCGGCTTCACGCACCAGAACAGCTCCTCGGACGGGCGGCCAGCGACGATGGCCTACCTGTCCTACCTTGCCAAGCACCCGGCCACGGCGGCGCGGCTCGCGCGCCGGCTGTGCGTCCGGTTCGTCTCCGACACGCCCTCCGCGGCGCTGGTGGCGGCCGTCGCCAAGGCCTACCTCGACAACGGGACGGCGATCCGGCCGACCCTGCTCGCGATGGTGAGGCACCCGGACTTCGCCCTGGCGGTCGGCCGCAAGGTGCGCACCCCGCTCGAGGACTACATCGCGACCGTCCGGGCGCTCGGCATCAAGCCCCTGGCACCGGTGTCCGAGGACTCCTACGCCCGGGCCATGTACTGGCAGTACAGCGAGATGGGCCAGCCGCCGTACGAGTGGCCGACGCCGGACGGCTATCCCGAGGTCGACTCCGCCTGGGCGAGCGCCGGTCGGGTGCTCACCAGCTTCACCCTCCACCGCGACCTCTCGGCGCGCTGGTGGCCCACCCAGGAAGTGCGGTACCCGTCCAAGGAGTCCATGCTGCCGGCGATGCCGGCGCCGCTCGGCACCGTCATCGACACGATCTCGATGCACATGCTCGGCCAGAAGCCGACCGCCCCGGTGCGCAACGGAATCGCCGAGCTTCTCGGGATCCCCCTGACGAAGTCGATGACCAAGGCGGAGGCGCTCACGTACTGGACCTTCACCGGGATCCAGACGTCGTTGCTCGACTCGCCCCTCCACATGCACAAGTGACAGCACCACCGACGGACTGACGGAACGAGGCGACGATGTCGACGACGGCGACGACGGAAGGCGGCTGCGGCTGCCCGGACTACAACCGCGGCGGGCTGACCCGCCGTCGCCTGCTCAAGACGACCGCCGCTGGCACGGGGGCCTTGGTGGGTGCCCAGATGATCGGCGGGGCGTTCATGGAGGCCGCGTACGGCGGGACGCCGGGCGGCAACGTCGTGGTGGTGGTCAGCCTCCGCGGCGGCGCCGACGGCCTGTCGATGCTCGTGCCGCGTGGCGTCGACCACGACCGGCTCGCGGGCCTGCGGCCCAACCTGGTCGTGCCGGAGAGCACGCTCCTCGGTGCGGACCCGCGGTTCGGCCTGCACCCCGCGTTCAGCCCGCTGCTGCCGATGTGGAACGCCGGCACGTTCGGCGCGGTGCAGTCCGTCGGCCTGCCGGCGCCCAACCGCAGCCACTTCGACGCCATGGAGGAGGTCGAGGACGCCGACCCCGGCTCCAAGGCCCGCGTGGGGTGGATCAACCGGATGATCGGGCTTGACCCGAGCGCGGCCCCCCAGGACTGCGTCTCGCTCGGCTCCACGCTGCTCCCCACCTCGATGGTCGGCCCGGCGTCGGTCCTGGGCGCCTACGAGATCGAGGACCTGGCCGTCGCCGACGTCGGCACGACCGCGGCGCTGCGCCGCTCGTCCCTGCGCACCATGTGGGCGACGGACAAGTCGGTCATCGGCGCCGGGGTCCGGGTCGCGATGGACGCGACCGCCCGGCTCGCACCGCTGGTGGAGTCCGCCGACACGGCCGTCCGCACCAGTGCCTACCCGGCGGGCCCGCTGGCCGAGGTGCTCGCCAACACCGCGGCCCTCATCCGGGCCGACGTCGGGACCCGCATCGTCGCCGTCGACTACGGCGACTGGGACATGCACGAGGGCCAGGGGAGGGTCGATGACGGCTGGTTCACCAACCACGTCTCTCACTTCGCCCGCTCGCTCAAGGCGTTCTTCGCCGACCTCGGCACCGCTGCCGCGCGGACGACGGTGGTGACGATTAGCGAGTTCGGGCGGCGGGTCGAGGAGAACGGCGACGGCGGCACCGACCACGGCTACGGCAACGCGATGCTCCTGTTCGGCGCGGGCGTCGCGGGCGGCACGGTGCGCGGCCAGTGGCCGGGCCTCGCGCCGGCCGCGCTCGAGGACGGGGACCTCGCCGTGCGGCACGACTTCCGCAGCATCCTCTGGGAGGTCATGGCCGACCGGTTCCCGGGGATCAGCAGCCGTCGGGCCGAGGTGTTCCCCGGGTTCGTGCCGGAGACCCTCGGCGTCATGTCCTAAGGCGTGCGCTCGCAGCCCACCCGGGTGTCGGCCGGATCGATCTCCGCGGCGTCGGACCCGTCGCCGCACTTGAGCTGGTCGGCACCGACGTCCCCGTAGAGCGTGTCGTCGCCCGGGCCGCCCTCGACGACGTCGTCTCCGTCGCCGCCGTGCAGCTCGTCGGCGGCCTCGAGCCCGACGATCCGGTCGCGGCCCTCCTCGCCGAACGCGAGATCGCTCCCCTCCCCGGTGCGGATGAAGTCGTCGCCCGCCCCGCCCCAGATCCGGTCGCGGTCGAAGGCGCCGTTGACGAAGTCGTCCCCGGCGCCCAGGTGGATCTCCTCCCGCCCGGCGTCGGCGAGGACCTCGGCGCGGAACTCGGCGCCCAACGTCGTGGTGTCGACATAGTCGTCGCCGAGGCGGAGCTCGAGGAACAGGGTCAACGGGTCGGCGGTCGTCACGCCCGGGGGGACGGGACAGACGGCAGCGACACCCCGTCGTACCCGCAGGGCGTCGCAGACGCCGGCCAGGTCCTCCCAACGGGCGGACCGCGGGTCACGGAACCGGAGGCCGCCCTCGACCAGGGTGACGACGAGCCGTGAGTCCTGGCCCCACGCGCCGAAGTAGTAGCCGTCCTGCACCCGCTTCAGCGTGGCCGGGCGGACGATGCGCGCGGGGTCGGTGTCGTCGATGGTCGGGCGTGCCTGGGTGGCCGGTGCTCCTGCCGCGAGCACGACCGGGACCGCGGCCGTCGACAGGACGAGGGCCAGGAGGCAACGGGAGGATCGGCGGTGGCTGCGGCGCACGGTTCCACTCTGCACCCGCGAGGCCGCTCCCGTCTCGATCTGTCGGGTACGTTCCCCTCCATGAACGACCGGCGATCCCGCGGCGGACTGCGCGCCGTTCCCGAGGCGTTGGCGCGTGGCCGTGAACGGATCGCCGGGACGTTCCGGCACCGCTACCCGATGGTGGCGGTCACCGGCATGACCGGCGTGGGCAAGAGCGAGCTCATCGACCACCTCACCGGGCACCCGCAGCCGGGGGGAGTCCCGGAGTCCGGATCGGCGGTCATGGAGCGGCGGGTACGCCGCGACCGCCGACTGCGGGGCTTCCGGTTCTGGGTCGTCCCGGGCGAGAACGCCGCGACCCGGCTCGGTGCGCTCGACGACGTCTTCCACGACAACCCCGTCGACGGGGTGCTCCACGTCGTCGCCAACGGCTACGCCACCGGGCGCCGGACGGCCGGTACGACGGGCACCGTCGACGCCGACCGCGAGGAGCAGCTCGCCCGCGAGCTCGAGGACTGGACCGTGACCGCCCACCGGATCGCCTCGATGGCGGTGCGCCGCAACCACCCGACCTGGTTGATCGTCGTGGTCACCAAGGTCGACCTCTATCCCGACGACGTCGACGAGGTCGTCCGTTCCTACTCACCCGGCAGCGGCACGCCGTTCGGCGACCGCCTCGACGAGCTCCGCGCGCTCGCCGGCGGCGCGAAGCTCTCGGTCGACGTGCTGCCCGCCTGCAGCCACCTCGACAAGGGGAGCAAGGTCAGCGGCAAGCGTCGCGACGCCTACCTCGCCGCCGTCGAGGCGCGGATGGCCCAGCTCGCCGGCCACGTCTGACGCCGTCCCGTCGTACCTGCCGCCTCGGTCGCACGATCGGTATCGTGTTCGAGGTGACAGCCGCGGGGTCCGACTGGGCGCGAGTGTCGGCGTCGTCCGCCGACGACCTGTGCGGCCGCGACCCGGAGCTGGCGGTGATCGACCAGGTCGTGGTCGGCGCGAACCCGGGTTGCCTGTTGGTGCGCGGTCCCGCAGGCATCGGGAAGTCGACGCTCGTGGCGGTTGCGGTCGGCACGGCTGCGGCAGCGGGGAGCCGGGTGCTCAGCGTGCGAGCGGCCGCGGTGGGGGCGGACGTGCCCTTCGCTGCGGCGCGGGTCCTGCTCGAGCCCGCCTACCGCGACCGCGAACGCGACCGTGTCCGGCGGCAGGGCCCCGCCGACCTCTGCCGGTCCGTGTTCGACCCGACGCTGACTGCTGACCCGTTGCCGGTCGCCGACCGTGCGGCGGCCGTGAGCCACGGGCTCACCTGGTTGTTGTTCGACTGGCTCGACGGACGTCCCGCGCTCCTGGTGATCGACGACCTGCACCTGGCCGATCCAGCGACCGTCGCCTTCGTGGCCCGGCTGGTGGAGCAGGTCGCCGGCACCTCGGTGAGCATCGTCGCCACCGCGCGCTCCGACGCGCCGGTCCCCGAGCTGCTCCAGACCGGGATCCAGGTCCTTGACGTGGGCCCGTTGCCGCCGGAGGGTGTCCGCGACCTCGTCCGGGCCCTGGTGCCGACCGCCACCGACGACGAGATCCGTACCTGTGCGGCCATCACGGGCCGCAACCCGCTGTTCGTGATCGAGGCGCTGCGCGCGCCTCACCCGCCCCTCGGGCCGTCTGCGTCGGGACCGCAGACCTCGTTCCTGGCGTCGGTCGCCCGGAGGTGGGAGGGGTTGTCGGCCGAGGAGCAGAAGGTGGGGGCCGTGGTCGCCGTGATCGGTCAGGGAGCCGGGCTCGCCCTCGTAGCTGCCGTGGCGGAGCTGTCGCCGGAGCAGGTCACCACCGCGGCCGAGGCGCTGAGCGCCGCGGCGCTCCTGACGCCCGCGATGCCGCTCGCCATCGGCCACGTCCTGGTGCAGGAGGCGATCCTCGCCGCGGTGCCGCCGCCGCGCCGGGCACTGCTGCGGATCCGGACAGCGCAGGAGCTCGCCGCCACCGATGTCGAAGCGGCGGCGCGCCAGCTGCTCCTCGCCGAGGGCGAGCACACGACGTCGTGGGCGGCGGGCGTCCTCCAGGCCGCCGCGTCGGCCGCACTGCGGCGGGCGGCACCGGAGGCAGCGGCGACGTTCGCTCGAGCGGGTTGCGGTGGCGGCCAGGGGACGCCCGCTGTCCGGGCGCTGCTGGCCCGTGCCGAGTCGATGGCGGGCGCAGCCGGGGCGCCGGACTCGATCAGGTCCGCGCTGGAGGACCTGCCGGAGGACGAGCGGGCGGAGAAGTCGCTCACGTACGGGGTGCTCCTCATCGACTCGGGCCGGCCCGACCTGGCCCACCGGGTCTTCCGCCGAGGGCTTCGTGCCGTCGGTACGTCGACCGCCGACCAGAGGACCGCGCGCGTCCTCCGGGCCGCGATGGCGATCACGGGAGACTGGAACCCCAGGTCCGCCGAGCTCGGCGACCTGGACGCCCTGGTCGAGCGGGCGCTCGCCGGGGAGGCGACCAACCCCGAGCGGATGCTCATCGCGCACGCCGCCCTGGACCGCGCGATCCTCGGTCAGCCGTCGTCGGAGACCGTGCGTCTGGCCGAGGCGGCGCTGCTCGGGGGCGAGGCCGTCGAGCTCTCCGACGTGTTCGACGTGGGTGCGGTGACCTTCGGCGCCCTGGCCCTCCTTCCGTGCGGCGAGCACGACCGCGCGTCCGCGGCCGTCACCCCGCTCATCGACGACGCGGCCCGTCGTGGCGGCGCGATCTCCCACGCCTCGGCGTTGCACGTCCGCTGCCACGCCCATCTCCGCGCCGGTCGGCTCGGGGATGCCGCGGACGACGCCCGGGCGGTCATCATGGCGGCGGACCAGGGCTGGGAGGTCGCGCGCCCGTCCGCCCACGGCGCTCTCGCTGCGGCGCTCAGTGCCGCGGGAGACCTCGACGGCGCGCGGGCGGCTCTGTCGTTGTGCGGTGACGAGGCGAGGTGGCGTGAGGAGTTCACCTGGGCCGACTATCTCGAGGGGCGGGCGGCCTTCCGGCTCGCCCAGGGTGACGTCAGCGGCGCCCTGGCGGATGCGACGGCCGCAGGTGCTCATCTCGACGTCTTCGGAGCCGACCACGACGGGACGGTGCCCTGGCGGTCGGTCGCGGTCGACGCGGCGCTGGCGGTCGGAGACCGGGACCGCGCCCACGGCATCGCCGAGGCGGGGCTGGTGAAGGCGCGCACCATCGGTGCCGCCGACGTCCTCGGATCAGCGTTGCGCCAGCTGGCGCTGGTGGTCCGGGGTCGCCCCGCGATGGAGCTCCTCGACGAGGCTGTCGACGTGCTCGCCGCCAGCCCGGCCCGGCTGGCGCGGGCGCGAGCCCACCTCGATCTGGGCGAGATCCTGCTCGAGCAGGGCAGCGCTCCGGCGGCGCGCGAGCCGCTCCGCGTCGCGCTCGACCTCGCCCATCACCACGGCGCGCGACCGATGCAGGAACGCGCCTATGCCCTCCTGCGCGGAGCGGGCGCGCGCCCCCGCCGTACCCAGCTCGCCGGGGCCGCCGCACTGACCGCCCGGGAGCGGACCGTCGCCGAGATGGCGGCCGTGGGTGCGAGCAACAGCGAGATCGCCCTCGTCCTGCTCATCTCGCCCAAGACCGTCGAGGCCCACCTGGGCCGGTGCTTCGACAAGCTCGGGGTGAGGTCGCGCCGCGAGATCGCGGGGCGACTGGCCGATCAGCAGGTCGATTGACCTGGCGCAACGACCCAAAACCGAGGGGAATCCCCCAATAGACAGGGCTCCTGGGCCAGACCTAGATTCGCCGTGAGGTCGAGAGGTCGCCCCGCTCCGGGTGGCCCTCCGCTCCGGGGCCTCGGACGATTCCGAACGACGACCGAGCATGCCATGGGGGGCTGAGCCGTGCGATCGATCGACCCTCGCGACCGCCGGGCGCGAGGTCGTGCATCGGCGCTCGGGCTCCTCGTCGGCGGGATGCTCGCCTCGATCCTCGTCGTGGCCACCCCGGGGCGGGCCGCAGCCACCGCGTTCGTGGAGGTGACGTCGACCGCGGACAGTGGACCCGGCTCCCTGCGAGAAGCGATCGTGACGGCGAACGCGGACCCGGACACCACGACGATCGACCTGCCCGTGGACAGGGTGACCATCGCGATCATGACCGCCCTGCCCGAATTCACCGCTCCGGTGATCCTCAGGATGAAGGGTGCGACAGTGCGCGCCGAGGGCGCGATCGCCTACGGGTTCGTCATCGGACCCGGCGCCGCCGGGTCGCGGATCAGCAACGGCATCATCAACAACTTCGCCGACGCGCAGATCAAGGTGATCGGCACGGCGACCGGGGGCGCGGAGTCGGACGTCAGGTTCCTCGACGCCGGTGTGACGGACGCAGGGTCGGCCGGCGCGGCGTTCATCGAGAGCCAGGGCGCCAACCTGGTGGTCGGCAGCCTGTTCGCCAAGACGGGCATCGGTCCCCTGGTCCTGACGACGGAGCACCCCACGGCTCCCGGTTCGGTCGTGCTGGACGACGGGTTCCGCTGGGACGGCGCCGCGACCGGCTCCAGCCCGCACCTGGCGCACGACAACATCGCCATCGACAGTCGCCACGGGGAGATCAGGATCACCGCTGGCGGGCTGATCGAGGACGGCGGGATCGTGCAACGGGTCCCGGCGGACCCGTCCCGGACGCCGCGGCTGGACCTCGACTTCGTGGATGTGTTCGCGGCCCCGGGCCAGCCCGCCATCGACCTCCGGTACGGCGACCTCGAGCTCAACGGGGCTTTCCTCGAGGGGGCGCCCCCGCTGCGGATCACCCGCACCGGGTTCCGGGGAGTCGTCGGTGCCCGCCTGGTCGACACGGGCGAGGCGGTGCGCGAGACGACGTACCTCTCGCGGGGGACCGACATCATCGAGTACGTCGACAGTCCCCCGCCGCGGACCGCCCAGCTGAGCGTGGTCAACCAGGAGGAGGGGAATTGGGCGTTCGGCGTCGCAGTCGAAGGCCTGGTCCCCTTCCAGCAGGCCCGGGTGGTGATCGGGTCCGTGCCCGAGGGCGGGTGCACGGACTCGTTCCGCGACGAGGCGTCGAACTCGATGGAGATCGACGGGGACGGTCTCGGCGCGACCGGGTTCACCTACGACGAGTTCGAGAGCTCGCTTCAAGCGGGCGACCTCGTCCGGGCGATCGTGCTCGCGCCCCGCGGCGGCGAGCCGACCGGGGAGAACTACCTGCTCCCCGTGCTCACCAACTGCGTGCGGCTGGAGTCGCCCCCGCCACCGCCGCCGACCGAGCCGCCGCCGGTGATCTTCCTGCCGGGCATCCTCGGCTCGGAGATCTGGTGCGACAAGCCCAACGGGGATCGGGAGCGGCTCTGGTTGCGCATCCCGGCGGGGACCGACGACTTAGGGCTGCAGCCGGACGGCGACACGAGCACGTCGGCGAACTGTTCGGATGTCGGCCCCGTCGACGCCGAGTTCGACCCGGACCACGTCACGCCCCCCGACGGGTCCGGGGTCGTCGAGTGCGTCCTGCGCGTGGTCGTCTGCCTGAAGGACGTCTATGGCGAAGGGATGAGCCGGATGCGGGCCCTCGTCGGTCCGGAGAACTTCTACCCCTTCGGGTGGGACTGGCGGAAGGACACGGCGCACTCGCTGGCCCGGTTGGACGCGTTGATCGACCGCGCACGGCAGGAGACCGGGGCCAGCAAGGTCCAGTTGGTCGCGCACTCCTACGGTGGGCTGCTCGCCCGCGACTACGCCTCGGACCCTGAGCGGCGGGCGAAGCTGGCCCGGGTCACCACCGTAGGCACGCCGTACCTCGGCGCGCCGAAGTCGGCCTTCCCCCTGATCACCGGGACCGAGATGCCGGGCGACTTCTTCGGGCTGGAGCTGGTCTTCGGCGGCACCGAGGCGATGCAGCGTCAGGCGCGCACCAACCGAGGATTGTTCAACCTCTGGCCGGCGCCGTCGCTCGGCAGCTGGCTCTCGGTGCAGGAGGGCGTCAACGAGACCCCGCTAGAAACGGACCAGATCGCTCAGGTGATCGCCAACGCCGGCGGCACGGAGTCGATGTGGCGCGCTGCTCAGGCGAAGCACGACGCGACCTGGAGCCGTCTCGACGTCGGCGAACTGCCGTGGCGGATCGTGGTGTCGAGCGGGAAGGCGACCGTGCGCAACATCGCCTTCGAGGACGCCGCCGCCGAGGGATTCCAGGGACTCTTCGGCGACGACCTCGCGCACCTCCGCTTCGAAACAGGCGACGGGACCGTCCCGCTCAGCTCGCAGACATTGCGGAGCTCGCTCGGCCAGACCATCCCTGGCACCTACTCCGACGTCAAGGTCGTCAACCTGTGCGACCTCGAGCACGCCGCGGAGATGGCAGCCGAAGCCCTCTACGAGCGGCTCGACGACTGGTTCCTCCACGGAACCGAGCCGACAGCCGGGGCCTCCTGTCCGCTCCAGGGCCGGGCGGCCGTGGTCGAGGCGACCAACGCCAGGTTCTCCCTGGTGAGGGAGTTCGATGGTGATCCGCCGCCGGTCGACCCGAGCGGGCCGGTGGACATCCTCGATGCAGAGGAGGCAGGCCTCGTCGACGTGATCCGGTCCGGCGACAAGGCCTTCGCGGTCCTGGACCCGGCGCTCGGTGACCTCCGGATCGAGGCGATCCCCGGCGAGGAGATGACCGTCCGGTTCCTCCGGGTCGATGCGGAGACCCAGACCCAGCTCGGGCCGACCCTGACCACGACGGGTGCGGTTGCGGTCACGCCCAACGGCGAGGGCACCCAGATCGCCGAGGCCCCGCCGTTGGGGCCCGGCCCGGCCGAGTTCGCCGCCGACGAGCTGCTCGCCTCGCTCGACGACCTGGACCTGGCCCTGCCGGACCTGTTCTCGGCCTTCGACCTCCCCGACGACGGGGCGGTGATCACCAACGAGCTCGCCTCCCTCCTCGGCCTGGGCGAGGAGGCGATCTCCGAGGCCCTCCAGCTGCCGGCCCTTCCCGAGGGATTCGACCCGGAGACCGCCACGCTCGACGCGATCGCGGACGCCATCGAGGCCCAGGACTGCACGATCGACTTCCTCCGTGGTGGCGCGGGCGGGCGCACGACGGCGCCGGGGGAGAACGACGTCCTCCAGGCGCGTTGTCTGCGCACGCTCGAGGACCTCGAGGCAGTCGCCGGGGAGGGGCCGTTCGAGTACGACACCGCCGACTTCCTCGAGTCGCTCGGCGGCACTCTCGGGCTCGGCGCCGAGGGCGCGTGGGACGCCGACCTGACCGTGACCCTCGTGTTCGGGGTGGACCTCCCCGCTGGTGGGGACCCCGGGGGCTTCTACCTGCACCGCGACACCGGCGCAGAGCTCGAGGTCGGGGGCGAGCTCACCATCGACGGACTCAGTGCCGAGGGTCCACTTGCCCCGGAGGGGACCGTCAACGGCGGCCTCAGCGTGACCGCCGGGCCGAACGGCGGTCCCGCTCGGATCCGGGTCGCCGGCCTCGGAACGGCCTGGCAGGCGACGGCCCAGGGCTCGGCTTCAGCCGACCTGACCCTTCCGTTCCCGGGTGGGTCCCTGCGGTGGCAGGGCGCCTGGGAGGTCAACGACGGCGGGGCCACCACCACGGAGCAGACGTTGACCGGGACCGTCGAGATCCCCGGCGCGACCGATGGCGACGACGAGCCGGTCTCCCTCGTCCTGGCCGGCACCCAGGTCGCCGAGGGCTGGCGGATCACCGGCGAGCTCGACTCGCCGGAAGGCGCGACCTTCGCCGGGTTCGAGCTCAGGGCGCTGGATGCGGACTTCCTGGCGACCGACACCTCGTTCACCGGCGGAGCCACCGCCCGGGTCGTCGTACCGGTCGGTGACTCCTCGATCACCGCCGACGTCGACTTCGACCTCGGCGTCGACCAGGCCACGATCGACGTCGTCGCCACCTCGCCCGAGCTGGAGCTCTTCGACGGGGCGGTGTCCATCACCGACGTCGACCTGCACCTGACGGGTCAGGTGGGCACGACGACGTCGCTCACCGGTGAGCTCACCGGCGGCATCCTCACCGCGCTGGACGGCGACCTCGTCGTGGACAGCTTCACCGCCGCACTCGGCTCCGAGGGTCAGTTCACGGTCGAGGCCGACACCGTCGAGCTGTCCCTCGGGGACGGCACCGTCATGGTCACCCTCGACGCGACCTCCCTGTCATTCGGGCCCGACGCGAGCGGCGCCCTGCTGAGCGTCGAGACCGCGACGGGCGTCGTGCCGGGCCTGTCCAACCTCACCGTCTCGGTCACCGACCTCGTCGTCCGCCGCGACGGGACCTTCGAGGTCGGCACGATCACGGCCAGCGCGACCGACCTGCCGACCCTGGAGCTCGGCGGCTTCCTGGCGGTGACGCTCGCCCAGGTCGAGGTCACCATCGATCCGGACACCTTCGCCGTCACGCTGTCGGCGCGCGGCTCGATCGACTTCGACAGCCTCGACGGCTTGCCTTTCACGCCGATCGTCCGCGTGGGCGACCAGGCCGTCGACCCGGACGAGCCCTCGACGAACGCCTTCGACTTCACCGTGCGGATCGAGGACGGCGAGTTCGTCCCCGTCGACTTCGGCCCGATCGTGCTCGGGTGGGAGGACCTGGAGGTCAACGGCCACGTCCTCGACGGAGAGATCGAGCTCGGCGGCTTCCAGGACGGCGAGCCGGTCCCCGACATCTCAGGCCGGTTCGGCATCTCCGGAGGGCAGTTCGGCGACGGCCTCACGGTCGACATCGACGGCACCCACGACGAGAGCGGCCGGCTCGACCTGGACGGCAGCCTGAGCCTGCCGCGGTTGGGGTTCTCGGCGTTCACCCTGACCGACGTCGAGCTCACGGCGGGCGTCACCCTGCTCGAGACGGCCGACGGCCTGGCCTTCCTGCCGCGCCTGGACTCGGTCGGCGTCGGCCGGATCGACGTGTCGTTCGGTGGGTTCGCCACCGCATCGGCGAATAACGTCGAGCTCGTCGACTTCTTTCCCGCCCCGGGGGAACCCCTGGTCGAGTTCGGCGAGGACGGCCTCAGCGTCGACTTCGGCGACGCCGAGGACCTCGGCGACCTCGAGGAGCTGGCCGGGTGGGAGGGCTCGGTCTCGAACTTCGCTTTCGGCGCCGACTTCGTGCCCTACGCGCTGGCCGGATTCGGCGTCGACGTGACCTTGCCGCCGACCACCCGGTTCGACTTCCCCACCTGGCTCCCGATCGAGATCCGTGAGGCGGGGCTCCGGTTTCCCGGGATCGCCTCGGACGACGACGGCGCCGTCCTCGGCGGGTTCGAGATCGCCGACCTGGCCGACTTCGCGGTTCGGGTGTCCCTGACGCTCGCGGTCGACCCGCCGGGCGCCGGGAACTTCGGTCTGGAGGCTTCGGTCGACGGGCTCGAGATCGACATCGCCAAGCTCGTCGCGGGCGAATTCCCGATCACCAACCTCGAGGCGATCAGCGCCGAGGTGCCGGCGTTCGAGTTCAAGGGCCTCGAGGTGGGCGGCGCCCTGTCGGTGGGCGTGCTCAGCCCCGACCTGCCCGGCGGCACGCCGGAAGGTGGTCCGGACGAGGAGGCCTTCTACCTGCGCATCGCCGGGCAGTTCAAGATGGACAGCATCGGTGCCGGGGTCGACCTGGTCGTGACCGAGTACGGCCCGCTCATCGCCGAGGTGACCGCGCCGCTCGGCATCCCGATCGACCCGTCCGGCCTGATCCTGGCCTCGGTGACCGGCGGGATCAGCTTCGGTGCCCGGTCACTGCCTGACCCGGATCCTGACGACCCGCAGGCGCTGCTCGACATGCCTGCGTTCGACGACCTCGGTGACGTCAAGGTGACCAAGGAGCGCCTGGAGGAGCTGATCCGCCCCGCTCTCGCGGCAGAACGGCCGACCTGGGAGACCGGCGCCTCGCTCTACCTGACGGGCCACCTCACCCACCTGGCGATGCCGATCATCAGCGGGGACGTCTCGCTCGGTGCGTCCTACGGGAGCGACGGTGAGCTGGACGTGCTGCTCAAGGGTGAGGCGGAGCTCTACGGCATGCCGCTCGGCGAGGGCGGGTTCCGGCTCGACCTCGGCGACCCGATCGCACCGGCGTGGCAGTTCGCGTTCGCGTCCCCGCCCCCGGCGAGCCCGATCGCCTTCCTCATGCCCGGCCGGGTCGACCTCGGCGGCGTCCTGCGCACCGACGGCCTCGCGCACGGCACCGTCCTCGGGCTTCGGGGGCTGTTGAACGGACTGCGCACGGGGGCCGTCACGGTCACCGAGGTCCAGACGGTCTTCGACCGGGTCGCCGCGTCGTTGGAGGACAACCGCGTGAGCTCGTTGGACGGGTTCCCGCTTCGTCCGTTGACGAAGGCGGTCCTCGACTCCAACGGCGACGGAACGGTGAGCACCGTCGAGCGGCGCCGAGTGATCACCCGGTCGGTCTTCCTCTCGCGAGTGCTGGCCCTGATCCCGACTCCCACCGGCGCGAGCATCGCCAAGGCGGTCACGAACGGCCAGCACCTCCTCTTCGAGCTGACCTCGGCCGCCGCCGACCCCGAGTCGGTGCTCGACCTGGTGGCGTTCCAGGACGCTCTGGTCGGAGCCGTCCGAAGCGCGGTCGTCCGCGCCGGCCAGGAATTCCTGCGGGTCGCCGACCCCGTGCTGGTGATCGAGGGTGCCTTCCAGCCGCAGATCCTGGGCATCCCGCTCGGGGCAGCGAGCGACAGCGCCGCACTGCGGATCGACAAGGGCGGGCTCGAGGTACGGGTGTCGACGAGCTTCAAGGTGTGGATGAACCGGATGTCCAACCTCGCGACGGTCGGGGCGGTGGGACCGCTCGTCGACCTCGCGCTGCTCGGGGTCCCCGAGGACCGGGTGACCATCGCCGCGGACCTGCCGACCGGCAACCTGCTGCGCGCGCTGATGGACGGCGCTGCGTCACCGGCGGCCCAGGCCGCTGCATCGTCGTGGGGCGTCACCATCGAGGGCGAGCTCGGTTACTTCGGGCTGAAGTTCGTCGAGCTGTCCGGCATGCTGGTCCCACCGGGCAACGAGCAGTTCGTCCGGAGCAAGAGCCAATTGCTGTTCGACGGGCAGCGGTTCGACCCGACCGACGTGAACCGTCCGGTGCCGCTCCTCCAGCGGCAGCACTTCGACAACCTCGTCGACGTCGGCGGGCTCGTGCTGACCGGTGGCCTCCAGGCGCCGAAGCTGGTCACCGACCCGGTCGGCCTGTTCCGCGAGCTCGACCTCGCCCCACCGGACGACCCGTTGCAGCTCCCGACGTGGCTCGGGGAGCTCGCCGGGACGCTCGGCCAGATCGACTCGCCCGGGCTGGTCCAGCTCTACCTGCCGCCGCCCCTGGAGGCCGACCGCGGCCACGTCGTCGGTCGCTGGGACTCGCGGATCCTGTCGCTCCCGATCTCCTCCGGCGAGTTCGCTCTCGACAACGGTGGTCTCGACGTCACGGGACGGCTGCCCGCGCTCGGCCTCGACGGCACCCTCCGGATCCTCCCGCCGCGCAAGAGCGGAGCGGCGATCGGCCTGCCGCGGCTCTCCCTGGACGTCGCGGTCGAGCCCGCCGTCCTCCGGCAGATGCTGCTCGACCTCGGCGTGCCGGCAGGCGCGATCCCCGACCTCTCCGGCCTGCCCACCGGTCAGGTCCAGGTCTACTCCCCGGGCTTCGACCCCAAGTCCACGCTCGCGGACGGCAGTCCGGACCTGCTGCGCCGCAACGGCGGGATCAAGGTGCTGGCGCGGCTCAAGATCCCCGGCGTCGGCACCGAGGCGCTGTTCCGCCTCGACGTGGCCATGGGCGCCGACGGCACCCCCTCCTCGGTCACGGGGACCGCGAGCCTGAACGGCGGCACCCTCGGCCCGCTCACGTTGCATCAGTTCACCGGCACGGTGCGGATCGACGACGCCGGGTTCAACGCGCACGTGTCCGGCAGCGGCACGGTGTTCGGCAACACTGTCGCTGTCGAGGGCGACCTGTCGGGCGACGGCTTCGGCCGGCTGGTGCTCTCGATCGACGACGACGGTGTGGACCTGAGCGGCTTCAGCCTCACCGGGTCGCTCGTCGCTGTTCGCGACGCCGTGGGCACCCGGGTCGAGGTTGCCGGGAGACTGGCGCTTCCGTCCTGGCTTTCCAGCGCCTCGGAGCGAGCCTCCGTGGCGGTCAACGGCAGCTTCGACTCCGCCGGGAACGCGTCGTTGACGATCGCCCTGCAGAAGATGCAGTTCGGTGCTCTCGCGATCACCGGGACCTTCACGTTCGACCGCACCAACGGGGTGGTCAAGGTCGGGGTGGTGGGCGGGTCGGTGCTGGTCCCGGGGACCAACCGGACGGTCAGCGTGAACGGCTTCCTCTCCTCGGTCGGACTGGGCAACCTGTCGATCGCGACGAACGGGCCGTTGACCTTCAGCGGCAAGCCGTTCACGATCGACGGCACCTTCGGGCTCAGCCGCGTCGTGGAGTCCGGCTCGGTGGTGACGCGGGTGCGGGTCACCAACGCCGACTTCCTGTGGAAGGACCTCGGCACCTTCACGGTGACGCGCTTCGACGTCGCGTCGAACGGCTCGGCCACCGTGGTCCTGCCGGCGCGCTCCTTCACCCTGCCCGGTGACGCCCGGCTGAGCCTGCCGTCCGTGGACTTCCGGATGGACGCCGGAGGAACCAACGCGCGGCTGTCCCTCGGCGAGTCCCGGCTGGAGATCCCGGGTGTGGCTCCGGACTGCGTGCGGTTCAAGGGCACCTGCAAGATCGACTCGGTCGACCGGCGACTCCGGCTCCCGGCGTTCACGGTGAGCACCGGCGACTTCACCCACACGCTGCTCGACGGGTCCTTCGACCTCGGGCCCCAGGTCAAGGTCTCCGGAAGGCTGGTCTTCGAGAAGACCGGCAACGTCTTCGGTGTCCGCATCACCGGCCCGTCGGCTGGTGTCGCGGCCCGCGTGCAGGTCGGTGACCTGTTCGACGTCGGGATCGGGGCCGTCGTCCTCAAGACCGACGGCTCCATCCTCATCGACGTGAACGCACCCGTCCTGGGCACGGCCGTCGTCGGGGTCCGGCACGCGCGGCTCAAGGTCAAGCGCGATCCCGGTCTGCTCGGCGCGCTGAGCGTGCGGCTGGACGGCGGGCAGCTCTACCTGCCGGTCGGCGCGCCGATCGACCTGCCGAGCGTCGACTTCTCCGCCGAACTGACGTTCGCCCACGAGCTCACGTTCGGCCTGGACCTCGGGCCGGCGTTCAAGGTCTCCTCGGCGACCTACGCGCTCGGGCTGGACGCCGACGGCGTCCTCTCCCTGAAGCTCGCCGAGGGCACCCCGTCGCTGACCGCGCTGGCCGGCAGCGTGAACATGAAGCTGGTCAAGCTCGACATGCGCTCCGACGGCACCGTCGACCTCGACGTCAGCGGGCGGCTCAACCTCTTCGGCCACAAGCTGGCGCAGGCGACCCTGGACGTCGACCTGGTGGACGGTGTGCTGGTCGTCAAGATCGACGACGTCGGTCTCGACCTCGGCTTCGTCGCCTTCGAGGCGTCCGGGACCGTCCGGAGCAACGGGCGGTTCGTTGTCTCCGGCAGCTTCGGGGCCACCTTCGGGGTCTGCCCGGTCGGCTGCCTCCGAGGCTCCGTCGCTGTCACCGTGTCGTCGACCTCTGGGATCTCGGGGGCGTTCGCCGGGCAGGTCTGCGGGTTCGGAGCCTGCGCCGGGGGCTCGGGGAGCCTGACGTCGTACGGACGGCTGCGCGGGTGTGCCTTCATGCCGTTCGGCCGTCACTGCGAGACCGTCGAGCTGGGTGACGGGCAGCCCGACGAGGTCGCGCCGACGTTCGCACAACCCTCCGGCAGGACCGTGCGTCGCGACGTGGTCGGCGGCTCGGACCGGGTGGTCTACCCCCAACCGACGGCGACGGACGAGTCCACCGCCACGGTCGCCGTCACCTGCACCCCCGCGTCCGGCTCCACGTTCAACGTCGGGACCACCACGGTCACCTGCGTGGCCCGGGACAAGGCGGGGAACACGACCACCCGCTCGTTCATCCTCCACCTGATCGACACCTTCCCCTGAGCGGGGGAGTCAGGAGTCCGGGTCAGGGCAGCGGATCAGGGCAGCTGGGCGCCGGGGAGGACCGCCGACACGAACAGCACGCTCGAGGTGAGCAGGCAGAAGCCGAGCATCCCGTCGACCTGGGCGCGGATCGTCCCGTGGGCCGCCGCGAGCCGCCAGGCGGTCATCCCCATGGTGATGCCCAGGAGCAGGCCCGTGTACAGCACGAGCTCGGTGACGTCGGTCATCGGGTCCTCCTGGTCGGCCGGTGGTGGTCCTGTGACGTCCTAACGAGCAGGAGGCGCGGACGGCACGCTCGGAAAATGACGAACGCCCCCTGCCGGTGACCCGGTGGGGGCGTTCGTGCTCGGTGGGCAGGGGCGGGGTCGAACCGCCGACCTATCACTTTTCAGGCGATCGCTCGTACCAACTGAGCTACCTGCCCGAGCAGTGGCACACCTTACCGGAGGTCCGCCCGACTGACGAAAGCGACGACACCAGGTGAGCCAACTCACGGGGGGTTCGTCACCGCTGTCACACCGCCTGTGTGACAGTTCTCCTGTGATCACCCGCCGTACGAAGATCCAGCTCCTGGTCTTCGCGATCATCACGCTGCTCGGCGTGACGTTCGTCGGCGCGCGCTACGCCCAGCTCGACCGGCTCATCGTCGACCAGTCCTACACGGTGATCGCCCACTACCCGGAGTCCGGCGGCATCTTCGCCGGCGGCGAGGTGACCTACCGCGGTGTGGGCATCGGCAAGGTCGACAAGCTCGAGCTGACCGACGAGGGCGTCGACGTCTACCTCGAGATCGACAACGAGTGGGACGAGATCCCGGCCGACACGCTGGCGCTGGTCGGCAACCGGTCGGCCGTCGGTGAGCAGTACGTCGAGCTGCAGCCCAACACCGACAGCAAGCCCTTCCTCGAGGAGGGCTCGGAGATCACCGAGGTCGCCACCCCGATCCGCACCGAGGTGCTCCTCGGCGACCTGGCCCGGACCGTCTCCAGCGTCGACCAGGAGGCCCTGCGCGTCACGGTGCGCGAGCTCGGCCTCGCGTTCGACGGCACCGGCGAGGACCTCCAGCAGATCATCGACACCGGCAACTCGTTCGTCGAGACCGCCAACGACAACTTCGACATCACCACGGCTCTGATCCGCGACGCCAACACGGTCCTCCAGACCCAGGTCGACTCCTCGAGCGCGCTCCGCACGTTCGCCTCGGAGCTGAGCGTGTTCTCCCGCGCGGTGGTCGGCGCCGACAAGGACCTGCGCAAGGTCATCGACAGCGGCTCGTTCACCGCCAACCAGCTGCGGACCTTCCTGGAGCAGAACCAGGCCGAGCTGTCCGACCTGCTGCGCAACCTCATCACGACCGGACGGGTCGTCGTGGCCAACCTCGACGGCGTCGAGATGCTGTTCGTCCGCTACCCCGACCTGCTCGAGGGGTCGTTCACCGTCATCGACGCGAACCCGACGACCGGCCTCTACGAGACCCATGTCGGGCTCATCATCACCACCCAGTCGCCGTGCTACGAGGGCTACGAGGGCACCGAGACCCGCAGCCCGTCCGACGTGGAGGAGCTGGAGCTCAACAAGGACGCGCGGTGCACCGAGCCGCCGACCAAGAGCAACGCCCGCGGCTACCAGAACCTCCCGCGCCCGGTGCCGCACCTCGGCACCTTCGACGCCGGGACCGGCGAGATCACCTGGGGGGCCTCCGCGCCCGAGCGGCCGCGCGACATCGCGCCCCCGCGGCTCGGCGAGGACTCCTGGAAGTGGCTGTTCCTCGAGCCGCTGCTCGGCCGCTGATCCTCAGCCGGCGGGGGTGACGGTCACCGTCACCGTCGTGGCGCCGGCCCGTTGCGCCACGCGCAGGACCCGCTGGCCCGCACCCGAGACGACCCGCCCGCCCTCGACGGTGACCCGGTAGTCGTCGCCGTAGGTGTGCCGCGGGAGGAAGACCGTGGACACTGCGCCCGCGTCGTACCGCCCCTCGGCGCCGGCGCGCTCGGTCGACCAGCGGGCCGTGAATACCTCGGTGCCGCGGTCGAAGCGCCACTCCTCCGGCGTCCCGGCGACCATCAGCGGGTGCGGGGTCACGACCGCCCGGAGCTTGTCCCAGTCGACGTTCTCGCCCACCGGCGGCTTCGCCGGGTCGTAGACCAGCGCCTGCTCCTCGCCGTTGCCCTCGCCCTCCGTCGTCGGGTCGCCGCACCCGCAGTAGGCCCAGTACTGCCAGCCGGTGCGGTGCTCGGCCGCCGTGTCGACCACGGAGTGCAGGCGGTCGAGGTTGGTCGTCGCGCCGAACTCGGTGAGCAGCGGCGGGTGGCCGGTCGCCGCGACGTGCCGCTCGAGGTTGGCCCACACGACCGTGTCGAAGGGGTCGCACACCGGCTGCACGTCGGTCACGAGGCAGTAGTTGTGGAAGGAGAACCCCAGCCGTCGGCCGTGCGGACGGACCGTGGTGGCGACGCCGTTGTTGAAGAGGACGTAGGGCTCGTAGTAGATCGTGGTCCGCCGGTCGACCGCCCGCACAGCGTCGATCACCTTCTGCTGGAAGGCCTCGAGCCGTGCGTCGAGCAGCGGGCAGCCCGCTGGCACGCAGGTGGCGTAGAGGGTGCCCGGCCACGGCTCGTTGAACAGGTCGAGGCCCAGGATCCGCGGCGTCGACGAGAAGAACTGAGCGACGTGTGCCCAGGCGGCGGCGTAGTGGTCCTGGAGGCCGACCCCGTCGGAGGCCGGGACGTTGGCCCAGAAGTTGTCGTAGGCGCGGTTGAGGCCCAGGTTGACGAAGTAGTTGTTGGGGAAGCCGACGGCCGGCTCGGCCGGGACGCCGTCGTCGACGACCGCCCAGGTCGGGGCGCCCTCGCCCTGGAAGCGCTCGTGGTAGAGGTCCTGGTGGAAGTCGAGGAGCACCCAGAGGCCCTCGTCGGCGAGGATCTGGGCGGTGCGCCGGACCCGGGCGAGGTAGCGGTCGTCGTACACGCCCGGCCGGGGTTCGACGGCCCGCCAGATGAGGCCGAGCCGGACGCTCGTGAAGCCCTGGCGCACCAGGAACCGGGCGTCGTCCCGGCCGAAGCCGGTGACGTCGGGCGCGTAGGGCTTGAGCTTGTAGACCATGTTGATGCCGTGGGTCACCAGCACCCGTCCCTGGGGGTCGAGGACCCAGCGGTCGTGCACCCCGGCCCGGCTCGCCCGGGGCGGCGGGGAGGGGAGCTGCTCGGCAGCGGCCGCCGACGGCGCGTCGGGGACGGCACGGGTCTCGACGACCACCCCCAGGGCGGTGAGCGCCGTGACGGCGGCGAGCGAGGCGAGGACGGTGCGGATCCGGGCTGCAGGCACGTAGGGGGAACGCGTTCTCGCGGGCGTGGTTACGCGGCCCGCGGTTAGGTGCAGGCCCCACCCCCACCACTATGCTGTCCGGGCTGCGCACGGCCTGTCCGTCGCGGCGGGCCCCCTTCGTCTAGCGGCCCAGGACCCCGCCCTTTCACGGCGGTAGCGCCGGTTCGAATCCGGTAGGGGGTGCAGTGGGAACGGTTCGCTCCTCAGCAGGCCCCTCGATTGGGACCAGACGGAGGGCATGGGTTAGAGTTCCCACCGCTTCACACGGTGAAGTTCCTGGCCCCGTAGCGCAGTTGGTTAGCGCGCCGCCCTGTCACGGCGGAGGCCGCGGGTTCGAGTCCCGTCGGGGTCGCCACATCGTTCAGCCCCTGCCGATCGGCAGGGGCTGAACGCATTTCCGGGACCGGCCCGGCCCCCGGCGGGGCTACGCGCCGGCCGGGACGCCGCGCTGCTTCTCGTCGGTGAGACGGGCCTGCTCGGCTGCCTGCTGCTCCAGCTCCACGCGCACCCGGTTCCAGTCCTCGGGGTCGGAGGCGAGCGACTTGGTGCCGCCCTCGATCCGCTGGATCGCGCGCCGCGCATACACCTGCTGCTCGGTGACGGCCCGCTCCGCGCGGCCCCTGCCGAGGAAGCTCACGAACCAGTGGCCGAGCGCGGTCACCCGGTTCTTGAAGCCAGTGAGGTACACCAGGTGCAGGGCCAGCCAGGCGAGCCAGGCGACGAAGCCGGCGAGCCGGAACTTCTTGACGAGCACCACCGCGCTGAAACGGGAGATGGTCGCCATCGAGCCCTTGTCGAAGTACTTGAACGCCTGCTTGGGCGCGCGCCCGCTCAGCCGGCCGTCGATCTGCTTCGCGGCGTACTTCCCGCCCTGGATGGCGACCTGCGCGACGCCGGGCAGGTTGTCGAGCGCCATCATGTCGCCGATGACGAAGACCTCGGGGTAGCCGGGCAGCGTGAGGTCGGGGTTGACGCTGATCCGGCCCGCCCGGTCCAGTGGCGCGCCGGTCTGGTCGGACAGGGTCCGGGTGAGGGCGTTGGCCTGGACGCCCGCCGCCCACACCTTGCACGCCGCCTCGACCCGCTGGGTCGTCCCGTCCTTGAACGCCAGGGTCACGCCGCGCTCGTCGAGCTCGGTGACCATCGCGCCGAGGACCACCTCGACGCCGTGCTTCTCCAGCGACTTCTTGGCGATCTCGCCGAGCTTGGAGCCGAACGGCGGCAGCACCTGGGGGGCGGCGTCGACGAGGAGCACCCGCGCCTCACGGGTGTTGATGGCCCGGAAGTCGTGCCGCAGCACCCGCTGCGACAGCTCGGCGATCTGGCCGGCCATCTCCACGCCGGTCGGGCCGGCCCCAACGACCACGAAGGTCAGCTGGCGGGTGATCTCCTCCTCGGTCTCGGCGAGCTCGGCGAGCTCGAACGCGCCGAAGATCCGGCCACGTAGCTCGAGGGCGTCGTCGATGCTCTTCATGCCGGGCGCGAACTCGGAGAAGTGGTCGTTGCCGAAGTACGACTGACCGGCGCCTGCCGCCACGACGAGCGAGTCGTACTTGGTGACCGTGATCCGGCCGCCGATGTGCGAGCTCACCGTCTGCGCGGTCAGGTCGACCCCGTCGACGGTGCCGAGGATCACCCGCACGTTCTTCTGCTTCGCCAGGATCTCCCGGGTGGGTGGGGCGATCTCGCCCTGAGACAAGATGCCGGTCGCCACCTGGTAGAGCAGCGGCTGGAAGAGGTGGTGGGTCGTGCGCGAGATGAGCGTGACGTCGACGTCCGCCCGCTTGAGCGCCTTCGCGGTGAACAACCCGCCGAACCCTGATCCGATGACGACGACGTGATGCCTGGCCATGTGAGTCCTTCCGCCGGTACCTGCGACTGGCAGTCTGCCGAAGATCGCGCCGTCGCGGGGACGGGTTCGAAGTCCGGAGACGGAACTGTCAGGATCAGCGGGTGCCCGTGGTGATGAGTCCCGAGGAGTTCGACGCCCTCGTCGAGGAGGCTCTCGACGCGATCCCTGACGAGATCGCGTCCCTCGTGCGCAACGTCGTGGTCCTCGTCGAGGAGGAACCGCCCGAGGACGAGCCCGACGACCTGCTCGGTCTGTACGACGGTGTGGCGCTGACCGAGCGGGACGGCTCCCTGATCCCGCAGCTGCCCGACCGGATCTTCCTGTTCCGCGGTCCGCTCCTCGACATGTGCGAGGACGAGGCGGACCTGGTCGAGGAGATCCGGATCACCGTCGTCCACGAGATCGCCCACCACTTCGGCATCGACGACGACCGGCTCCACGACCTGGGCTACGCCTGATCAGCTGGTGACGGCGAAACCCAGGGCCGCTGCGCCGAGCCCGAGCCCGAGCGTGAGGGCCGCGTAGGTCGCTCCACGGCGGGGCCCGTGGTCGCGGGTCTGCACGGCGAACGAGGAGTACGTCGACATCCCGCCGCAGAAGCCGACGCCGAGGAGGGCGAGCGCGTCGCCGGTGAGCGCCCCGCCGGTGCACATCCCGAGCAGCAGCGAGGCGGCGACGTTGACGGCGAGCGTGCCCCAGGGGAGCGCGGCGTCGTACCGCGAGCTGAGGAGGTAGCGGACCGGAGCGCCGACGAACGCTCCGAGGGCCACGCAGAGGGTCTCGGTCACCGTTCGGCCTCCGGCGGGAGCGCCGGCGCGAGCCGGCCGACGACGATCACCGCGGCGAGCGCGGCCGCCAGGCTGCCGGCCAGGTAGGAGGCGGCGAGCACGGTGTCGCCCGAGGCGAGCAACGAGCGGCCCTGCTCGCTGGTCGCCGAGAACGTCGTGAACCCACCGAGGACGCCCGGTCCCAGCGCGGCGGTCCACACGGGGGAGCGGCGCACGGCCGGCAGGAGCTCCAGGCCGGCCAGCAGGAGGCTGCCGGCGACGTTGATGGCGAAGGTGGTCCACGGGAACCCGCCGCCGTCCGGCACCGCCTCCCCCAGCCCGTACCGGAGCACGGCCCCGACCGCGCCGCCGATCGCCACGGCCAGCAGCAGCCGTGGTCCGGGGGGAGGGGTCACGAACGGATCGTAGGACGATGCTCGATGTCGCCCGCCCACGGCTGCGGCGCGGCGCCGGCGGCCTGGCGGCGGAACTCGCTCAGGAACCAGATCTGGAAGGCGCGTTGGTCCGGGGCGCGGGGTGCGGTGAGCAGCCGCTCGGCACGGCTGAAGTCGTCGGCGGCGTCGAGCAGGTCGATGAGCTCGCCGATCTGGCGGGCGACGTGAGGTGGCATCCGGAGCCGGAGGTCGACCTGGTCGCGCCCCGCCTCCCGGGCGTCGTCGACCTGCTCACGGCCCATCTCGGCGCGCAGGGGGCGCTCGAGGGCGTTGAAGTGCTCGGACAGCACCTTCGCCAGCGGGTAGTCGTCCTCGTGGGCCAGCGCCAGCAGCCGGATCTCGCGGCGCAGGTCGCGGTAGTGGCGCTGGAAGCGGGAGAACGCGTGGACCGGCACCCCCATCACCTGGATCGCGACCTCGCCCAGCCGGGTCCGCAGCTCGCCGCTGTCGGTGGGTGCCATCAGCTGGAACTCCGCACCGGCGTCGTCGGAGAACTCCGTGGCGGGTTCGAACCAGACCGTCTTGCCGTCGTCCTCGATGACCGCGCCCCACGCGACACTCGCGCGGGACACGATGTCGAGCCCCCGCCCGAAACCGGTCAGGGCGGTGATGTCGAACTCGTCGCTCGACGCGGAGTCGAAGGCGTCGAGGTCGAAGGCGTCGAGGTCGATGCCGCCGGCGACCGATCCCGGTTGCGGCGGTACGACGGACGCGTCGGAGACCTCGATCCGCGGGTGCTCGGGCGTTCCGCGCAGCTGGAGCCGGATGGGCGGGTCGGCATGCAGCACCGCGTTGGTGACGAGCTCGGAGACCCCTAGCTCAGCGCACTCGGCGATGTCGTCCCGACCGATGTCGCCGCAGATCCGGACCGCCCAACGGCGTGCCTCCTGAACGCCACGGGGACCCGTGGTCAGCGTCAGGACCTGCCGGTGCGGCAACGCAGAACCCCTTCCTGTCCTCCTGCGCCCGAGATCTCGGTGGGTGTCGACCCACGCATCCCCGGGGGAATACCCACGCCTTGCCCGGGCCAAACCACGGATCGGAAGGTAATCGTTCGGGCACCTGTGACGCAGGAGACACCCGCAGACGGGGTCGGCCTTTTGGGGGCCGGTCGCGGGGCACGCGAGGATTGGAGCGACCCCGAGGTCACAGGAGGCACAAGATGACCGAAGCGACCACGACGCTCGACCGCACGCGCGTCCCGCGTTCCGACCGCCATCAGGTCGTCGTCATCGGCTCCGGGTTCGGCGGGCTCTTCGGCACCAAGGCCCTCCGCAAGGCCGATGTCGACGTCACGATGATCGCCAAGACGACCCACCACCTCTTCCAGCCGCTGCTGTACCAAGTGGCGACCGGCATCCTCAGCGAGGGCGAGATCGCCCCGCCGACGCGGGAGGTGCTGGCGAGCCAGAAGAACGCCCAGGTCCTCCTCGGCGAGGTCACCGGCATCGACCTCGACGCCAGGACGGTCACCTCGCACGTCCTCGGCCGCGAGCTGACGACGCCGTACGACTCGCTCATCGTGGCGGCTGGAGCCGGGCAGTCGTACTTCGGCAACGACCACTTCGCCGAGTTCGCGCCGGGCATGAAGAGCATCGACGACGCCCTGGAGCTGCGCGGCCGGATCTTCGGCGCCTTCGAGATGGCGGAGCTGGGAGCGGCCCGGGGCGAGAACGTCGACCACCTGCTGACGTTCGTCGTCGTCGGAGCCGGCCCCACCGGTGTCGAGATGGCCGGACAGATCGCCGAGCTCGCGCACCGGACCCTCACCCGCGACTTCCGGGCCATCAGCAGCCACCACGCCCGCGTGATCCTCGTCGACGCCGCGCCGCAGGTGCTGCCGCCGTTCGGCGCCCGCCTCGGCACGTGGACCAAGCGGAAGCTCGAGGACCTCGGTGTCGAGGTCATGCTCGGCGCGCTGGTCTCCGAGGTCGACGAGCGCGGTCTCGTCGTCAAGTACAAGGACGGCCGCGAGGAGCGCATCTCGGCGGTCACGAAGGTCTGGGCGGCCGGCGTCCAGGCCAGCCCGCTCGGACGGATGCTCGCCGAGCAGACCGGGGCGCCGCTGGACCGGTCGGGCCGGATCGGGGTCAACCCGGACCTCACGCTGCCCGGCTACCCCGAGGTCTTCGTGATCGGCGACATGATCGCCCTCGACAACCTCCCCGGCGTCGCGCAGGTCGCTATCCAGGGGGCAAAGTACGCCGCCAAGGAGATCGACGGCCGGCTCAAGGGCAAGGCCCCGCAGTCCGCGTTCAAGTACTTCGACAAGGGCTCGATGGCGATCATCAGCCGGTTCCGCGCGGTGGCGGTCGTCGGCAAGCTCCGACTGACCGGCTTCCTCGCGTGGCTGATGTGGCTCGCCGTCCACCTCGTCTACATCACCGGCTTCAAGAACCGCGTCACCGCGGTCCTGCACTGGCTGGTGTCGTTCCTCGGCCGCGGCCGGTCGGAGCGCACCTCGACCGAGCAGCAGATCTTCGCCCGGGTGGCCCTGCAGCGCCTCCAGCGCGGTGCGAGCGACCTGGTCTCGCGTCCCGGTGAGTACGACGCCGAGGCCGAGCGCCGCCGTCGCGAGGAGCTCGAGGAGCAGGCCCTCGAGGAGGTCCGCCTCACCGACCAGCAGGTCCGCGGCCTGAAGGTCTGAGGTCGCGGCGGGTCACCCGGCCTCGGTCGCCTCGGCAGCGGCCTGCCAGGAGTCGAGGTCGCGGGCCCAGCGAGGCAGGATGAAGATGCCCTCGGCCTCCGCGGTGACGGCACCGTCGGCATCGAGCATCCGGCCCTTGCCCCACGTCTTGATGCCGTCGCGCCGGTCCACCCAGGCCTCGCAGCGCAGGTCGCCGAGGGGGGTGCCCTGCCGGTAGACGATCGTGAGCGTGCCGGTCATGCCGGGGCGGCCGCTGGTGCTCACGGCATGGCCGAGCACCTGGTCGAGCAGCAGCGAGATGACGCCGCCGTGGACCAGGCCCGGCGGGCCCTCGTAGGCGGCGCCGAGCCGGAAGTCGCTCCAGGCCCGCCCCTCGCCGTCGCTGCGGATGTCGAGCGGCGGGGCGATCGGGTTGCGCAGGCCCATCACGGCGTTGCCCCAGTTGCGGCCGCGGGTGCCGTTGGGCCGGAAGCGGACGCCGTACGGACCGGGCATCTGGCGGGCACGGAGCCGTTCGACGATCGCCTCGATCTCGGCCTGGGCCTCGCGGACGACCTGGGGCTCGGCCTCGGTGCGGATCGTGACGTCGACCAGCGCGCGCACGGCATCGGTGAACGGGGTGAAGAGCGCGGCCTCGGCGGCGATCTCCTCGTCGGTCGCGGTTTCTTGCTGGAACGCGGTCACCTGATCAGGGTAGAACAGGTTCTATGACCACACTCGTGCTCCCCGACCTCCGATGGTTCCCCGGCTGGGCGGCGACCGTGGCGGACTTCGGCGGGAAGAACATGCACGGGTCAGGCGACTGGAACCTCGACCAGCCGCTCGAGCCGACCGAGGAGTCGTGCCACGCGTTCATGGCTGCACTCGCGGCCAGTGCGCCCGGCGACCCGGGCGGTGGCAAGGTGCCGTCGACGTACTACTGGATCACCGCGGAGGACGGTGGCCCCGACGACGAGGTGATCGGGTTCCTCAACCTCCGGCACGACCTCAACGACTTCCTGCTCGAGGAGGGCGGGCACATCGGCTACTCGGTGCGCCCGGCACGGCGGCGGCAGGGACACGCGTCGCGCGCCCTCGGGCTCTCGGTCGCGGCGGCCGGCGCGCTCGGCATCGACCGCGTCCTCCTCACCTGCGACACCGACAACGAGGCCTCCGCGCGCACGATCGAGGCCAACGGCGGCGTGCTGGAGGACGTCCGCAAGGGCAAGCGGCGCTACTGGGTCACCGTGCCGTCGTCGCAGCGTCGCTCCGGAGCTCGGGGCGGAGCCGCTGGAGGACGGCCATGAAGTGGAACGGGTCGACGAGGTTCTTGTCGATGATGAGCAACGGCTGGTCGTGGCGCTCGACGAGCACCTTCCAGCCGCGCTGGCCGGCCTGGCCCTCCACGAGGATCGGGGTGTAGGGACTGGCCAGGTCGACGATCTCGAACTTGCCGTCGCGGATCAGCTCCAGCTGGCCACGGATCACCGCCATCTCGGTGACGGTGGTGGTGGCGCGCACGGCCCACACGATGAGCGTGATCACGGCGAGGAGCACCAGCAGGCCCCACATCATGGTGGTCCGCTCCCGATAGGCGAGGTACGCCGTCCCGGCCGTGACCGCGGCCGTGAGCCCCACGAAGATCGACATCAGCCGCCGCGGCAGCACGATCGGCTTGAAGACCGCGTTGGTCGAACGGTTGGCGATCAGCTCTTCCTCGTGCGCGGCCGTCGAGGCGTACGGCGAGCGCCGGCCGGGCTGCGAGCCCGGGCGCGGGGGCGGGGTCTTGAAGTCCTGCTGCGGGGCGTCGGTGGTGGCCTCGACGGCCCCCGGTGACGACGCCTCGTAGGGCTGCGGCCACGCCTTCGCGATCGGCGGCTCCGGCGCGACGAGCGCCTCGAGCACGTCCTTGCCGGCGTCGCGCGCGTTGGGCACGCTCAGGCTCCGCGGGTCCACCGTGCCCGGTGGGTCCTCGCGGTGCTTTCCCCCGCCGACGGGGTCGCCCATCTCGCCGGCATACGTCGCCCGCTTCGCCAACCATCGTCGGATGGCGTCGGTGTCCGCGCCGAAATCCATCTCGCCAAGGTCTCCCACGACGAGGCCTCCCTTCCTCCCAGGAGCGAATGTACGCCAGGAACGGACGGCGCACGGGCAGTTCCCTCGCGTCGGGCGATAGATTGAGACCGATTCTCAACCTTGAGGAGGTGTCGGGTGACCGAGCCGCCGACGACGCTGCGGCCGACCCGCCAGCGCCGCGCGATCACCGAGGCGTTGCACGGTGCGACCGACTTCCAGACCGCGCAGGACATCCACGACACGCTGCGGCACTCGGGGGAGAAGGTCGGCCTCGCAACGGTCTACCGCACCCTCCAGGCGATGGCCGAGAGCGGCGAGGTCGATGTCCTCCAGAGCCCGACCGGCGAGTCGTCGTACCGCCGTTGCAGCACCGAGCACCACCACCACCTGGTGTGCCGATCGTGCGGCCGCACCGTCGAGGTGACCGGCCCCGCCGTCGAGACCTGGGCCGACGCCGTCGCCCGCGAGCACGACTTCGCCGAGGTCAGTCACAGCCTCGAGCTCTTCGGCATCTGCGCCGACTGTCGCTGACGCCGGAGCCCCAAGGGAGCAAGGGGGCCGACAAGGGAGTGGTAGGCCGTGCGGGGCTCGAACCCGCGACACTCGGATTAAAAGTCCGGTGCTCTACCAACTGAGCTAACGGCCCACCCGAAGGTTATCGAGAGCGCGGCTGTTGCCCGAACCTGGCCGTCTCCTCAGATCATTGACATTGTCAAACATCTCCGCTTGAGTGCCGACATGGCATCCGGCCGGTTCTACTTCGACTGGGACAACTACCGCACGATGGTGTCGCTGCTCGCCCAGCAGCGCGGCGACCGTCGCGGTCGGGCGATCCATCGGGCCTTCAAGTACGGGCTGCCGTTGGTGGCGGCCGTGCACGCGGGGTTCTTCGCGCTCGACCCGGTGGTGTCGCCCGCGCTGCGCCGGACCGAGGTACGACGGCCGGTCTTCTCGATCGGGCACGCGCGCAGCGGGACGACGTACCAGCACCGGCTGATGGCGAGCGACCCGCAGTTCAGCTACCTGCTGATGTACGAGATGTTCTTCCCCTCGCTCATCGAGAAGCGGATCCTGCGGGGACTGCTCGCGGTCGACGAGCAGCTCGGTGGACGGGTGCGCAAGAGGATCCAGGCGGCGGAGGAGAAGGCGCTCGCCGAGACCAACGACATGCACCGCACGGGCCTCTTCGTCGCCGAGGAGGACGAGTTCCTGCTCACGTTCTCGCTCGGCTCCGGTTTCTGGATGGTGCTCTTCCCCTACCTGGACCGGTTGGACTTCCACGCCGTCGACCGTTGGCCGGAGGAGAAGCGGCGCAAGGTGATGGCCTTCTACAAGGAGTGCGTGCGACGCCAGCTCGTCCTCACGGGGAAGCCGGTGCACCTCAGCAAGAACGCGAACTTCTCGGGGCGGATGGAGAGCCTCATCGAGACGTTCCCGGACGCGCGGGTCGTCATCCCGATCCGGAACCCGTACCAGACCGTCCCGAGCCTGATGAAGATGATGCAGACGGCCTGGCGCCAGCAGGGCCACCCCGAGGAGCTCATCCGGGCCTCGCTGCGGACCCTGGCCGACCAGTCCTACGAGACCTACGAGCACCCGTTGGAGGTGCTCGCCCGGCACCCCGAGGTGCGGGCGTCGGTGCTCGACTACCGCGACCTGGTCGCGGACCCCGGCGCCGCGATGCGCCGCGTCTACGCCGACCTCGACCTCGACCTCACGCCCGAGCAGGAGGCCTCGTTCGCCGCCGCCGGCGACCGCGGCCACGAGACGGCCCACCGCTACAGCCTCGAGGAGTTCGGCCTCGACAAGGACGAGATCCACGAGCGGCTGGCCGACCTGTTCGACACCTACCAGTGGGACACCGAAGGGAGCGACGTGCGATGAGCGCGGAGTCCAGCACCGAGAAGAGCCAGGCCGAGCTGCAGGACGCGTGGGGCGACCTGATGGCTGCGCTCGGGCGGGCGCGCGACGCCGTCGACAGCCGCGAGCTGCACGCGCCGCCGCCGACCGAGCGCGGTCTCGCCGAGGGCTACCGCTACCTGCTCGGGTTCACCTTCAGCGCGATCGAGCGGGCGTTCGGCGAGGACCGCGACTTCCCGACGTTCCGCCGTGCCATCCAGCCGATCGACAAGTCCACGATCGACAACGCGGACGCGCTCTACCTGACTGCGCCGATCGACGGGAACCGCAGCTACCGACTGACCGGCCGGATGGTCGGCGCGAAGTCGCCGCAGTACCTCATCGTCGAGGCGCACAGCAGCTATCCCGGCGACTCCGGCAACGTCATGGAGCTCATGCCGGGCGGCCGCACGATCACCGGCACCCTCGACACCGCGGACCTCACCGTCGACGCCGACGGCGGCTGGGAGATCCTCCTCGCCCCCCAGCGGCCCGACGACCACGCCGGCGACTTCGTGGCGACCTGCGCGACGACGGACGACGGCACCGAGGTGGCGAGCAGCTACGTCGTGGTCCGGGTGCTGTTCCACGACTGGGAGCACGAGGCGGCCCCCGACCTGGCGCTCGAGCCGCTCGACCCACCCGCGCCCCACCCGGCACCACTGGGACCGGACGGCGCGGCCGACCGGCTGCGCCGGGCCGGGGAGCTGGCCGAGCACCAGATGAAGTTCTGGAGCCAGTTCTACGACGTCGTCCTCGGCGCGTACGGCGAGGGCAACCCGGCGGCGCCGGCGTACCAGCCCCGCAACGACCTCAACCCGCCCACCAACGCGCAGCTCGCGACCGGCGGCGGCCAGAGCACCAACGTCTACTCCGGCGGCCGCTTCGTGCTGGAGCCGGACGAGGCGCTCGTCATCGAGATGACCACGCCGGTCGAGCCGGCCTACAAGGGGATGCACCTGTCGAACCTGTGGGGGGAGTCGCTCGACTACGCGCACCACGTCGTGAGCATCAACGGTCACCAGGAGGAGCAGGACGACGACGGGGTGACTCGCTACGTCGTCGCGCACGCCGACCCCGGCGTGCCCAACTGGCTCGACACGACCGGACAGCGTGAGGGTTTCGTGACGTTCCGGTGGACCTACCACTCCCCGCCCGACGCGCTGCCGACGCACCGGGTGGCGAAGGTGCCGCTCGGCGAGGTGCGCGACCACCTCCCTGCGGGGACGCGGGTGGTGAGCCCCGACGAGCGCGCCGCCCAGGTCCGCGTCCGTCGGGCCCACGTCCAGCGTCGCTATCGGCAGTACTGAGCACCCCGTGGAGGTCATCGCCACCTGGCCCGCCAGTTCCCACCTCAAGGACGTGGGAGCCTTCGCTGCGCGCGTCGAACGCCTCGGCTTCGACGTCCTGCACGTCCCCGAGACGATCCACGACCCGTTCACGGTCGCCGCCCTCGCGCTCACCCACACCTCGCGGCTGGTCGTGCGGACGAGCATGGTCGTGGCGTTCCCGCGCAGCCCGATGCTGACGGCCTACGCGGCGTGGGACCTGGTGCGGCTCTCCGAGGGGCGCTTCCAGCTCGGCATCGCGTCCCAGGTGCGCGGCAACATCGTCGGCCGCTACGCGACGGAGTGGTCCGAGCCGGTGGCCCGTCTCGGCGACTACGTCGGGGCGCTCCGCGCCATCTTCCACAGCTTCCAGACCGGGGACGACCTCGCGTACGACGGCTCGTCGTACCGCTTCGACCGCCTGCAGCCGTACTTCAACCCGGGGCCCAACGACCACCCGGCGCCGCCGATCTGGACCGGGGGCGTCAACCGGGGGATGTGCGTGCTGGCCGGCCGGGTCTCCGACGGCTTCGTCTGCCACCCGACGAGCTCGCACCCGCGGATGCTCGAGGAGGCGATCGGGCCGGCGCTCGCCGAGGGTGCCCGGGAGGCCGGTCGAACGGACGGCGGGCCGACCGTCGTCGCCGGGCCGCAGCCGATGACGGCCCCGACCGCCGAGGCGCTGGCCCGGGTCCGCGACGCCCGCCGCGCCGAGCTCGGCTTCCTCTACAGCACGCCGGCCTATCGCCGACAGCTCGAGCTGTTCGGGCTCGCGGAGGTGGGGGAGGCGCTCACCCACATGGCCCGCCGCGGCGACTGGGACGACCTGGCCCGGCAGGTCACCGACGACGTGATCGCCACCCTCGTCCCGCAGGGCACGTACGACGAGATCGCGGGCACCCTGCGCGGCTGGTACGCCGGCCGCTGCTCGGGGCTCGTCCTCGGGCTGCCGGACCCCGAGCACGACGACGCGTTCGCCGCGGTCGTCTCCGGCTGTCGAGAGATCCCGTCCGCATGACCGCCGACCGCGGTCGCACCATCGAGTCCGTGCAGCTCACCCTGAGCCGGTTGATGCGGGCCAGCGCCAGTCGGGCCACGTTCGCCCGCCAGGCGGCGGCCGCTGGAGGCGTCGACCTCAAGCAACCGTCCTACGACCTGCTCCGGGTGCTGATCGAGACCGGCCCGATCCCGATGGGGGAGCTGGCCCGCCGTTCTCAGATGGACGTCGGGATGGCCACTCGCCAGGTCGCCGGTCTCGCCGAGGAGGGCCTGGTCAGCCGGTCGCCGGACCCGAGCGACCGCAGGGTCACCCTGGTCGAGCCGACGGCGGCCGGGAGGACGACGACGGAGGCGCTGAGGCGGGTCCGCACCCGCCACCTCCAGTCGGCGCTCGACGGCTGGTCCGCGGAGGACCTGCGCACCCTCGACACGCTGCTCGGCCGCTTCCTCGACGACACGTTCGCGACGCCCTTCCAGCCCGAGTGAGCATGGCCGGAGCGCCGGGCTGGACGTTGACAGAGCGGGGTGGAACACGTTGCATTTCGTTGTGATCCCTTTCGACACCGTGATCCGTGGCGCCCGCTGGTTCGACGGGACGGGGGCGCCGTCCGCGGTCCGCGACATCGGGATCCGGGACGGTCGGGTGGCGGCGGTCTCGGTCGGGCCGTTGGACACCACCGACTGCCCGGAGGTCGTCGAGGCCGGGGGCCGGTGGGTGATCCCCGGGATGGTCGACATCCACACCCACTACGACGTCGAGGTGCTGCGTGGGCCGGACCTCACCGAGTCGGTCCGCCACGGGATCACCACGATCCTCCTCGGCTCCTGCTCGCTCTCGACCGTCCACGTCGGCGCGGTCGACGCGGGCGACCTGTTCGGCCGGGTCGAGGCGATCCCGCGTCAACACGTCATCGAGCACGTCGAGGCGGCGAAGGACTGGTCGTCGGCGGACGAGTACGTCACCGCGCTCGAGCGGCTCGCGCTCGGCCCGAACCTGGCCGCGTTCATCGGCCACTCCGACCTGCGGACCGCGACCCTCGGCCTGGACCGGGCGACCCGCCAGGAGGTCCGCCCGACCGGCTCCGAGCAGCGCCGGATGGAGCGGATGCTCACCGAGGCGCTCGACGCCGGCTTCGTCGGCATGTCGGCCCAGCAGCTGCTCTTCGACAAGCTCGACGGCGACCTGTGCCGGTCGAGGACGCTGCCCTCGACGTACGCGAAGGCACGCGAGATGCGAGGGCTGCGGCGGATCCTCCGCGACCGGGAGCGGGTCATCCAGGCAGGGCCCGACGCGACCCACCCGCAGACGATCCTCTACCAGGCGCTCCACTCGATCGGGCTGCCCTCGGCCCGATGGGGACGCAAGCCCCTCAAGACCAGCCTGCTCTCGGCAGCCGACATCAAGGCGATCCCGTTCGTCATCCACCTGATGCGTGGCCTGGCCGCGACCGTCAACCGGCTCGGCGCCGACTTCCGGTGGCAGCACCTGCCGGTGCCGTTCGAGGTCTACGCCGACGGCATCGACCTGGTCATCTTCGAGGAGTTCGGGGCGGGAGCGGCAGCGCTGCACCTCCAGGAGAAGCTCGCCCGCGACGAGCTGATGCGGGACCCGGCCTACCGTGCCCGGTACCGGAAGGACTACGAGTCGAAGTACGGCCCGCGGGTCTGGCACCGCGACTTCTTCGACGCCGAGATCGTGGCGTGCCCCGACCCGACGGTGGTCGGCAAGTCCTTCGGCCAGGTCGGTCAGGAGCGGGGTGGGGCCCACCCGGTCGACGCCTTCCTCGACCTGGTCCTCGAGCACGGCACCGCGATCCGCTGGCGGACGACGATCTCGGGCCACCGGCCTCACGTGCTGAAGAAGATCGCGGCCGAGCAGGGGGTCCAGATGGGCTTCTCCGACGCCGGCGCCCACCTGCGCAACATGGCGTTCTACAACTTCGGGCTCCGCCTGCTCAAGCACGTGCTCGACGCCGAGCGCGCGGGTACGCCGTTCCTCTCCGTCGAACGGGCCGTGCACCGGCTCACCGGGGAGCTCGCCGACTGGTACGGGATCGACGCCGGCCACCTGCGGGTCGGGGACCGTGCCGACCTCGTGGTCATCGACCCGGCGCACCTCGACGCGACCCTCGAGGAGTACGCCGAGGCGCCGGTCGAGCACTACGACGGCCTGTCCCGGATGGTCAACCGGAACGACGCGGCGGTCCCGCTGGTGATGGTCGGCGGCACCACCGTGTGGCGCGAGGGTGCCGCGACCGACGTCCTCGGTGTCGAGCGCACCGGTCGGTTCCTCCGGGCGGGCGAGGAGTCGCGGGAGCAGCTCACCGCGACCGGAGTGTCTCCAGCTCCTCGATCCGTGCCTGCTGGTCCTCGGCCAGCGCCTGCGCGAGGGTGATCGCGGGCTCGTAGCGACCGTCCTCGACCTCGGCCTCGGCCAGGTCGGTGGCGGCTTGGTGCCGGTCGATCATCAGGTCGAGCCAGCGTTCCTCGAACGCGGCGCCGTCGAGGGTGGTCAGCTCGCTCAGCTCCGGGTCGTCGAACGTCGTGAGCTCCTCGCCGTGGGGCACGTTGGCGTGGTCGCGGATCGTCTCCGGCACGGGGACGTCCCAGGCCAGCAGCCAGTCGGTCGCCTGCTCGATCTCGAGCGCACGGGCCGCGAGGATCTCCTCGCCGGCGGCGGTGATCTCGGGCGATACCTCCTCGGCCCGGGCGAGGTCGATGAGGACGAGGGTGACGGCGTGCTGCTCGACGAGCGCCGTCGCGAAGGCGGCGTCGGCATCGTTGAAGACCTCGCCGTTGTCGGCGGTCCGCAGGGCGGGCGCGGGGGTCGGCTCGTCGTCGCCGCAGGCGGTGACGACGAGCGCCGTCGTCGCGACGAGGACGGTCCGCGCGAGCAGGGCCGGGAGCACGGTCATTCCGCGCAGTGTAGGAGGCGCGGGCTGGCGCCGTTCGCCGTGGCGTCACACCTGTGTAGCGCAACCTTCACGCCGCACGACGAGATCCTTTGCATTCGATGCTTCCCCTGTCGGCATCGCTTGGTAGTGTCGTGTCCGCAGTGGATGCAGTTCTCGAAGGTTGAACGCCTGCGGAGTCTGTGGCCGACGGCGTATCTGGTTTGTGGTGTCAACAATCACGGGTCGGAGCGACGTGTCATCGCATCTGCTGTGGGTCGCCGAAGTGGCGGCTCTCGCCCCGACAATAGGAGTTACGAGCACAATGGCTCAGGGCACCGTGAAGTGGTTCAGCGCAGAGAAGGGTTTCGGTTTCATCGAGCAGGAGGGCGGCGGCGACGACGTCTTCGTTCACTACTCGGCGATCCAGACCAACGGTTACAAGTCCCTCGAGGACAACCAGAAGGTCGAGTTCGACGTCACCCAGGGTCCCAAGGGTCCCCAGGCGGAGAACGTTCGCGCCCTCTGATCCTCTGAGGATCTGCACGACGGGGTGAAGGACTGCCCCGCATCTCGGGAGACACAGTCTTCAGGCGAGGCCCTGCCGGGCGACCGGCAGGGCCTCGTCAAGATTTTTCTCGATCTTCTGGTTTCAGGTCCGTGAGGGTGGGCACGATGAGACGGAATGGCACCAGCGTGCCCCGAGCATCGAGGGAGTGGGGCGCGGAAGACGTCCACACTCGGGAGGCGAATCAGTCGTGGCGGACCCGTTCGACGTGGCGCTCGAGGATTCCGACCTGCTCTCCGAGGTCGAGCTGACCACCAACCTGATCATCGCCGCGACCGCCTCCGACGGGCCGATGCCCGAGGACGAGATCGACCGGATCCTCGGCGTGCTGCCGGACGACACCGACTGATCGTCGACCGACCCAGCCCGGCCGCGTGCGGTCGGGCTTCTTCGGGCTTGACTTAATACCATAGGGGGGTATGGTGTCTGACGTGGAACACGATCACCAGCACGGTTACATCGGCCGCAAGGACGACCACCTCAAGCGGCTGCGCCGCATCGAGGGCCAGGCCCGCGGCCTGCAGCGCATGGTCGAGGAGGAGAAGTACTGCATCGACATCCTGACCCAGGTGTCGGCGATGACCAGCGCGCTGCACTCCTTCTCCATCCAGCTCCTCGAGGAGCACATGAACCACTGCGTCGTCGACGCGGCCCGGACCGGGGACGCGGAGGCCAAGGAGAAGGTCGCCGAGGCCGTGGCGGCGATCAGCCGCCTGGTCCGGTCCTGAGTCGCGCGTACCCGACGAGCATCGAACGAGGAGAAGAGAAGTGAGCGAGCAGAGCACCTGGCAGGTCACCGGGATGACGTGTGGCCACTGCGCGGCGTCGGTGACCGAGGAGATCAGCGAGATCCCTGGCGTCGAGGACGTCGTCGTCACCGTCGAGACCGGGACCGTCGTCGTGACGAGCACCGAGCCCCTCGAGCGTGCTGCGGTCGATGCCGCCGTCGCCGAGGCCGGCTACACCCTGGTCTGAGGGAGATCCGATGACGACCTCCTCCAAGGTCCTGGCCTACGTCGCGGCGCTCGTCGTCGTGCTCGGCGTCGCGATCGGCATCGGCCGGGCGGTCGGCCCGGTCGAGACCGACGACGACCACGGGACCGACCACGGCTCGACGCACGACGACGACCGGGTGAGTCTCGACCCGGCCGACGACGCTGCCGATGACGAGGGCCACGGCCACGGCGAGGGAGCGTCCGACGGCCACGAGCACGGTGACGACGCGTCCTACGAGCTCGCCCTCGACCAGGACGTCGTCGAGGGCGGTCAGCCGCTGGTGACGTTCCGGATCCTCGACGCGGCCGGCGCGCCCGTGACGTCGTACGACGTCCAGCACGAGAAGGAGCTGCACCTCATCGCCGTCAGCCGCGACCTGGCGCAGTTCCGGCACGTGCACCCCGAGCTCGACCCGGCCTCGGGCACCTGGACGATCCCGATCGACCTGTCGGGGGGCCCCTGGCGTCTCTACGCCGACTTCGCGCCGGCGGGCGGAGAGCCGACGGTCGCCGAGGCCGAGCTGCTGGTGTCCGGCGACTTCGCGCCCGAACCGCTCGGACCCGACCAGCTCACCTCGAACGTCGACGGCTACGAGGTCCACCTCGAGCGGGACGAGGAGAGCTCGACGGTCACGCTCCACGTGACCCGCGACGGTGAGGACGTCACCGACCTGGAGCCCTACCTGGGGGCATACGGCCACCTCGTGGCGATCCGTGCCGAGGACCTCGACTACCTCCACGTCCACCCCGAGGACGGCCCTGCCGGCCCGGAGGTCGCCTTCCACGCCGAGTTCGTCGACGCGGGCCGCTACCGGCTGTTCCTCGACTTCCAGCACGGCGGCGAGGTCCACACCGCCGACTTCACGATCACCGTGGGCGAGTCGGACGACGACGGTGCCGACAGCGGTACGGACGGCGGGATGGACGAGGGGATGGAGCACGAGGACGGCGGTCATGATCACTGACGTCGTCCCGGGCGGGCCGATGATCGAGCTCGACCTCGACATCACCGGCATGACCTGCGCGTCATGTGCGAACCGCATCGAGCGCAAGCTCAACAAGCTCGACGGGGTGACCGCCTCGGTCAACTACGCGACGGAGCGGGCCAAGGTCGCCGTGCCGGACACCGTCGACGAGGAGACCCTGCTCGCGACGGTCGCGGCCGCCGGCTACGGCGCGACGGTACGGCGCCCGGAGGTGACCGAGGTGCCGGCAGTCGACGAGGCCGACGCCGACCCCGAGCTCACGGCCCTCCGGGACCGGTTGGTCGCGGCGGTCCTGCTGACGGTGCCGGTCATCGCGATCGCGATGGTCCCGGCGCTCCAGTTCGAGTACTGGCAATGGGCCTCGCTCACGCTCGCCGCCCCGGTCGCGACCTGGGGTGCCTGGCCCTTCCACCGTGCCGCGTGGACGAACCTGCGTCACGGGGCGACGACGATGGACACCCTCGTGTCCCTCGGGGTGCTGGCCGCCTTCGGCTGGTCCCTCGTCGCCCTCTTCTGGGGCACGGCTGGCGAGCCCGGGATGACCCACCCGTTCGACCTGGTCCCCGATCGCGGGGACGGGCCGGCATCCGGCCTGGGCGACATCTACCTCGAGACCGCGGCCGGGGTCACGATGTTCCTGCTCGCTGGCCGCTACTTCGAGAAGCGGGCCAAGCGGCGTGCGGGAGACGCGCTGCGGGCACTCGCCGACCTCGGCGCCCGCGAGGTGACCGTGCTCCCCGACGGCCCGGACGGCCCGGAGAGCCTGGTCCCGATCGAGCGGCTGACCGTCGGCGACCTCTTCGTCGTCCGACCGGGCGAGAAGGTCGCCACCGACGGCGAGGTCGTCGCCGGACGTTCCGCCGTCGACGCGGCGATGCTCACCGGCGAGTCCGTGCCGGTGGAGGTCGGGCCCGGGGACGAGGTCGTCGGCGCGACCGTCAACACCGCCGGTCGGCTGGTGGTCCGCGCGACCCGGGTGGGCGCCGACACCCACCTGGCCCAGCTGGCCCGTCTCGTCGAGGACGCACAGTCCGGCAAGGCGCAGGCCCAGCGGCTGGCCGACCGGATCTCCGGGGTCTTCGTCCCCGTCGTGATCGCCCTCGCGGTCGGGACGCTCGGCTTCTGGCTGGGCGCTGATGCCGGCTGGGAGATCGCGCTCACCGCTGCGGTCGCCGTCCTCATCATCGCGTGCCCGTGCGCGCTGGGGCTGGCCACGCCGACCGCGCTCATGGTCGGCACCGGCCGGGGCGCCCAGCTCGGCATCCTGATCCGTGGTTCCGAGGTGCTCGAGGCGACCCGCGCCGTCGACACCGTGGTCCTCGACAAGACCGGGACCGTCACCACCGGCGACATGCGGCTGGTCGACGTCGTCGTGGCCGACGCCGTCGCGGAGGACGTCGTACGTCGGGTCGCCGCCACCTTGGAGTCCGCCTCGGAGCACCCGATCGCCCGAGCGATCGCGGACGGTGCCGAACGAGGCTCGCTGGAGGACTTCGTCAACGAGCCCGGGCTCGGCGTGAGCGGCGTGGTCGACGGGACCGCGGCCCTCGTCGGACGCCCCGCCTTCCTCACCGCACGTGGCCTCACGATCGCCGACCGGCTCTCCGATGCGCTCGCGGACGCCGAGAGCCGTGGTGCGACCGCGGTCGTCGTCGGGTGGGACGGGCGGGCCCAGGGTGTGCTCGTGGTCGCCGACACCGTCAAGGAGTCCTCGGCCGACGCGGTCGCCCGGCTGCGGGGGCTCGGCCTGCGGCCGGTGCTCCTCACCGGCGACAATGAGCGGGCCGCGCGGGCCGTGGCCGCCGAGGTCGGGATCGAGGAGGTCCGCGCCGGCGTGCTGCCCGCCGACAAGGTCGCGTTCGTGCGGGACCTCCAGCGCGACGGTCACGTGGTCGCCATGGTCGGCGACGGCGTCAACGACGCGGCCGCCCTGGCGCAGGCCGACCTCGGCATCGCGATGGGCACCGGGACCGACGTCGCCCGGGAGGCCAGTGACCTCACGATCGTCTCCGGCGACCTGCGGGTGGCCGCGGACGCCGTGCGCCTGTCCCGTCGTACGCTCGCGACGATCCGGGGCAACCTGTTCTGGGCGTTCTCCTACAACGTCGCGGCCCTGCCGTTGGCCGCCGCTGCCCTGCTCGACCCGATGCTCGCCGGCGCCGCGATGGCGTTCTCCAGCGTCTTCGTGGTCACCAACAGCCTCCGGCTGCGCCGGTTCCGCCCCGCCCGCTGAGGACCCTAAATCGCGATAGTCCCTGACGAAAAGCACCAGGATCGGGCCGAATCTGGTGCTTTTCGTCAGGGACTATCCCACGTCGGTGTCGGGCCTGTGGAGAGCCGGAGCAAGGTCGCGCTCGGGGGCGCATGGTTCTCGTCGTGGTGGACGAGGGGAGGGCCGGCCGGCCGGGCTTGGTCATGCCGGTGCGTCTCGACCCGAGAGGAGTCACGGGTCCGACGCGGGGTGAGGCGCGAGGGAAGCGGTGGCGTCGGAGTAGCCACGGCTTCTACCTGCCGGCTGACGTCGACTCCTCCCACCCGGAGCAACGGATCGTCGAGGCCAGCGTGGTCGTGCCGACGGGTGGTGCGATCACGGGATGGGGCGCGTTGCGATGGCAGGGGGCGACGTGGCTCTCGGGTACGAACTCGTCCGGACAGGTGCTGCCGGTCCCGATCCTCATCAGCACACACGACATCCGCCCACAGCCCGGTCTGCTCCTGTCGGGTGAGGGGTGTGCCGCCGACCTGATCTCCAGGGTCGACGGGGTGGCCGTCACGCATCCGGCATGGTCGACGGCCTTCGTCATGCGGTATGCCCGCACGTTGGAGGAGGCGGTCGTGGCGTTCGAGATGGCGGCGTTCGCCGACCTTGTGTCGTACGACGAGATTGCCGCCCTGGTCGCCGAGCAAGCCGGCTGGTACGGCGTCCCGCGAGCCCGGAACGCCCTGCCGTTCTGCGGGGAGAACAGCTGGTCGCCGATGGAGTCGGTGATGAAGGTCCTGTGGATGCAGCACGGTGGATTCCGGATGCCGCTTCAGAATCGTCCGGTCTTCGACCTGGCTGGTCGTCTCATCGGCACCCCTGACCTGTTCGATCCGATCGCGGGCGTGGCCGCTGAGTACAACGGAGCGCATCACCTGCAGCGGGACCAGTACGTCGCCGACGTCAACCGTGCTGCGATCTTCCGTGACCACCACATCGAGGTCGTCGAACGGTCCGCCGGTGACCGCCGCGAGGACTTCGTGCAGCGTCTGGCCGCCGCCTACCGGCGGGCGGGGCGCCGCCGTACGTCACGAACGTGGACGATCGACGCCCCGTCGTGGTGGACGCCCACCGTCACGGTTTCCCAGCGCCGATCCCTCAGCCCGGCCGATCGGGAGCGATTGCTCAAGAATCGGATGCGCTGACGTGCCGAAATTGCGATAGTCCCTGACGAAAAGCGCCCGGAACAGCAGGATTCTGGTGCTTTTCGTCAGGGACTATCTCTCGCCTGCGAGCCCTCGGTCTAGCAGGTCGCGAAGAGCACCGGCCCGTTGGCGAGGTCCGACATCACGTACGAGGCGGGGAGCGGTTCGAGCTCCATCCGGACCACGGTGCCGTCGGCCGTCACGTCGCCGAGCGTGAAACGGTCGGGGAACGCGCCGCCCTGGCCAGGCGCCGGCCCGGCCGCGAGCCGGGCCCGGGTGTCGGCGTTGGTACGAGCCTGGTCCTCGGTCTCGAACGCCATCGCGACCCGGACGTCGCCGCCGGGGCGGGCGGCGATCGCGAAGGCGCGCATCGGGTGGATCTCGCCGGCCTCGTCGAGCAGCTCGGCCGCACGGGTCCGGTCGACGTCGTCCGCCTCGGTCATGGCGAGGGCGACGCAGGCGTAGTCGCCGTCGTAGATCGACGCGGCGAGGGCCCCTTCGACGTCGTCGGTGACCTCTGCCAGCGCGTCGTCGGCGTCGCCGCGCTCCTCGTCGCGCCACGACTCGAGCGTCTCGGACTCGTCGCTGGCCGCGATGACGCCGCGCTCGCGGTCGACGGTGATGAAGGCCAGCTCCTGGGACAGGTTGCCGATGGTCGCCAGCAGGTCCGGGCCGCCGATCCACACGCCGTCGTCCTCGTTGGGCTGCTGGTAGCCGACCTCCTCGAGGGCGTCCTCGACGTCCCCGGCAGCGGAGGGGTCCGGCAGTCCCATCAGGATGATGGCGCCCTCCTCTCCCTGCGCGAACAGCTCCCAGTCGATGGTCGCGGGGGAGAACCCGAACTGCGCGTGCAGGACGGGGGCCGACGAGACCAGGGCAGAGGTGGACGTGAGGTCGGCGTCGAAGCCGGCGGTCAGGAAGCCGTCGACCTCCCGGGTCGACGACGCCGCGTCGAGGTCGGAGTCGTCGAGCTCCTCGCGCAGGCCGGCCCAGTCCGTCCAGCCCAGGCGGGTGCTGCTCTCGGGAGCCAGCGCGACGGCGCCGGCGAGCCGCCCGGCCTCGTCGTCCTCACGCATCACGACGAACCAGGTCACGACCGCCGCAGCCACCAGGAGCAGCACGGTGCCGATGATGAACAACCGGCGACGCGGAACCGACATGGCCGAGGTGTCTCCTCTCCGGGGCAGGACAGGTGTGACACTAACGCCGTGAGCGACAGCAACCCTGCTCCGACCCCGGACGTGCGTGCCGCGGGTGTGGTGGTGTTCCGTCCGGGACGCGAGGTGCTGCTCGTCCACCGCCCCAAGTACGACGACTGGTCCTTCCCGAAGGGGAAGCTCGAGCGGTGGGAGCACGCGACCGCCGCCGCGGTGCGTGAGGTGGCGGAGGAGACCGGCGTGCACGTCCGGCTCGGCCCGCCCCTGACCTCCCAGCGCTACCCGACCGGACGGCGGATGAAGACCGTCCAGTACTGGACCGGCCGGGTCGTGGGGGACGACGACGTCAGCCTCTACCGGCCCAACGCCGAGATCGACCAGGTCGCCTGGGTCCAGGTCGACAAGGCCGACGCGATGCTCAGCTATGCCTATGACCGGGCCACGCTCGCCGAGGCCCTCAAGGTACGACGCCGCACGCACGCGGTGATCGTCCTGCGGCACGCCCGTGCCCGGTCCCGTCGTACCTGGCGGGCGGACGACCGGCTGCGCCCGCTCCTGAAGACCGGGGAGCTGGCGGCCGAGCGGCTCGTGCCGCTGCTGGCCGCCTACGACGTCACCCGGGTGGTGTCCTCGCCGAGCACCCGCTGCCTGCAGACCGTGCTCCCCTACGCCCAGACGACCGGCTGGGAGATCGAGACCCGCCGCCGCCTGAGCGAGGAGGACGTCACCGCCAAGGGCGTCCAGAGGGTCGTGGACGACGTCCTCGACGGTGACCAGGGAGCGGTGCTGTGCACCCACCGGCCGGTGCTCCCCGAGGTGCTCGACGCCCTCGGCCTGCGGGTCGGGAGCCGTGGTGAGGAGCTCGCCACCGCCGAGATGCTCATCGTGCACGTGCGCAAGAGCGCCGTCGTCGCCGTGGAGCGCCACGCCGTCCGCTGAGCTCGCTGGCGTGCGTGCTCAGCAAGCGTCGCCGCGCCAGCGGGTGTGATGTGGGTCGCGGTCCGCCAGCCATGCTTCCCCGCCTGTTCACCGTCCGTTCAGGTCTGCCGGAGGGTTGCGTTACCCGGGCTGCTTAGCGTCCTCGACGTAAAGCGATATCCAATGCACGAGGGGTGCAGGTTCGATGCCCCTCATGTCTGAGAGGCAGATCTCTTGAACAGCACCACCATTCGTCGGGCGCTCGTCCCCGGCGTCGCCGCGCTGGCACTCCTCCTGACCGCCTGTGGCGGCGAGGACGACAAGGGCGACGACAACACCGACGGCGGCACCGGCTCGGGCGACTACTCGCTCGACACCACCGTCGAGGGCGAGGTCGCCGTCGACGGCTCCTCGACCGTCTACCCGATGACCACCGCGGCTCAGGAGCTCATGACGGCGGACGGCTCCGCGATCCAGGTCTCCGTCGGCCAGTCCGGTACCGGCGGCGGCTTCGAGGTCTTCTGCGCCGGCGAGACCGACATCTCCGACGCCTCGCGTCCGATCAAGGACGACGAGGAGGCGCCGATCTGTGCCGACAACGGCATCGAGTACACCGAGCTGCTCGTCGCGACCGACGCGCTGACCGTCGTGGTCAACCCCGAGCTCGACATCGACTGCCTGACCGTCGACGAGCTGATCGCCCTGCTCAAGCCCGGCTCGAAGGCCACGAACTGGCAGGACATCAACCCCGAGTTCCCCGACGAGGAGATCACCGGCTTCATCCCCGGCACCGACTCCGGCACCTACGACTACATGGCCTCCGAGGTCGTCGACGGTGACGCCGAGGAGCCCGCGCTCCGCAACGACTTCGAGTCCTCCGAGGACGACAACGTGCTCGTGACCGGTGTCGCCGGCACCCAGGGTGCGGTCGGCTTCTTCGGCTACACGTACTTCGAGGAGAACACCGACAAGGTGAAGGCCCTCGAGATCGACGGTGGCTCCGGTTGTGTCGCCCCTTCGGCCGAGACCGCGCAGGACGGCAGCTACTCGCCGCTCGCACGCCCGCTCTTCATCTACGTGAACAACGCGTCGTACAACGACAACGCCGCGGTCAAGGAGTTCACGGACTACTACATCGCCAACCTCGAGACGATCGCGGCCGGCGCTGCCTTCATCCCGTTGAACGAGACCGACTACGCCGCGACCCAGGCCGCCCTGGCCGGCATCGGCAGCTGAAGAAGCGATCGACAGGGAGAGTCAGAGCAATCTCATGACGGCACTGACCCAGCCGAGCCCGCCCTCCGGGGCGGGCTCGGCCCCCGTTCTCACGGCCCGACCGCGTCGCGGCGAGGCCGTCATCAAGGCGGCGCTCGTGACCGCCGCCGGTGCCTCGGTCCTGGTGACCGCGGGCATCCTCTTCGCCGTGCTCGAGCCAGCGATCGAGTTCTTCCGTCGGGTGCCGGCAGGCGAGTTCTTCACCGCCGACACCGACTCGTCGTACGCCGTGTTCCCTCTCATCATGGGGACGGGCATGACGACGGTCATCGCCCTGATGGTCGCGGTCCCCATCGGCCTCGGTGCGGCGATGTACCTCTCGGAGTACGCCTCCAAGCGTGCTCGCAAGTGGCTCAAGCCCACGGTCGAGCTGCTGGCGGGCGTCCCGTCGGTCGTCTACGGCTTCTTCGCCGTCTTCTTCGTCATCCCCGTGGTGCTTCAGGACTGGCTCGGGCTCGAGATCAGCGCCTACAACCCGTTGGGTGGTGGGCTCGTCCTCGGGGTCATGATCATCCCGACCGTCGCGTCGCTCTCCGAGGACGCACTGTCGGCGGTCCCGCTGGCGCTGCGGCAGGGATCGCTGGCCATGGGTGCCAACCGGATGCAGACGACGCTCCGCGTCGTCTTCCCTGCGGCACTCTCCGGCATCGCCGCCGCCGTCGTGCTCGGCGTCTCGCGTGCGGTCGGCGAGACGATGATCGTGCTGATGGCCTGCGGGTCGATCAAGAACACCTCGCTCGACCCCGGCGAGGGTCACGAGACCATGACCGGCACCATCGCCCGCACCGCGCTGGGCGAGTCGCCGGTCGAGTCGACCGAGTACAAGTACCTCTTCGCGGTGGCACTGCTGCTGTTCGTGATCACGTTCGTCATGAACATGATCAGCATCGCCATCGTCCGTCGTTTCAGGCAGGCCTACTGATGAGCACCGCAGCGGCAGCGACCGCATCCGCCGTCACCACGTCGACGCTCGCGACCGGCAAGAGCCAGGACCGCAACCTCACGTCGCTCGTGTTCCTGGGCGCCCTCTGGTTCTCCCTGTTCTTCGGAGTCGTCGTGCTGTTCGCGCTGATCGTCGACACCGCGATCTCGGGCGCAGACCGCTTCGACAAGGAGCTCTTCACGCAGTACACGCAGAGCTTCGACCCGGAGCGCGCCGAGGCGCTGGCGGCGACCGGGCGTGACCCGAAGGACCTCTCCGCGGCGTACACCGGCTTCAAGTCCGGCATCGTGGGCTCGGTGATCCTGATGATCACGACCGCGCTGATGGCGATCCCGCTCGGTGTCGCCGCGGCGGTCTACCTCGAGGAGTTCTCGAGCAAGACCTCGCGGTTCAGCCGGATCGTCGAGGTCAACCTGCAGAACCTCGCGGCTGTCCCGGCGGTGATCTACGGCATGCTCGCCGCGAGCCTGATGGCCGCGGTCGGGGCCGAGCGCGGCATCGCGATCGGTGGCGCTGTGGCGCTCTCGCTCCTCATCCTCCCCGTCGTCATCATCACCACCCGGGAGGCGCTGCGCTCGGTGCCGGACGAGATCCGGCAGGGGTCGCTCGCCCTGGGGGCGACGGTCTGGCAGACGACCTGGCGGCAGACCCTGCCGTCGGCCGTGCCCGGCATCGCGACCGGCACCATCCTCGGCCTCTCCCGAGCGATCGGCGAGGCCGCCCCGCTGGTCATGATCGGCTTCGGCGCGATCAACTTCGCCCCCGAGCTGCCCTACATCACCAGCAAGATCGAGGCGTTCCCGCTCGAGATCTACGACGCCGCGCAGAGCTCGCGAGAGATCGTGCGTCAGGCCGCTTCAGCAGGCATCATCGTCCTGCTGGCCATGATCCTCGGCATGAACGCCCTCGCCATCATCATCCGCAACAAGTTCCAGCGATCCTGGTAGGAGCCGGACATGTCCACCGAACCCGCAACCGCGACCACGAGCTCCGAGGAGCCGATGGGCCTCAAGCTGTCCATCGACGAAGAGGCCGCCCACAGCACCATCGGCGAGGTGCCGGCCGAGTCGGTCATGGAGACGTTCCACCTCAACGTCTTCTACAACGACTTCCACGCCGTCCACGACGTCAACCTGACGTTCGGCAGGAACGAGATCACCGCGCTGATCGGCCCGTCGGGCTGTGGCAAGTCGACCGTGCTGCGCTGCCTGAACCGGATGAACGACCTGGTGCCCGGTGCGCGGGTCGAGGGCGAGATCAACTACCACGGGCAGAACATCTACGGCTCGAAGGTCGACCCGATCGCCGTGCGCCAGCACATCGGGATGGTGTTCCAGAAGCCCAACCCGTTCCCCAAGTCCATCTACGACAACATCGCCTACGGCCCGCGGGTCATCGGCATGAAGGTCGACAACATGGACGACCTGGTGGAGGAGGCGCTCCGCGGTGCCGCCCTCTGGGACGAGGTCAAGGACAAGCTCAAGCAGTCGGCGTACGGCCTCTCGGGTGGTCAGCAGCAGCGGCTCTGCATCGCGCGGACCATCGCGACCAAGCCCGACGTCATCCTCATGGACGAGCCGTGCTCGGCCCTCGACCCGATCGCCACGGCGAAGATCGAGGACCTGATGCTCGAGATGCGCAAGGACTTCACGATCATCATCGTGACCCACAACATGCAGCAGGCGGCGCGGGTCTCCGACCGAACCGCGTTCTTCACGGCCAAGCCCGATGAGACCACCGGCAACCGGACCGGGTTGCTCGTCGAGTTCGACCGGACGAAGCAGCTGTTCTCCAACCCTGCCGACGAGCGCACCGAGGCCTACATCTCGGGCCGCTTCGGCTGATCCGGACATGGGCGCACGTTCCGGGCGGCGCCAGCTCTCCCGCAAGGACCCCGACGGCGTCCCGGTGACCCCGGTGACCCCGGTGAGGTCGTCGCGGGAGGTGAACGTCCGCTCCTACCTGCACCGGTGGGCCGAGACGGCCGGTGCCCAGGTGCTCGTCGTCGACCCGGCCGCGGACGTGGCCGGGCTCACCGACAGCATGGCGGGTCGCGGGGTCCACGTGACCTGGGTGTCGACCACGGTCGACGGGCTCATCGAGTTCGGGCGGCTCGACCCGCACACGGTCGTGGTGTCCCCCGAGGCGCCCGGCCTGTCGGCCGTCGAGTTCGTGACCGCGATCCGCAACCACGGGGCGCCGTACGTCGTCGCTGCGCTGGAGCACGACCACGCGGCTGACGTCGGCGGCCTGATGCTGGCCGGAGCGAGCGCGGTCGTGGCGCGGCCCTACACGGCCGACCACCTCTGGGAGCTCCTCAGCCACACGCCGCACTCCCTGGAGAACCACGTCCGGCTGGAGTTCGGCCCGATCGAGCTCGACGCCTCGGCCTACCGGGTCCAGATCGATGGCCACCGGATCGCGGACCTGCCGCTCAAGGAGTTCGAGCTCCTCCGGGCGCTGATGCTCCGCGCACCCGGGGTGGTGACCGACGACGAGCTCCGCGAGGCCCTCTGGGGACCGGCGAGCCGCCGGCCGAGCGGCAACACCATCGCCATGCACGTCACCCGGCTGCGGCACCGCCTCGGCGCCGCCGCCGACGTACGACGGATCCGTGGCCGGGGGTACTCGCTCACGGTCGAGTCGCCCTGACCTGGGGTCAGATCTGCGTGATGAGGTGCAGGATCCAGTAGGTCACTGCGGCGACCGACGCTGCCATCGGGAAGGTCAGGACCCAGGCGGTGAGGATCGTCCGGGCGACGCCCCAACGGACCGCCGAGAGCCTCTTGGTCGCACCGACACCCATCACCGCCGAGGTGATGGTGTGGGTGGTGGAGATCGGCGCTTCGTAGACGTAGGCGGTCGTGTAGAGCACCGACGCGGCGACCGACTCGGCAGCGAAGCCCTGCGGCGGGTCGAGGTGGATGATCCTGGGCCGGCGGGTGGCCGCGGCCGCGGAGGAGATGACCCAGAGGGGCCGCTCCCCGCCGGCTTCCTCGGTGGCGACGTAGCCGCCGGTCACGAGGGCCAGGAAGATGACGCCCATCGTCTTCTGCGCGTCCTGGAGGCCGTGGCCGAGCGCCATCGCGGCAGCCGAGATCGTCTGCGCGATCCGGAAGCCCTTGTTGGCCTTGTGCGGGTTGGCCCTCCGGAAGATCCAGTAGACCGCGAGCATCGCGAGGAAGCCGGCGCCGAAGGCGAACAGCGGCGACAGGAACATCGGGATGACGACCTTCTCGAGCACCGTGCTCCAGGAGACGGTCACGCCGCCTGCCACGGCGGCGCCGACCAGGCCACCGATGAGCGCGTGCGAGGACGACGAAGGCAGACCGAAGTACCAGGTGATGAGGTTCCACGCGATGGCCCCGACGAGCCCTGCCATCACGATGATCAACCCGTGGTTGGTCTCGGGTGGGGAGATGGTGTCGCTCACCGTGTGCGCGACCTTCTGGCCGAGGAAGGCGCCGACGAAGTTCATGACCGCGGCGAGGGCCAGGGCGATCCGCGGGGTCAGCGCACGCGTCGACACCGACGTGGCGATGGCGTTGGCGGCGTCGTGGAAGCCGTTCGTGTAGTCGAAGACGAGCGCGACCACGACGACCGCGATCACGATCGCGAGGGTGACATCCACAGTCGTGCCTTGTCAGCTTTCCTTGACGGCGATCTGCTCGACGATGTTGGCGACCTTCTCGAACGCGTCGATCGCGCCCTCGAGAGACTCCTCGATGTCCTTCAGCTTGAGCACGTCGATCGTCTTGTACTCACCGGAGAAGAGGCTCGCCAGCATCCGGCGGTGGTTCTTGTCGCCGGTGTTCTCGAGCCGGTTGATCTCGATCCAGTAGTCCTCGAGCGACTTCATCGACTGGAGGCGCGGCATCGACTCGGCGGTGAGCTCGGCGCAACGCTGGATGACGCCGACCTGCTCGGACATCTCCGCAGGCAGGGCGGAGACCTCGTAGAGGAGGATGAGGTCGACGGCCTCGTCCATCATGTCCATCACGTCGTCCAGGCCCGAGCCCAGCGAGTAGATGTCCTCGCGGTCGAACGGCGTCACGAAGGTGCTGTTGACCTTCTTGACGATCTCGTGCGTGGTCTCGTCGGCCCGGTGCTCGGCCTCGCGCATGCGCTCGGCGACGTCGGCCTTGTCGGAGTTGTCGGCCATCATCTCGGCCAGGAGCTCGGCTCCCAGGACGAGGTGCTGTGCTGACTTCGTGAAGAGGTCGTAGAAAGAGGTGTCGACCGGACGCAGACGCAGACCCACTTGGACTCCCGTTGAGGCGGAGAGGAACGGCATCATGCTAGGGGGTGAACGTCTCCTGACGTCAAAACCGCCCGCACGAGTTCCGAAGTGGGCTGGACCACAGCAGACCGCGCGTCACCTGCTGTTCACCTTCTCTCCACCGCGCGTCCATCTGGCGCGGCGGCGGCTCAGCCGTGGCGGCGGGTGCGTTGCGCCTCGATGAGCGCCTCCTGGAGGTGCACCGGCCCCCGGTGCCGCTTCCACTCGCCGTCCTCGCGCAGCTCCCACGCGTCGGTCTCCTCGGCGAACGCCTGGTCCAGCAGCGCCTCGACCGCGACCACGTTCTCGCGGGTGGGGAGCCTCACCAGCACCTCGACCCGTCGGTCGAGGTTGCGGTGCATCATGTCGGCCGAACCGATCCACGCCGACGACTCGCCGCCGCTCGCGAACCAGAAGATCCGGCTGTGCTCGAGGAAGCGACCCAGGATCGAGCGGACCGTGATGTTCTCCGACAGGCCCGGCACGCCCGGCCGGAGGGCGCAGATGCCGCGGATGAAGAGCTCGACGGGGACGCCCGCGTTGGACGCCAGGTAGAGCGCGTCGATGACCTGCTCGTCGACGAGCGAGTTCACCTTCATCCGGATCCCGGACGGCCGACCGGCGCGGTGGTGCTCGATCTCGGCGTAGATGTGGTCGACCAGGCCGGACCGGACCGAGTCGGGCGCCACCATCAGCTCGCCGTACCGGGCCTTGCGCGACCAGCCGCTGAGGTTGTTGAAGAGGTGGGCGACGTCATCGCCGATCGCCTCGTTGGTGGTGAGCAGCCCGAGGTCCTCGTAGTGACGCGCGGTCTTGCTGTTGTAGTTGCCGGTGCCGATGTGGGTGTAGCGGCGGATCCCGTCCGGCTCGTCGCGGACGACCATCGCCAGCTTGCAGTGGGTCTTGAGACCCACCAACCCGTAGACGACGTGGCATCCGGCCTGCTCCAGCTTGCGGGCCCAGCGGATGTTGGCCGACTCGTCGAAGCGGGCCTTGATCTCCACCAGCGCCATGACCTGCTTGCCGGCCTCGGCGGCGTCGATGAGCGCGTCGATGATGGGGGAGTCGCCGGAGGTCCGGTAGACGGTCTGCTTGATCGCGAGGACGTGCGGGTCCGCAGCCGCCTGCTCGATGAAGCGCTGCACCGACGTCGCGAACGAGTCGTAGGGGTGGTGGAGCAGCACGTCGTTGCGCCGTAGCGACTTGAAGACGTCGACCGGCCCCGCCGACTCGACCTCGGCCAGGAGCGGGTGGGTGCTCGGGACGAAGGCCGGGTACTTGAGGTCCTCCCGGCCGAGGTCGGCGATGTCGTGCAGGCCGCGCAGGTCGAGGGGGCCGGGCAGGCGGACGACCTCCTCCATGCTGATGTCGAGCTCGGAGACGAGCAGCTCCAGCACGGAGGGGGAGATCGACTCCTCGACCTCGAGGCGGACGGGGGGCCCGAACTTGCGGCGCAGCAGCTCCTTCTCCAGGGCTGCCAGCAGGTTCTCGGCGTCGTCCTCCTCGACCTCGACGTCCTCGTTGCGGGTCACCCGGAAGGTGTGCGCCTCGAGCACGTCCATGCCGGGGAAGAGTCGCGCGAGGTGCTCGCTGATGACGTCCTCGAGCGGCACGAACCGGTCGTTGCCGAGGGCGACGAACCGGTCGAAGTTGGAGGGCACCTTCACCCGCGCGAAGTGCTTCTTGTCGGTCTTGGGGTTGCGGACGACGACGGCCAGGTTGAGGGACAGGCCGGAGATGTAGGGGAACGGGTGCGCCGGGTCGACCGCGAGCGGCGTCAGGACGGGGAACACCCGGTCCTTGAACAGCTTCTTGCAGGCCCGCTGCTCCTCGCGGTCCAGGTCGGCCCAGCGAACCAGGTCGATGCCCTCGTTGCTGAGAGCGGGCGCGACGATGTCCCGGAACACGGCCGCGTGCCGGTGGGAGAGGGCACCGGCCTGCTCCCAGATCGTCTGCAGGACCTCCAGTGGCAGCTTCCCGGACACGGCCCGGACCGCGAGCCCGGTCGCGATGCGGCGCTTGAGGCCGGCCACGCGGACCATGAAGAACTCATCGAGGTTGCTCGTGAAGATCGCCAGGAACCGGGTCCGCTCGAGCAGCGGCAGGTCGGTGTCCTCGGCCAGCTCCAGCACCCGCTGGTTGAAGCGCAGCCACGACAGCTCCCGGTCCAGGAACCGGTCGGCGACCTCGGAGATCGCGTCGAGCTCGGCCGCTGACGGCGCGTACGGCGACGCCTCGTCGACCGGGCCGCTCCCGCTGAGGGGGGTGACGTCGATCGGTTCGGGGACCAGCTCCTGCGACATGGAGTGAAGTCTGGCACCGCCGGGTGAACGCGCGGTGTCGAACGGGGCGTGGAAGGCCCTGCGGCCCGCTGGCTAGGGTCAGTCCCCGTGAACCTTCTCGAGATCGCCGAGGCCGGCGTCCTGCGGGCCGCGATGGCTGCTCCGTCTCCCGTTCGCCGGCTGGTGGCCGGTCGCGCCGTCAGGGCAGACGGTCAGACCCTCGCTCCGGACCTGCAGATGCTGCTGCGCCTCCAGTCGATCGCGCGGCGGCGGGACGAGACGATCCCGATCGAGAAGATGCGCGCGAACATGCGTCACGAGACGGCCCTCGTGGGCGGCCAGCAGGCGATCGGCGCGACCCACGACCTCCAGGTCGCCGGCCGCCCCGCGCGGCGCTACGTGCCGTCCGTCCCGCTCGCCGAGGGACCGGGCCCGTTGCTCGTCTACATCCATGGCGGGGGGTTCATCGAGGGCGACCTCGACACCCACGACGCGACCTGCCGCCGGATCGCGGAGCGATCCGGGGTGCCGGTCGTCGCGATCACCTATCGTCGCGGA
>NZ_JACEFC010000049.1 GCF_014180715.1 Nocardioides stalactiti | reverse complement strand
CCATCGCGGCCTCGCGAGCGCCCCGCCGCCGGGTCACGTCACCGCGCGCCCGGCGCCCGTCGACGCTCGGGGCGGGGTCGATCGGGGCCGGGGTGGTCGGCGTGGTCATGATCACAACTCTACGCACGACTGGACGTAAACGTCCATTCGGTCGTACTGTTGCCGAACTACACGACCGATCGAACGCAGACTTTCAGGAGCTCACCATGCCCGACACCACCGGCGTCACCCTCCGCAAGCGGGTCTACCTCGACGACCTCGACGGGTTCGGGATGCTGCACCACGCGCGCTATGCCCTGCTCTTCGACAACGCCGTCATCGACTACTGGGCCGACGCGGGCTGGGAGATCGACCCGGCGACCTCGGTCCTCGTCATCCGCGAGCTGTCGCTCACCTACCACCAGCCGGTGGTCGGCATCAGCGACGTCGACGTGCACTTCTGGGTCGAGCGGGCCGGGACGACGAGCGTCACCTACCGCTTCGAGGTGCTCTCGGCCGACCACAGCGTGGTGCACGCCGACGGACACCGGGTCGTCGTCTTCCTCGACGGCCAGACCCTGCGGCCGACGCCGATCCCCGACGAGATCTGGGACAAGGCAGCGCCGCTGCTGGCGCCGGGAGTCGAGCGGCGAGCGGCCTAGCGGACCCGGCGCAGGGTCCGCAGCAGGAGCCCGAGCGCCACGACCTGGAGGACGGCCACCACCCCGACCAGCACCGGGAGGTGGTGGACGACGAGGGCTCCGGCGAGCGCCCCACCGCCGAGGGCACCCATGCCCTGGACGGCCGCGAAGACGCCGTACGCCGAGGCCCGGCGGCGAGACGGGACGAGGTCGGCGACGTAGGCCTTGACCGTCGAGTCCTGTACCGCGGTGGCGATGCCCCAGACGACGACGCCGACGAGGACCACGGCCAGGGTGTCGGCGAACACCAGCAGCGGCACGGTCGCCACGAGCGGCGGGACCACGAGCAGGATCCGGCCGCCCCACCGGTCGAACAGGTCACCGGTCGCGAGAGCCGCGACCGCCTCGATCGCCATCGCGAGGGCATAGACCACGGGCACCACGGCGATCGCGACCAGTCCGTTGTCGACGAGCTGGAACGAGATGACGCCGAAGGTCATCAGCCCGGCGGTCGTCAGCGCGGCCGAGAGCGAGAAGAGGTGGAAGGAGCCAGGCAGGTCGAGGCCGAGGGCGCCGACACCGAAGCGGCGTGCCGCAGCGGTCGGCGACGCCTCCGGGGACGCGGTGGCGTCGGGTCCCTCGGCAGGCTCCTCGAGGTCCTCGGGATCCGGCTGGGCCACCGACGGCACCCGCCGCCGCAGCTGCGCGAGCAGCAGCATCGAGACCAGGCCCGGGATCGCCAGCAGCGCGAAGCCCGGCCACAGGACCCCGGTCAGGGCCGCCGCCCCGGCGAGGAGCAGCGGGCCGGCGAAGGCGCCCACCTGGTCCATCGCCTTGTGGACCCCGAAGCCCTTGCCCCGGCCCGTGGTCCGCGCCATCCGCGCGAGCAGCGCCGACTTCGACGGACTGCGGACCGCCTTGCCGGTCCGCTCGACCAGGATGAGCGTCGCCGCGACCGCGAGCCCGGCGCTCCCGAGGAACGGGGTGACGGCGAGCAGCGGCACGCTCACGGCGGTCATGCCGTAACCGACGACGGTGAGCCGCCAGTGCCGCTGGCTCCGGTCGGCCCAGGGACCGGTGACCAGGCGCAGCACGAGCGCGACCGCCTCGCCGGCGCCGGTGACGAGACCGACCGTCAGCGCCGAGGCACCGAGGGTCCCGAGCAGAGGTCCGGACAGGGCGCGCATGCCCTCGTAGACCATGTCGGCAGCCATGCTCACCAGGCCGAAGGCGACCACGGTCCGCCAGGGCGTCCAGGGCGCGCGGCCCCCGGGCCGCTCGGTCGTGGTGCTCACGTCGCGCGATCATCCCCTACAAGGAAAGCGACCCTTACCTGGCGGGCGTCAGGCATCACCGGGACGGTGAGCGACCGGAGTTCCGGACAGATGACCTGGAGTGCTGCTCTACTGGGCCTGTGTCCGACCTGACGATGAGGTTCGAGCGGGCGCCGTCCCGCGCCAGCGTCCACCTCGCGCGCGCCGCGCGGCTCACGCTCTACCCGGTCTCGACCGTGGTGCCGGCACCCGCCCTGGCCGTCGCGCCGCTGCGCGCCGCCCTCGAGGCCGCGTGCCGGGCCGGCGGCTTCGACCGGATCCCGCACGAGACCGTACGTTCCGGGTTCGGTGACCGCCAGGTGCGGGGCGAGTGGGTCGGCGGCGTCCCGGCGGCGGGCACCAAGATCGTCTACTACATCCACGGCAGCGCCTACGCCGTCTGCTCGCCGCGCACCCACCGTGGGCTGACCTACGCGCTGGGCCGCAAGACCGGCCGCGGCGTCTTCTCCCTCGACTACCGGATGGGACCGCGCTACCAGTTCCCGGCCGCCCACGAGGACGTCGTCAACGGNCCAGTTCCCGGCCGCCCACGAGGACGTCGTCAACGGCTACCTCTGGCTGCTCGAGCAGAGTTTCCGCGCGCAGGACATCGTCGTCGCCGGCGACTCGGCCGGCGGCCACCTCTCCCTGTCCCTGTGCGGCGAGCTGCGGCGGGCCGGGATGGCGATGCCGGCCGGCCTGGTCCTGCTCTCGCCCCTCGTCGACGCGTCCTTCGACTGCGCCGCCGCCGCTGCCCGTCGTACCAAGGACCCGACGGTGCACCCGCGGTTCGCACGTCGGGTGATCCGCCACCACCTGCGGACCGGCGATCGGCACGACCCGCGCTTCGACGTCTCCCGCGAGGCCGGGCCCGACCTGCCGCCGGTGCTCATCCAGGCCGGGGGCCGGGAGATGATGTCGGCCGACGCCGAGCTGTTCGCCCGCGTCCAGCGGGAGGCGGGCGGCCACTGCGAGCTCCAGGTCTGGCCGGGTCAGCTCCACGTCTTCCAGCTGTTCGGTCTCCCGGAGTCGCGCCGCGCGATGGCGGAGATCTATCGGTTCATCGACGAGGTCGACCGGTCCGCGGCCGTGTCCGACGCCGGCTGAGCCGGGCTCGGCTGCATCGCGCGACGCAGTGCCGGGAGCTGGAAGGTCTTCGGGGTCAGCTTCGAACCGAGCGCGGTGAGGCGCACCATCGCACCCGGCACGACGACCCGGCGGTTGCGCTCGAGGCTCGCGATCGCGATCTCGGCGACCGTCTCGGGCGGGACCGACATCGCCTGTGACACCGCCTGGGGCATGCCCCGGGTCGCCTGCTCGCCGGCCTCACCAGCATCCCCGGACCGCACCGGGCCGGGACAGAGAGCCGTCACCGAGACACCGCGCCCGGCGAGCTCGTGGTGCAGCGCCTCGGTGAAGGCGATCGTGTGCGCCTTCGCAGCGGCGTAGCCGGCGCTCCACGGCAGCGGCTGGAGTCCAGCGGTGGACGCCACGTTGAGGACGGCGCCGCCCCCGCGCTCCACCATGCCGGGCAGGATCCGGGAGGTGAGGTCGACCACGGCCTCGACGAGGACCCGCACCTGCGTGATCTCGTCGGCGGTGTCGATCCCGACGAAGTCCCCTCCGGTGGCACCGCCGGCGTTGTTGACCAGGACGGCGACCTGTCGTCCCCGGAACGCGATCCGCTCGAGCAGCCGGGCGCGGGCGTCGGGGTCGGCCAGGTCGCAGGCCATGACCTCGACGCCGACCCGGTGCTCGGCTCGGATCCGTGCAGCCAGCTCATCGAGCTGCTCGGTGCGCCGCGCGACGAGCGTCAGGTGGTGCGCGCGGGCGGCGAGCTGGTGCGCCAGCGCGGCGCCGATCGGCGTCGAGGCGCCGGTGACGAGCGCCGTCGTCAGGGGGCTGGGCCGGGGGATGGTCATGCGGGTTCCTCGCGCTGGGGGATCGCGACGAACTTACTACAGTAGTGTAGTAAATGGGTGGCCGTCGGCCGTGGCCTTGGTCACGCCGATGCGTCCGACGACGGCCAAGACTACGGCCGGATCACCGCGACCGCAGTGACCGAGGACACCCCTTGCACCGTCAGTCGGTGGCGCACTGCCCTGCGGCTGACTGCGCCTGCACCAGGAAGGTCAGCTGCTCCTCGACGTGGTCCAGCGGAACCACCGACCGGGCGGCCCGCGCGTGCAGCAGGGCGCCCTCGACCGCACTGACGACGAGGCTCGCCACGCCCTCGGCCGTACGACGCTCCAGGCCGGTGCGCTCGAGGCCGTCGCACAGCACCTCGACCCACCGATCGAGGGTCTCGGCCGCCGCCCGGACGGCCGGATCGTGGTCGGGCCCGGAGACGGCCGCGGCGACGATCGGGCAGCCGAGGCCGAAGTCGTGCTCCAGCAGCCCGCGCCGCGCGCGCTCGACGACCTGGTGGACGATCGCGACCGGGTCGTCCAGCTCGGCGGCGCGGGCCGCCCGGCCGACCACCACCTGGCCGGCCAGCCGGGTCGAGGCTGCGACCAGCTCGTCCTTGCCGCCCGGGAAGTGCTGGTAGATGGAGCCGCGCGCGGTACGGCTGTGCGCCAGCAGGTCGTTGAGTCCGGTGCCGGCCACGCCCCGCTGTCGCACCAGGGTGATCGCGCTGGCCAGGAGCCGCTCCCGCGGCCCGGCGGCATCGGGTGTCGCCATCGTCACCTCCACTAGACCGATCGATCCATCCATGCTCTCATAGACCGATCAGTCTATCGAGAGGAACAGGATGACCGCGCTCACCGAGATGTCAGGGCTGGAGCAGCTGAGGATGATGAGCGGCTTCTCCGCCGACGTGCCCTTCATCGGCAACCTCCTCGGCATGGAGCTCGTCGAGATCGAGCACGGCGAGGTCGCGTTCGCCCTCACCACCCGTCCCGACTTCGCCAACCCGATGGGCAACGTGCACGGCGGGATCTGCGCGACCCTCCTCGACTCGGTCATGGGGTGCGCCGTCCACACGACCCTGGAGCCCGGGGAGTCCTACGCCACGGTCGACATCACGGTGAACTACACCGGGTCGGTCTCGACGGCCGGCCAGCGGCTCACCGCCACCGGCCGCACGATCCATGTCGGCGGCCGGATCGCCACCGCGGAGGGCAAGGTCGTCGACGAGGACGGCCGCCTGGTCGCCCACGGCACCTCGACCTGCCTGGTGAACCGCCGATGAGGCTCCCCGAGGCGCTGTCGCGGCGCGTCATCGGGATCGCGAAGCGCCCGATGGTCGCGGCGATGGACGACAGCGCCCACACAGTGCTCGACCGGCCCGTCCGCACCGGAGGCTTCGACGAGCTCGCCGGCCACCACCACTGCCTGCTCGTCACCTACAAGCGCGACGGTTCGGCGGTGCCCGCACCGGTCTGGTTCGCCCGCGACGGCGAGCGGCTCTACGTCTGGACCGAGGTCAACGCCTACAAGGCCAAGCGTCTCCGGCGCGACCCCCGCGCGCTGATCGCGCCCTGCACCGTCACCGGCAAACCCCTCGGCGACCCCGTCGCCGCCACCGGCCGCGTGCTGGCCGACGAGGCGGAGCGGGTCCGGGCGGCCCGGACCATCCGGTCGCAGTGGACCCTCGGGCAGCGCCTCTTCGAACGGCTCAGCCGACCGCTCACCGAGGTGCACTACCTCGAGCTCGTGCCTGCCTGAACGCCGCCAGGTCGAGTCGGAAACCCGGCGCAGCAGGCGTGGGCTCGAGAGCCACGCCCTAGATCTCGCCGAGGATCCGGGCCCGGGTGGCGTCGTACTCCTCGCGCGCGATGAGGTCCTTCTGGAGCAGGTCGTCGAGCTCGGCGAGGCGCTCCGCGCGCGGGCGCGGGTCGCCGGCCACCGGGGGCGCGAACGCCGCGACGAGGGGCGCCGTCGCGATGCCGGGGCGCGCGGCGTCCCAGTCGAACTCCCACTCCAGGGACTCGGGGTCCACGAGCACCGGCATCGGACCGCTGTAGAGCAGCGGCAGCCGGAAGTCCGCGATGACCGTCTGGGACTGGGCCTCGAACGTCGCGAGGTCCTCGCCGGAGATCCGGACGTGCACGGAGAGCAGCGGCTCGTCGTTGATCCGGATCCCCGTCTGCTCGAGGTTCACGATCTCGGCGTAGCCGCGCTTGCCGGTCCGCCGCAGACGGTAGGTCCGGTGCTGCGACCTCGTCCGGGCAGCGGCGATCCCGAAGCCGAGGACGACGTCGAGGATCGTCACCCCGAGCCCGGTCCACAGCATCCAGCCGACCTCTTCCTGGAACGAGCCCAGGGCGAAGTAGAAGAACAGGAAGATCGGCCCGACGATGCCGCACAGCAGCACGAACGGCAGGGTCGTGGCCAGGTTGCGCAGGAACGACGGCGGACGTTCCTCGGCGCGCCCCTCGGGCCGCTCCTCTGGTCGTCCGGCAGGAGAGCTCACGCGCGGGAGCGTAGTCCGTCGGGCACGACGTCGCTTCAGTTCTCCCAGACGAAGCCGTCGGGGTCGGTGAACGACCCGACCCCGCTCCCGATCACCAGGCGGTGCGAGCCGGTGCCGTCGACGGGGACGCCGGCGTCCTTGGCAGCGGCCTTGCGGCCGTAGAGCGCCAGCTTGACCTTGCTCGCGGGGCTGGCGAACTCGACGTACTTGCGGCCGAAGCTCTTGGCGACCTCCAGGCCCTGCTCGACGTAGAACCGCTTGCTCGCGGCGACGTCGGCGGCGCCGAGCAGGAGGACGACCTCCTCGACCGAGCGATCGGTCGGGTCGGTGTCCTTCTTCGCCGAGGTGGCGATCTTCCAGATCGTCCCGTCGGGCGCCTGGACCACGCCGCCGACGCCCCAGAAGGACTTCGCGGTCGGCTTGAGGGTGGTCGCTCCCGCCGCGACCGCGGCGTCGACGAGCGCACGCACGGTGCTCGGCTGGGACACGACGAGGGAGATGGAGAAGCCGCGGAAGCCCGACGTGGGGTCCTCGGCACGACGGACACGCACGGGCGAGTGCTCGCCGAACGCGGCAGCGTAGAAGGTCTGGGCCGCCTGCGGGTCGGCCACTTCGAGGGTGAGGGTGTCGATGGAGCTCATGTCCCCGACGCTAGGCGCGGGGCACGGACCGACGCTTCTTGATTCCTGCTCGATCAGCCGGGTGACGGCGCCTGAGGTCGATCCGCGCCCCGCGGTGCGGCGCGTTGATGATGCCGCGCGGCTGGAGCCGGTCCGGCGCGCCGTCCGCGGGCGCGACGTCGTACCGGGTGAGCACCTCGCGCAGGATCTCGACCGACTCCATCAGCGAGAAGGTCGCGCCGATGCAGCGCCGCGCGCCCCCGCCGAAGGGGATCCACGTGTTCGGGGGCGGCGAGGTGTCGAGGAATCGCTCGGGACGGAAGTCGAGCGGGTCGTCGTGGTGTCCAGGGTGCACCCCCATCAGCCCGAGCGCCGGGGACACCACCACCCCGGCCGGGAGGTCGTAGCCGGCGATGGTGACCGGCTCGGTGAGCGTGCGCGTGGCCTGGAAGATCACCGGCCGCAGCCGCATCGCCTCCTTCACGACGGCCTCGAGGTAGGCGTCGCCGTCGGGGCCGCTCCGCGCCGCCCGCACCGCGGCCTCCTGGACCTCGGGCCGGTGGGCGATCTCGTGCAGGGTCCAGCCGAGCGTGGTCGCCGTGGTCTCGTGCCCCGCGAGCAGGAACGTGACCAGCTGGTCGCGGAGCTCGGCGTCGGTCAGGGCGTCGTCCCCCTCGCGGCTGCGGAGCAGTCGGGACAGCAGGTCCTCGCGGCCGGCCAGGCCCGGGTCTTCGCGCCGGTCGGCGATCTCGGCGTAGATCAGCTCGTCCAGCCGGCGCTGCTTGGCCAGGAACCCCGCCCAGGGCGGCAGCTTCTGGAGCCGGCGGTAGCGCCACGCGAACATCTGGAGCAGGCCGACGTTGGCGATGGCCTTCACCAACGGGCGCATCTCCTCGAGCCGTCGCCCGTCGGTGATCCCGAAGATCACCCGCAGGATGATCTCGAGGGTGATCGCCTGCATCCGGTCCACCGCGACGACCCGCCCCTCGTCCGGCCAGCGGCCGACCTCGGCGCGGGCGAGGTCGGCGACCAGACCGCGGTAGCCCTCGATGGCGCGCCCCGTGAACGCCGGCATCAGCAGCCGCTTCGCCCGTACGTGGTCCTCGTCGTCCAGGAGGAGCAGGGAGTGCGCGCCCATGACGTCGAGCAGGCTGACGTTGCCCTCGCCTGCGTGGAAGACACCCGTCGGCCCGGCGAAGACCTCGCGGATGTGGACGGGGTCGGCCAGGATCACGACGGTGACCATCGAGCCGCTCGGCCCGTAGGGCATCCGCACCGAGAACACGTCGCCGTGCTTGCGGTGCAGCGCACCCATCACCCGCGGCCGGTACTGCATGACCACGACGGCCTGCAGGAGGTCGGGCCACGACGGTCCGGGCGGAAGTGCGGAGCTCACTAACCCAGTGTGCTCGGGAGCTTGCAGACGCCGTCGATGCCGAGCACGTGGTTGAGGCGCCCGAACGCGAGCCACGACCCGATGCACATGCTGATCTCGACGATCTCTGCGTCCGAGTAGGCGGCCTTCATGCGCCCCCAGAAGTCCTCGTCGAGGCCGTGGTGGTCCACCGCGTAGCGCTCGGCGTACTCGGCCGCGAGCCGGGTCCGCTCGTCGAACGCGTCGGTGGTGCGCCACTGCTCGACGGCGTCGATGAAGGTCGGCTCGACCTTCTCGCCGTCCCGATCGGTGCGCCAGTCGAGGCAGAAGATGCACCCGTTGATCTGGGCGATCCGGAGCCGGGCCGCCTCGAACTCACGCAGGCCCAGGGTGGTGTGGGCGTAGACCGCCAGGGAGAGGCCGGACGCCGCGCCGCCGATCTTGGGGACGATCTCGCCCCAGACGTAGCCGATCGGGTCCTTGTCCTCGGGGATGTCGATCCGCAGGTTCATGCCGTCACCGCCTCGCGGGCAGCGGCACCGAGGCGACCGGTGAGCGGCCGGAGCGGCACGTCGAAGGCGTCGTAGACGCCGGGGCCGGCCTCGGCCAACCAGTCGATCGCGTTGACCAGGCGGCCGACGGCCGTCGCGTTGCCGCCCGCTGCCGGGTTGCCGCCCTCGTCGGTCGCCTCGAGGGTGACCTCGATCCGCGGACGGCCCTCGATGATGACGCGGTGCGCGCCCACGCCGTTGGGTGCCTGCGGCCAGTGCGGCGCCGCGGACGGATGGATCCGGGTGACGTGCTCGATCACGATGCGCGGCTCACCTCCGACGATGCCCTGCACCTCGAACCGCACACCACCCTGGGTGCCGGCGTCGAAGTCGCCCATCGCCTCGGTGGTCACGGTCGCGGCCAGCGCGTCCCGTACGACGGACTCGCGGATCTCCTCGACCTCCACGCCGAGGGCGCGGGCGATCATCCGCACCTGGCCTCCCCACACCATCGTCGGGACGGTCGGCGCCGTCATCAGCGGCTCGTAGTCCATCGGCTGGCCCATCCCGACCAGGTAGCGAACCGAGTCCTCGGCGTCGTACGTCGAGTAGTCGAAGATCTCCTGGCACCGGACCTCGTCGATCGCCGTACCGACACCGGTGAGGAGGGCGGGGAGGATGTCGTTGCCCCAGCCCGGGTCGACGCCGTTGCCGAAGAACGCGCCGCCGCCCGCTGCGACCGCGGCGTTGAGCGGCTCCATCATCTCGGCCGGCGCGTTGCGCGGGTCGTAGAGCGGGTAGAGCGACGGGGTCACGACGATGCAGCCGGCTCCGACCGCCTTGAGCACGTCGGCGAACGCCTCCGCATCGCGGCCGTCCCCGGTCACGGCGTAGACGAGCGCCTGCGGCCTCGCGGCCAGGACGCCGTCGAGGTCATCGGTCGCGGCGACGCCGGTCGGCGTCCCGAGGTCGGCGAGGTCACCCGCGTCCTGGCCGACCTTCGCGGGGTCGCGGACCACGACCGCCGTGAGCTCGAGGGAGGGGTGGGCGTGCACGGCACGGATGGCGGCACGGCCGACGTTGCCCGTGCCCCAGACGACGGTGGAGATCATGCCGAGAAGTAGAACATGTTCTATTTCTCGGCGCCAGCGTTTCCCTTCAGCAGGCGATGGGAGCCAGGGCCGACGCCAGGGCCCGGAGCGCGTCCGGGGCGACGCGGTAATAGGCCCACTTGCCCCGCTGCTCACGGGTCGCGAGACCGGCCTCGACGAGGAGCCGCATGTGGTGGGAGACCGTCGGCTGGCTGAGCCCGACCGGCTCGGTCATGTCGCAGATGCAGGCCTCGCCCTGCTCGGCAGCAGCGATGAGCGAGAGCAGCTTGACCCGGGTCGGGTCGCCCAGCGCCTTGAACATCCGGGCCAGCGTCTCGGCCGCCTCGTCGCTGACGACGCCACCGATGACGGGCGAGCAGCAGGCCGCCAGGTCGTCGGGCTGGATCATCGGGAGCGCGGAGGGCATGGCGACATTCTGCCTCATCCATTGACATTTGTCGATGCGTCCTGCAAGGTCATCCCATCGATGAACTTCTATGCGAGGATGGAACAATGAACGCACTGCCCGTCGTGGTGATCGGAGCCGGCCCCCAGGGGCTGGCCGCGGCCGCCCACCTGCTGGAGCGCGGACTGGAGCCCCTGGTGCTCGAGACCGGCACCGGTCCGGCGGCGGCTGTCGCCGAGTGGGGCCACGTCCGACTCTTCTCGGCCTGGCCCGAGCTGGTCGACTCCGCCTCAGCCCGGCTGCTGGCCCCGACCGGGTGGGTCGCCCCGACCGGCGGCTACCCGACCGGCGCGGAGTGGATCGAGCACTACCTCGCTCCGCTCGCCGCCGAGCTCGGCGACCGGGTCCGGTACGACGCCCGGGTCACCGGGGTCTCCCGCAAGGGCCGCGACCGCCTGGTCGACGCCGACCGGGCCGAGCAGCCGTTCACCGTGCACGTCGTCGACAGTGCAGGTCACGAGCAACGGCTCGAGGCGCGGGCGGTCATCGACGCGTCCGGGACGTGGCGGCGCCCCAACCCGGCGGGGGCCGACGGGATCCCCGCCCTCGGCGAACGACAGGCGGCCGACCTGCTCACCTCGCAGGTGCCGAACCGCGCCGAGCCGGAGCGGTTCGCCGGACGGCACACCGTCGTGGTCGGCGCCGGAGACTCGGCGTTCAACGCGATCCACGAGCTCGTCGAGATCGCTCGCACCCATCCCGACACCCGTGTGACCTGGGCGATCCGCCGGGTCGTCGGGTCGACCACGTTCGGCGGCGGCGCTGCCGACGAGCTCCCCGAGCGCGGCGCCCTCGGGCAGCGCGCGCGGCAGGCGGTCGAGTCCGGCTCCGTCGATCTCGTGACCGGCTTCCGCACCGCGGAGGTCCGGGGCGACGACGGCCGTGCGGTCCTCGTCGGCGAGGACGGTCGTTCACTGCCGCCGGCCGACACGGTCGTCGTGCTCACCGGCTTCCGTCCCGACCTCACCTTCCTCAGCGAGGTGCGGCTCGACCTCGACCCGACGCTGGAGGCGCCGCGCCGGATCGCTGCGGAGATCGACCCCAACATCCACTCCTGCGGCTCGGTCCAGGCGACCGGTGCGGCCGACCTCGCCCAGCCCGAGCCCGACCTCTACCTGGTGGGGATGAAGTCCTACGGGCGGGCGCCGACGTTCCTCGCGCTCACCGGCTACGAGCAGGTCCGCAGCGTCGTCGCCCAGCTCGCCGGCGACCACGAGGCAGCGGCCCGGGTCGAGCTGGTGCCCCCGGACACCGGCGTCTGCGGCGGCGCGGGCGTGTTCGACGACCCCGAGAGCGCCGGCGGCGGGTGCTGCGGTCCGGCGCCGGACCTCCTGGAGATCGGGAGGACCCCTGTCCAGCTCTGACGCGCCGGCCGCCGACCTCGTCGGGATCACCGGAGAGACGACACCCGACCCGCGGGCGCGCAGCGTCCTCGTCGCCCTGTGCGTCACCGTCACCGTCAGCTACGGCGTCCTCTACTACGCCTTCACCGTCCTCGCGCCGGCGATCGTCGACGACACGGGATGGTCGGCGACCGCGGTCACCGCGGCGTTCTCCGCCGGGAGCCTCTTCGGCGCGCTGGCGGGGGTCGTCGCCGGCCGGGCCCTGCAGCGCAGCGGCCCGCGGTGGGTGATGACCGCGGGCAGCGTGCTCGGGGCCGGTGCCCTCGCGCTGGTCGGGCTCGCGCCGTCGTACCCGGTCTTCGTGCTGGCGTGGCTGGTGGCGGGGGCGGCCAGCGCCGGCACGTTCTACCCGCCCGCGTTCGTCGCCCTCACCCACTGGTTCGGGTCAGGACGGGTCCGGGCGATCACCACGCTCACCCTGGTGGCCGGCTTCGCCTCGACCGTGTTCGCGCCGCTCACCGCCTTCCTCGGCGACGAGCTCGGGTGGCGCGGCACCTACCTGGTGCTGGCCGGGGTGATGCTCGTCGTGACCACGCCGACCCACGCCCTCGCGCTCCGCCTCACCTGGCACGCGACGCCGACCACCCACGAGCACGTCGTCCGCGACCGCGCCGTGCTGACCAGCAGGACCTTCCTCCAGCTCGGCGCCGCGGGTGCCCTGGCGGCCCTGGCGATGTACACCTCGCTGGTCCACCTGGTCCCGCTGCTCACCGAGCAGGGCATGTCCGTCCAGCTCGCGGCCTGGGCGCTCGGTCTCAGCGGCGCCGGGCAGGTCCTCGGGCGGGTGCTCTATCCCGCCCTCGACCGGATCCTGGCGCCGAACCCGCGCGCCGCCCTGATCCTGGCCGTCCTCGCCGCGACGCTCGTCGTGCTCGCAGTGGTGCCCGGACCAGCGACGTTCCTCATCGCCGTCGCGGTCGTCAGCGGTGCGGCTCGCGGGCTGTTCACGCTCGTCGGTGCCACCATCGTGAGCGACCACTGGGGCACCGATCGGTACGCCGTCCTCAACGGGATCTTCCAGGCTCCCGCCGGGATCGCCGCCGCACTCTCGCCCGCTTTCGGGGCGGCGGTGGCCGCCGCGACCGGCGGGCATGGTGGGCTGTTCGCCGTGCTCGCCGTGATCGCCCTCGTCAGTGCCGCCCTCGCCGCGACCGCAGGAGGTGACCGATGACCCCGCTCGCACGCCGGGCGCTGGCCGAGCTGCTCGGTACGGCGTTCCTCGTCGCGGCCGTGATCGGCTCCGGGATCGCCGCGTCCCGGCTGTCCCCCGACGACGTCGGTCTCCAGCTGCTGGAGAACAGCATCGCCACCGGCGCCGCGCTGGTCGCCCTCATCATCGCGTTCCAGCCGGTCTCGGCGTCGTTCAACCCGGTCGTGACCCTGGTCGAGCGGGCGCTCGGCCGGATCGGCACCGTCGACACCGCGGTGCTCATCGTCGCCCAGGTGGTCGGGGGCGGCCTCGGTGCCGTCGTCGCGAACCTGATGTTCGACCTCGACGCGGTGTCGGTGTCGACCACCGAGCGGACCGGCGGCGACCTCCTGCTCGGTGAGGTGGTCGCGACGCTCGGGCTGGTGCTCGTCGTCTTCGGCGCGCTCCGCTCGGAGCGGATCGAGACGGTCGCGTTCGCCGTCGGCGGCTACATCGCCGCGGCGTACTGGTTCACCAGCTCCACCAGCTTCGCCAACCCCGCGGTCACCCTGGCCCGCACCCTGTCCGACACCTTCGCCGGCATCGCGCCGTCATCGGTCCTGCTCTTCGTCCTCATGCAGCTGGTCGGGGGCGCACTCGGCGCCGTCGTCGTCCGGCTGCTGCACCCTTCCCCCTCCCAGGAGACACCGTGACCCCCACCGTCCTGTTCGTCTGCGTCCACAACGCCGGTCGCTCCCAGATGGCTGCCGGCTTCCTCCAGCACCTCGCCGGCGACCGCGTCGAGGTCCTCTCGGCCGGATCGCAACCGAAGAACGAGATCAACCCGGTCGCGGTCGACGCGATGGCCGAGGTCGGCGTCGACATCGCGTCCGCCCAACCCAAGGTCCTCACCGACACCGCCGTGCAGCAGGCCGACGTCGTCATCACGATGGGCTGCGGCGACGCCTGCCCGTTCTACCCCGGCAAGCGCTACGAGGACTGGGCCCTCGACGACCCCGCCGGCCAGGGCATCGAGGCCGTCCGGCCGATCCGCGACGAGATCCGCCGCCGCGTCGAGGACCTGATCGCCGGCCTCGGGGTCTGACCTCGGACCTCAGTCCCCGAGCACGGCCCGCTCGGCGCCGATCGTGGTGTCGTCACCGTGGCCGGTGTGGACCACGGTGTCGTCGGGCAGTGCGAAGAGGCGGGCCCGGATGGACGCCTCGAGGGTGGGCCGGTCGCTGAAGGAGCGGCCGGTCGCACCGGGTCCGCCGTGGAACAAGGTGTCGCCGGTGAAGACGCAGCCGAGGTCGGGAGCATGCAGGCACACGGCGCCGGGCGCGTGGCCCGGCGTGTGGATCACCGTCAGCGTCGTCCCGCCGACCTCGATCGCCATCCCGTCGGAGAGGTCGACGTCCCACAGGTAGCCGTCGATGTCGTCGGCGCCGCCGTGGGTGAGCTCCCAGAGCGGCCGGTCGTCGGGGTGCAGCAGGATCGGTGCCGCGACCTCGTCACGGAGCGCCGGTGCCACGCGGACGTGGTCGTCGTGCGCGTGCGTACAGACGATCGCCTTGACCTTGCGGCCCCCGACGACGGCCAGGATGTCAGCGCCCGAGTGCGGCGCGTCGATGACGACGCACTCCTGGTCGTCTCCCACGACCCAGATGTTGTTGTCGACGTCGAAGGTCTCGCCGTCGAGGCTGAACGTGCCGCTGCTGACGGCGTGGTCGACCCGCGCTGAGCTGGTGGGCATCAGAGGACGACCACCGAGCGCAGGACGTCGCCGTGGTGCATCCGCTCGAAGGCCGCCTCGATGTCGCCCAGTCCGATCTCCTCGGTGACGAACGCGTCGAGGTCGAGCCGGCCCTGGAGGTAGAGGTCGACGAGCAACGGGAAGTCGCGGCTCGGCAGGCAGTCTCCGTACCAGCTGGACTTGAGCGCCCCGCCGCGGCCGAAGACGTCGATCAGGGGAAGATCGGGGACCTTCATGTCCGGGGTGGGGACGCCGACCAGGACCAGGGTGCCCGCCAGGTCGCGGGCGTAGAAGCCCTGCTTCCAGGTCTCCGGGCGGCCGACGGCCTCCACCACGACGTCCGCGCCGTCCGCGCCCTCGTAGGTCTCCGCGCAGATCCGCTTGATCTCCTCGACCGGGTCGGTCGCCGACGAGTCGATCGTGTGGGTCGCCCCCATGGCCCTGGCCTGCTCGAGCTTCTTGGCGTCGATGTCGACCGCGATGATCGGGCTCGCTCCGGCCAGCGCCGCACCAGCGATGGCCGCGACCCCGACGCCGCCGCAGCCGATGACCGCGATGCTGCGGCCCCGCGTCACGCCGCCGGTGTTGATGGCCGCGCCGATCCCTGCCATGACGCCGCAGCCGAGCAGCCCGACGGCCGCCGGACGGGCGGCCGGGTCGACCTTCGTGCACTGGCCCGCAGCGACCAGCGTCTTCTCGGCGAACGCCCCGATCCCCAGCGCCGGCGAGAGCTCCTTGCCCACGTCGGGTCCGTCGGCCAACGTCATCTTCTGGGTCGCGTTGTGAGTGGCGAAGCAGTAGTGGAGGTCGCCGCGCTTGCAGGCCCGGCACTCCCCGCAGACCGCTCGCCAGTTGAGGACCACGAAGTCACCCGGCGCGACGCCGGTGACGTCGGGGCCGACCGCCTCCACGATCCCTGAGGCCTCGTGCCCCAGCAGGAACGGGTAGTCGTCGTTGATGCCGCCCTCCCGGTAGTGGAGGTCGGTGTGGCACACCCCGCAGGTGAGCACCTTGACGACCGCCTCGCCCGGACCAGGGTCGGGGACGTTGATGGTGACGATCTCGACAGGGGCGCCCTTGGCGCGGGCGACGACAGCACGGACCTGTTGCATGGCGCCAACCTAACCACGGTCCGGTGGCGAGGTCCCCGGACGAGGCGATGCCGCTGCGGTCATTTCGGTCGGCCTCTACCGTGGACGGATGACGACGACCGTCGACCGCCTGCCGCCGCTCACCGGAGCCCGGCGACGGCTGGGCGAGGCTCTCTTCCTGCGCGTGGCCGGACCGGACGGACACCGGCACCGCGCGCGGATCCACGACACACCGGGACCGCGTTGGTTCGAGCCCGACACCGCGATCACCCGCGTCCACGGGGACGCGTCGATGTTCGTCGGGGGGATCCGGGCGCTGCTGATGCAGACCCTCCACCCCGTCGCGATGCGGGCGGTGGCGGAGCACTCCGGCTACCGCGGCGACATGTGGGGGCGGTTGGCACGGACCAGCCGGTTCCTGGCCGTCACCACCTTCGGCACGGCCGCCGACGCCGAGCAGGCCGTCGGCGCCGTCCGCGCGATCCACGACCGGGTGACCGGCATCGGCCCCGACGGCTCGCCGTACCGCGCGAGCGACCCCCGGCTCCTGCTCTGGGTCCATGTCGCGGAGATCGACAGCTTCCTCCTCGCCCACCAGGTCTACGGCGAACGGCCGCTCGACCAGGCCGGACGCGACGAGTACGTCGCCCAGACGGCCGAGATCGCGGCGCGCCTGGGCGTCGTCGACCCGCCGACGACCGAGGCCGAGCTCCGCGCGATGCTCGCCGACTTCCGTCCCGAGCTGCGGGGCTCGGCCGACGCGCGCGAGGCCGTGCGCTACCTGCTGCTCAAGCCTCCGCTGCCGCTCGTGGCGCGAGCGCCGTACGCGGTCCTCACCTCGGCAGCGATCGGGCTGATGCCGCTCTGGACCCGCTCCCACCTCCGACTGCCGTGGCTGCCAGTGGCCGAGCGGACGGTCGTCCGCGGGCTGGGCGGTGGGGCGGTTGCCGCGATCCGCTGGGCGATGCGGCCCGGCCCCTGAGGGACTGACCTCCGGGACCTCTCCGCGGGCCGCTCGAGCCTCAGCGCAGGACGGGCAGCCGCCGCACCAGCCCGGTCCGACCCCAGCGCGCCCCGAGCCCCCAGGTGTCACCGGCGAGCGTGGCGGCGAGGACGACGACGGTGAACGCTCCGATGAGGTGGTCGTCGAGGACCGGGTTGTTCTCGAGGGGGAACGACGCCAACCACATCAGGCCGTACAGGACCGCTCCGGCGATGGCGGCCGGGCGCATCGCGACCCCGAGGGTGAGGGCGAGACCGATCCCAGCCAGGCCGAGCATGAACAACCAGTCGGCCCAGGCGTCACCGGCCATCCCCGTGAAGAAGTCGTGCAGCGGGTTGTCCGCCGGCACGCCGAAGGAGAGGAAGCCGAACGTCGGGCTGCCGCCGTTGATCCACGCGTCGGGACCGAACCGGTCGACGGCGCCGGTCTGGTCATTGGCGCCGGTGTGGAACCCGAGCGCGAGGAGCTTGTCGGCGAAGGCCCACAGGAAGGTCAGGCCGACGCCGATCCGGAGCGCGGCGAGGGCACGCCGGGCCGTGCTGTGGGTGACGACGTCCGGCTCGACGAGGACGTCGGCGGCGGTCTCGTGGTGGAGAGCAGTCATTTTCATTGATCCGTTCGCTGGGAGGGATGGAGAGGGGTGGTCGCCGCCGTCTCGGGCACGACGGCGACCGGCGTGTGGGACCGCTCGAGGACGGCGGTCGCGAGGGCGCTCGACAGGCGCCGGGTGAGGGAGTCGGTCGCGTGGTGGCCCACCACGACCAGGTCGTGCTCATCGGCGATCACACCGAGCGTCTCGGCGGCAAGACCGCGCGCGACCTTCAGCTCGGTGCGCACCTCCGGGTAACGCTCGCCGAACCCGGCGACCGACTCCGCGAGCAGCAACCGCTCGGCGACCTCGTCGCGCGGGTCGGTCACGAGCCGCGGCCCGTCCACGCCGACGAGTCCGTCGACGAACGTGTGCAGCACCGTCAGCGGCTGCGACCGCAGCGATGCCTGGCGGTAGGCGAAGTCCAGGACAGGCAACGACTCCGCCGTGCCGTCAGCGCCGACGAGCACGCCGCGCTTGACCCGGAGCTCGGTGCCGGGACGGCACACGACCACGGCGCACGTGGCTCGGCGAACGACGCTCGCACCGACCGACCCGAGCAGCTTGCTCAGCACGGGCCCCCGGCCACGCGAGCCGAGGACGAGCAGGTCGGCGCCCTCCATCGCCTCGGTCAGCACGGTGCGCGGGCTGCCCGTGACGGCGACCGGGAAGACCTCCAGCCCCGGTCGGTGCGCGCCGGCCAGCGTCGCACCGCGCTGGGCGATGGCCCGCGCGGCATCGAGCAGCTCATCCGGCCCCGGCAGGTAGGCGGCGGCGGACCCAGCAGCGACCAACGCGGGGGTCGGCGTGGCTGCGGTGATCACCACCAGCGGGCGGCGCTCGAGCACAGCCTGCTCGGCAGCCCACTGGACCGCCCGGTCCGCTTCCGGGGAGCCGTCCGCCCCGACCACGATCGTCCCGTGCAGCACGTTGTTCATGGCTCCAGCGTCGCTGCCCGGGAGCTTTCGGGGTACGGGCGGAGTCCCCCTGACACGCGGGACCTTCGTCCCGTCAGGCTCAGGCGGTCGGTCGCTGCCCCGCCACCCAGTCGGTCGTCTCGTCCCACAGCCGGGTGCGGGCAGCGGCGTCGCCCGCCGCCGGCGACGGCGAGGCGGCAGTGCCGTCGCTGTAGTAGCCCGGGGCCAGGGCGGGCTCCGTCGCGCAGCGCACCGAGGTCCGCGCACCCTGCTCCGGGGTCAGCAGCATCCGCCGCTCCAGCGGACGGCCGAGCCGCCGGAGCCGGCCGAGCACCGGACTGGTCTCCAGACCGCGGTCGGCGACCTTCGTGAAGACCGCGCCGGGGTGCACCGCGTATCCGCGCAGCCCCTCACCGCCGTGCCGCTCGGTGAGCGACACCGCGTCGTGGACCAGCGCCAGCTTGGACGTTCCGTAGGCCACCCACGAGCGGTAGGGGTGCACGCCCGCGAAGAGGGCCTCGTTGGTGCCGCGCTCGTGGAGCTTGGACACGACGTGCACGACCCGCGCCTCGTCGTACCGCTGGGCCGTCGTGACCAGGCTCGGCAGCAGCAGCCGGGTCAGGTGGGCGGTGCCGAGGTAGTTGGTCCGCCAGTGGATCTCGTGCCCGTCGACGAGCGGCGCCTCGGTCCACGTCGAGCGGAGGTCGAGGTGGATGCCGGCGTTGACGAGGACGTCGAGGCGGTCGGTCGTGGCCGTCACCCAGTCGGCGTACGCCGCCACCGACGCGGCGGACGCGAGGTCGAGCGGGTGCCACGCGAAGCCCTCGACCGGCTCGGTGCGGGTCGAGACCAGCACCCGCCAGCCGAGGTCGCGCAACGCCACCGCGGTCGCCAGGCCCAGGGAGTCCGGGCCCGCGCCCGTCACCACGACTGTCCTCATGGGGCGCGACGGTAGCGGGCGATGAGTCCTGGCCGCGTCGGCGGTCGACCTGGTGACGACGCTCCAGCATGGGGAGGGAGGAGGATCAGACCGTGGCGGTGGTCGACGACGTGCGCCCGCTGGGCGAGCAGCTCGAGCGGTCCTACCTGGCCTGGGTGCGGGGCAGCCTGCGCTTCCGGGTCGGACAGATCGTCTACGCGGGTTTCTCCCAGGACGAGACGGTCATGGGCTTTGCCTTCCCCAAAGAGGAGCGCGCCGCCCTCGTCGCCGGCGAGCCGCACAAGTTCGTGCTGCCCCGCGACTCCGACCTCCGCTTCAACTGGGTCCATGCCCGCCTCGCCGAGCTCGACCCCGTCGAGGCCCGCGAGCTCGTGGTCGACGCCTGGCGGATGGTCGTCCCCCAGAAGCTCGCCCGCGCCTACGACCTGACCCACCCCGAGGGCCCTGGCTGACGGCGGGCCCGGTCAGTGGGCCATGTCGACGAAGCGCGAGTAGTGGCCCTGGAAGGCGACGGTGATGTCGCGGGTGGCGCCGTTGCGGTGCTTGGCGACGATCAGGTCGGCCTCGCCGGGACGGGTCGACTCCTTCTCGTAGACGTCCTCGCGGTGCAGCAGGATCACCATGTCGGCGTCCTGCTCGAGGCTGCCCGATTCGCGGAGGTCGCTCATCATCGGCTTCTTGTCGGCGCGCTGCTCGGGACCACGGTTGAGCTGCGAGAGCGCGATCACGGGGACCTCGAGCTCCTTGGCGAGGAGCTTGATCTGGCGGGAGAACTCCGAGACCTCGAGCTGGCGGGACTCCACCTTCTTGCCGGAGGTCATCAGCTGCATGTAGTCGATGACGATGAGCTTGAGGTCATGACGCTGCTTCAGGCGCCGCGCCTTGGCGCGGATCTCCATCATCGTCATGTTCGGGCTGTCGTCGATGAACATCGGCGCGGCCGACACCTTGGCCACGTGGCGGGCCAGCCGGTCCCACTCCTCGGTGGTCATCTTGCCGTTGCGCATGTGGTTGAGGGGGATCCGGCCCTCGGCGGAGAGGAGGCGCATCGTGATCTCGGCGCGCGTCATCTCCAGGCTGAAGAAGACGCTGGTCAGGTTGTTGTGCACCGACGCCGACCGGCAGAAGTCGAGGGCCAGCGTCGACTTCCCCATGGCGGGACGGGCCGCGACGATGATCATCTGGCCGGCGTGGAGGCCGTTGGTGAGGTCGTCGAGGTCGGCGAAGCCGGTGGGCACGCCGTAGATGCCGGCCTCACGGTTCTCGATGGCCTCGATCTCGTCGAGGACGCCGTCCATGATGTCGGAGAGCGGGGCGTAGTCCTCGGCCTTGCGCCGGTCGGTGACGCCGTAGACCTCGGCCTGGGCTGCGTCGACGATGTGGTCGACCTCGCCCTCGCCGGCGTAGCCGATCTGGACGATCTTGGTGCCGGCGTCGACGAGCCTGCGCAGGATCGCCTTCTCACGGACGATCTCGGCGTAGTAGCCGGCGTTGGCCGCGATCGGGACGTTGGCCGCGAGCGTGTGGAGGTAGGGCGCGCCGCCGATCTTCTGCAGGTCGCCGCGCCGCTGGAGCTCGCCGGCGACGGTGACCATGTCCGCGGGCTCGCCGCGGCCGTAGAGGTCGATGATCGCGTCGTAGACCGACTCGTGGGCGGGCCGGTAGAAGTCGACGCCGCGGACCGCCTCGAGGACGTCGGCGATGGCGTCCTTGGAGATCATCATCGCGCCGAGGACCGACTGCTCGGCCGCCATGTCCTGCGGTGGCGTGCGCCCGCCCGAGGGTGCGGAACCCGGTGCGTACGCGACCGGTCCGTCGCCCCACTCGTCGTCCGGCGGCGGCACCTCGGCGAGACTCACGGTTCCCCTCTTCCTCGGTCAGACCCCACGGACGCGGTCGAGCCGCCCGGTCGGACACGTGCTCCGGCATGCTGACGCCGGGGTCCGACAGAACCCGGCACGCGCCGTCCCCGGTGGCCGTGCGAGAGACTCGACCCGGCCGAACCTACGGCAGTGACGGGGCCGAGGGACAGCGGCCTATCCCCAGGTCGGAGCCCGGGTTGGGGATAACTAGGCGTCGGGAGTGGACGACACGCACAAGCCGTGTGCACGGGCTGGGGAGGAGGCTGTGGAATGAGGGTTCCAGCGCGAACTAACCCGCCTCTGACCTGCGCAAACGCGAATCCACACCTGTGGAACGAAAATTTGTTGCCAGGAATCTCGTTCACCTGGCGGTTACCTGGCCGACGCACGTCCGTCAGCTCGCACGGCCCTATCACCAGGGGATTTCCACAGTCAAGCGGTTCCCGGGAATCAGCCGACGGATTCGGAGAATTCGCACCGTGATGACCCCCCGACAGCCGCGCCGCCCCCGACTCACCGAGGACGACCGCGAGATCGGCCGGCTCGCCGTCCCCGCGTTCCTCGCCCTGGTGGCCGAGCCGCTGTTCCTCCTCGGTGACGCGGCCGTGGTCGGCCACCTCGGCACCACCGAGCTGGCCGGGCTCGGGATCGCCGGGGTCGTGCTGCAGACCCTGGTCGGCCTGTGCGTCTTCCTCGCCTACGGCACCACCGCGGGCGTCGCTCGCCAGGTCGGCGCCGGACGACGCGACGCGGCCCTGGCCCAGGGCGTCGACGGCCTCTGGCTCGCGGTCGCGATCGGGGTCCCCACCACCGTCGTCGGCATCGTGCTGACCGAGCCCCTCGTCGCCGTACTCGGACCCGGCCCAGCGGTCGCCGAGCAGGCCGAGACCTACCTGCGCATCGCCCTGCTCGGCGTCACCCCGCTGCTGCTCATGCTCGCCGCGACCGGCGTGCTGCGCGGTCTCCAGGACACCCGGACGCCACTCGTCGTCGCCGTGGTCGGCAACGTGGTCAACCTCGTGCTCAACGTCGTCCTCGTGTACGGCGTCGGGCCGGTCCCCCGCCTCGACATCGCCGGCTCCGCGCTCGGCTCGGTCCTGGCGCAGGTCGGGTGCGCCGCCGCCCTCGTCGTGGTCGTCGTCCGTGCCGCCCGTCGCGAGGGGTCCTCGCTCCGCCCGGACCTCCCCGGCATCCGGACGGCAGCCCGCGCCGGCGTCCCGCTCCTGGTCCGGACCCTCACGCTGCGCGCCTCCCTGCTCGTGACGACGTACGCCGTCGTGCTCTCGGCCGGTGCCGCCCGCGACGACGCGGTCCCCATCGCCACGCACCAGCTGGCGATGACCCTCTGGGGCTTCCTCGCCTTCGTCCTCGACGCGATCGCGATCGCCGCCCAGGCGCTCACCGGCCGCCACCTCGGCGCCGGCGACACCGCCGCGGCCCGGGCCGTCACCCGACGGATGGTCGCCTGGGGCGTCGCGAGCGGCGTCCTGACCGGGCTGGCCCTCGCCGCTGCGAGTCCTGTCCTCGGCGTCGTCTTCACCAGCGACGACGCGGTGCGCGACGCCTTGGTCCCGGTGCTCCTCGTGGCCGCCCTCGGCCAACCCGTCGCCGGCGTCGTGTTCGTGCTCGACGGCGTGCTCATCGGCGCCGGCGACGGTCGCTACCTGGCCTGGGCCGGGCTCGCCGTGCTCGGCGGCTACGCTCCGCTCGTGCTGGGTGCTGCGGTGGTCACCGACGACTGGGTGGGCGGCGGCCTGCCGTGGCTCTGGGTGGTCTTCATCCTCGTGTTCATGGGCGGGCGGTTCCTCACCCTCACCCGCCGCGCGGCCGGTGACGGCTGGCTGGTGACGGGGGCGACCCGGTGAAGCCGCTGCACGCCCTGGCGTTCGGGCTGATCCTCATCGCCGTCGGTCCCACCGACGCGCCTCCCGGCACGTTCGACCCGTTCCCCGACCCCCTCGGCTGGGTCTTCGCGCTCATCGGTCTCCAAGGCCTCGTGGGAACGATCGACCAGCGCCGGGTGCCCGTGCTCCGCACCCTCGGCGTGGTCGCCTTCCTCGTCTCGGTGGCTCTCGTGGTGCCCGCCGCCGCGCGCTGGATCGAGTCCGACCCGTCGCTGGGCTGGACTGCCGACCTCGCCCGCTTCGGGTTCTTCGCCGCCCTGTCCTATGAGCTGAGCGCCGCGGCACTCAAGCAGAAGGCGACCCTCGCCGCCTCGTTGTTCAACCTCTCGGCCCTCGCCCTCCTGTTCGTCCTCGTCGCACCGCCGGTGGCGTTCGGCGGAGACATCGAGGCCGTCGGCACCGCCGGCGAGATCGCGGCGGAGGCGGTCCAGGTCGTCCTCGTCATCCTCTACTTCGTCTACGGCAGCCGCCCGTGGGCGGGGGTGCCGGAGCCGGCGGAGGACCAGGAGGCCGAGGAGGGGGACGGCGATCCCGCTGTGGGGTAACTCAGCGTTCTTTTCGCTCCCTCGGACCGAGCGCACCCCGAGCGAACTGAACACTGAGTTACAGCACCCGCCCGGCGCGCCACGCGGCTCAGCCGAGAGCCACGAGCACCAGGCCGGCCAGCGCGATGGCCTGCTGCTGGGGGTCGCCCTCGAAGTCGACGCCGTCCTCGTACTCGAGGTCGATGTCGAAGAACGAGTCGGCCCGGCAGACCCGGAGCGTGGCCTCGAGCGGCGGCGAGTCGTCGCGGTCCCAGTACGCCGCGTCGCCGAGGCCGGGGACCGGCTCGACGGTCGAGGCGATCGCCGTCGGCTCGGGACAGGTGAAGTCACCCTCGGTGAAGTCGTCGGGGCCGACCAGGGCGAGCTGGACCTCCAGCAGGTCCTCGGCCTCCCAGTCGCAGTTGTCGCTCTGCCAGGCCAGGTCGCCCTCGGCGACCCCGCCACCGCCCGGCTGCCCCGGCCCGAACGGTACGGCGAACGCGGCGGCCACGTCCGCGGCCCCGATCACCTCGCAGGCGGACGGCAGCGCGGTGGAGCCCTCCGTCGTCGTGATGCCCCCGGTCGGCGTGCCGAGGTCCGTCGGGGTCTGGGTGCTGACGACGACCGACGGCGCCGAGGAGGTCGGCGGCGCCGAGCCGTCGTCGGAGTTGTCGCCGCAGCCGGCGAGCGCCGCCACGACGATGACGAGCGGGGTCACGAACAGGGCGGGAGCGAGCCTCGAGATCCTTCGCATGGCACCCATCCTGACGGATCGGCCGCCGACGACACCCGAAAAAGCGCGGACGGCCGGTCCCCGAGGGGACCGGCCGTCCGACCGTGCTGCGTCAGCTCACGCAGGGATGATGTTGAGCGCGACCGCTGCGGAGACCTCGTCGTGCAGCTTGATCGAGACCTGGTGCGAACCGAGGGTCTTGATCGCGTTGCCGAGGACGATGGTCCGCTTGTCGATCGCCTCGCCGGCGACCTCGCCGAGCGCCGCGGCCACGTCACCGACGGTGACGGCACCGAACAGGCGACCGCCCTGGCCGGCCTTGACCTTGACGTCGACCGGGCTCTTCTCGAGCTTGGCCTTGATGTCGGCGGCGTGCGCCTCGTCGCGGACGGCACGAGCCGAGCGAGCGGTCTTGATGGCGTCCGCCTGGCTCTGCGCGCCCTTGGTCCAACGGATCGCGAAGTTCTGCGGGAGCAGGAAGTTACGGCCGTAGCCGTCCTTGACCTCCACCACGTCGCCGGCGGAGCCGAGGCCCTCGACCTCCTGGGTCAGGATGATCTTCATGTGTTGTCTCCTCCTCTGTCCCTGATCAGCGGCCGGTGGCCGTGTAGGGGAGCAGGGCGACCTCACGTGCGTTCTTGACCGCGATCGCGACGTCGCGCTGGTGCTGGACGCAGTTGCCGGTCACCCGACGCGCGCGGATCTTGCCGCGGTCGGAGATGAACTTGCGAAGCAGGCCGGTGTCCTTGTAGTCGACACCGGTCGCCTTCTCCTTGCAGAACTGGCAAACCTTCTTCTTCGGCTTGCGGATGACTGCCTTGGCCATTGTGGTGCTCCTCCTCAGAGCCCGACCCCGTCAGTCGAACGGGGGCGGAATGGTGGTGGGTGAATGTGGATCAGAAGGGCGGTTCGTCGCTGCCGACGCCCGGGGCACCCCACGGATCGCCGGCCGGCGCTCCGCCGCCCTGGTTGCCGGGGCCCGACGAGGCCCACGGGTCCTGGGCAGGAGCGCCGCCGCCGAAGCCGGCGCCGCCACCACCCTGGTTGCCATAGCCGCCACCGCCGCCGGAGGACCGCTGGGCGCGGGCCACCTTGGCCGTGGCGTACTTCAGAGACGGGCCGACTTCCTCGACCTCGATCTCGAACACGGTGCGCTTCTCACCCTCGCGCGTCTCGTACTGCCGCGACTTCAACCGGCCCTGGACAACGACGCGCATGCCCTTGGTGAGGGACTCCGCGACGTTCTCAGCAGCCTGACGCCAGACCGAGCAGGAGAGGAACAGCGCGTCGCCGTCCTTCCACTCGTTGCTCTGGCGGTCGAAGGTGCGCGGCGTCGACGCGATCCGGAAGTTCGCCACAGCCGCACCCGAGGGGGTGAAGCGCAGCTCCGGGTCGTCGACGAGGTTGCCGACGACGGTGATGACGGTCTCGCCTGCCATTTCAGGTCTCCCTTAGCGTTCGTGTTCGGTGATGAGGAGTACGACGGCGCTCATCGTGTCGTGACCTACCGACATTGGATAGGTCTCGTCCACAAGTCGCGCGCCGCTCCGGATCACGAACCGGGACGCAGGACCTTCGTGCGCAGGATCGCCTCGTTGAGACCGAGCTGGCGGTCGAACTCGGCGACCGTCTCGGGCGTGGCCGTCAGGTTGATGACGGCGTAGATGCCCTCGGCGTTCTTCTTGATCTCGTACGCGAGACGACGACGGCCCCAGATGTCGACGTTGTCGACGGTGCCGCCGTCCTTGCGGACGACGTTGAGGTACTTGTCGAGCGACGGCTCGACAGTGCGCTCGTCAAGGCTGGGGTCGAGGATGACCATGACTTCGTAAGCACGCAAAGCGGTCTCCACCTCCTCTGGACTGGGCGGCCACGGACTCTCCGTGGCAGGAGGGCTCTGCAGTGCGCTGCTCCCCCTAATGGGAACCGCGCGACGGGACAGGCTAACAACGAGGGCGGGTCCCCACCGAATCGGTGAGGACCCGCGCTCGGACGTGCGCCGCCCGGACCGGCTACTGGAACATCACCGGGTTGGCCACTTGGAGGTCGCCGACGACGAGGACGGCGATGAGCCCGGGGATGGACTCGGCGATGTCGACGTAGAACGGGACACACACCTGCTCGCTGCCGAACTGCCACTCCGCCGGCGTGCTTCCGAGCTGGGTGGCACCGTCGAGGGAGTAGAACTGCAGCTCGATCGGGGTCCCGTCCGGGATGCCCTCCGCCAGGTACTCGGCGTAGACCCGGCCCGGGAAGGTCGCCCCGGCGAGGATCTGCGGTACGTCGGTCGTCGACTCGTTGGCGCACGTGCCGGCGCCGTCGATCGACCACCCGGCCGCCGCGGCCGCCGCGTCGGTCGTCATGTCGGGCGCGTCGGGCTCCTCGCCCATCTGGCTCACCCACGGGGAGCTGTAGGTCTGGCCGGTCTCGGCCGCTGCGATGACGTCGGCGGCCCACTGGGCCGGACGCATCAGCGCGGACCCGCTCGTGAACACCCCGCCCTGACCGTCCTCGCCCTGGGTCTCCCTGGTCCGGACCTCGGTGTTGACGCCGATGATCTCGCCGTCGTCGTTGATGGTCGGTCCGCCGGAGTTGCCCGACCCGAGCCGCAGGTCGCTCTCGATCCAGGCGTTGTCCCCGAACGGCGGCACCGACTTGATCGTGGACGCCACGCCCTCGGTGATCGTGACCGGCCGTGCGAAGGGGTCCTCGAGGTCGACGGCCGCGAGGCCCGGGAAGCCGAGAGCGACCAGCTCGTCGCCCGTTCGCACCTGGCTGCTGTCGCCGAGCGGAAGCGGCGTGGGCAGGTCGAGGTCATCGGGGGAGACCGGGTTGCCGTCGACGTCGGCGTTGATCTGGATGACCGACAGGTCCAGCGGGCCGTCGGTGGCGACCGCGTTGGCGCGGTAGCGCAGCTCCACCGGCCCGTCGACGTTGTCGGCCGGCGGGATGCCGACGATCAGGTAGTCGGGCGCCGCGGCGGGGTACTCGAAGCCGGGCGCGCTCTGGTCGGCGACGTGGGCATTGGTCAGGATCAGGCCGCTCTCGTCGATGATCGAGCCGGAGCCCGTGCTCACCGGCTCGCCGTTCTCGACGCTCACCAGGAAGACCGTCGCGCCCTTGGCCCGGTCGAGCTCGTCCTCGGACAGTCCCGGGATCGCGGCCGGCGGAGCGTCCGTGCCACCCCCGCTGTCGTCGTCGTCCCCGAGCACCGCGGCGGCGGTGACGCCGCCACCGACGAGGACCAGCGCGCCGACGACCCCGCCGACCAGCAGCGCGGTGCGCTTGCGCTTCTTCCCGGCGATCGCCTTCTGCGCCTGCCGGGCCTCGACGATCGGGACGACCTCGATCTCCACGCCCGCGGTCGGGTGACCGAGCATCAGCGTCGTGGGCTCCTCGAGCTTGCGCGTCCGGACCTGGTCCTCACCGTCGAACGTGCCGGCGGTCGAGCGGTCGACGTACCACCAGCCGTCGGGCCGCCCCTCGACGACGGCGTGCAGCCGGGAGACCGACGCGTCGTCGACGACGAACTCGTTCGCGGGGTCGCGACCGATCCGCACCATCGTCCCGGGCACGAACCGCTTGCTCACGCCGGCGGCCCGGACCAGCAGTGCAGGCCCGGCGACGTAGGCACCCGGGACGGAACCGCCGGGGAGGACGGTCTGCTCCAGGCCCGGTGCGGGGAGCGCGACCTGGTCGGGCGCGACCGCCGGGCGGGCGCCGGCGAGGGCGTACCGGACCTCCTCGCCGTCGGGGCCGCCGACGCGGACCGAGCCCATCCCGCTCAACCGGAGCTCGCTCACCCGGGTGCCGTTGCTGAACGTGCCCGAGGAGCTGCCGACGTCGACCAGCGTCCAGCTGGTGCCGTCGGGCCGGATCTCGGCGTGGCTGCGCGAGACCGTGCCCCCGGTCAGGGTGATGTCGCACTGGGGGTCACGCCCGATCGTGACCGGACGGGTGCCGTCGAAGGTGTAGGTCTGGCCACCGGCCTCGATCTGCAGCGGAGTCATGGCCAGGAGGGTAAGAGGCCAGGCCCGCTCGCGTCCGGTGATCCCACGACTCCGTCGTCGGCGCCGGCTCCTACGCTGGAGGGCATGAGCGACCCCAGCGCGATCCGGATCGGTGCCCACGTCGACCAGACGGACCCGATCGGCGAGGCGACGGAGCGCGACGCCCCGCTCGTGCAGTTCTTCCTCGGCAACCCCCAGTCCTACAAGGGCCCGGTCCTTGCCTACGACGGCGGCGCCGACGCGCTCCGGGCCGACGCCGAGGCAGCGGGCGTCGACCTCTACGTGCACGCGCCCTACCTCATCAACGTCGCGACGACGAACAACCGGCAGCGGATCCCGAGCCGCAAGCTTCTCCAGCAGCACATGGACGCCGCCGCGGAGATCGGGGCCAAGGGCCTCATCGTCCACGGGGGCCACGTCCAGGACGAGGACGACCCGGCCAAGGGCTTCGACAATTGGCGCAAGGCGATCGAAGCGACGGACATCAAGATCCCGCTGCTCATCGAGAACACCGCCGGCGGCACCAATGCGATGACCCGCTACCTCGACCGGATCGCCGGCGTGTGGGACGCGATCGAGGGCACCGAGGGCGCGGACATGGTGGGCTTCTGCCTCGACACCTGCCACGCCCACGCGGGCGGCAACCCGCTGGAGACCATCGTCGACGACGTCCTCAAGATCACCGGCCGGATCGACCTGGTCCACTGCAACGACAGCCGCGACGACTTCGACTCCGGCGCCGACCGGCACGCGAACTTCGGCGCCGGGCGGATCGACCCCGACCTTCTCGCTGCGGTCGTCCGCGACGCCCGGGCGCCCGTCGTGTGCGAGACGCCGGGTGGCGCCGAGGAGCACGTGGCCGACTTCGCCTGGCTCCGATCTCGACTCTGACGGCCGATACCTCCGACGTGGCCGCCCCCCGAACGACCCGCACCGCGGCGACACTCGCCGTCGGGGTGCTGCTGTCGCTCGGCGCCTGCACCGGTGAGGAGGACCCGGGCGACCGCGAGACCGGCGTCGCGGTGCCGGCGCTCGAGGAGGCCTGGCGGGTCCCCCTGCCCGACGGCGATGTGTGGCACGACCTCGACGACGCCCGCGGCGACGGGCTCTGGCCCGCTGCCGACGCCGTCAGCGTCGTGGCCGGCGACTCCGTCACGACGTACGACGCCCTCACCGGCGTGGTGCGGAGCACCGTCGACCTGGACGGTGAGGTGTGCGGGGTCTCCCGCGACCTCAACCCCGCCGGCGTGGGCGTCGTCGTGCTCGGACCGCTCGAGGACTGCCGCACCGTCGTCGCCGTCGACACCGTGGCCGGGCAGGTGCGCTGGAAGGCCCGGCTCCGCCGACCCGTCGTCGTCAACGCCGTGCCCGCCGGCGACCGCGCGGTCGCCGTCACTGACGTGTTCGTCGGCGCCCAGCGGCTGCGGCTGAGCGACGGTTCGCCCCTCCCGACCCTGGGCCGAGGCGAGGCTGCGAGCGACGGGACCCTCGTCGTGGTGACGCCCGAGGGCGGCGGCGACCGCGAGTCCTACGACGTCTACGACCAGGACACCGGTCGGCTGCTGCGCTCGCTGCCGGCGCCGCCGAGCACCCGCGTCGAGACCCTGGTCAGCTCCGACCCGCTGGTCGTGACGGCTTCGTCCTACGACGACGACGGGACGTTCCTGCGCGACCTGTCGGGCGACCGCGCGGTCCGGTTCGGTCGGCGGACCAGCGCGGGCTACCCGCGCCTCGCGGAGCACGTCGCGGGCAGCGACCTCGTCGCCGTCCAGTACGGCGGGAGCCCGCTCGTCGCGACCTGG